>JAZOAC010000124.1:0-16040 GCA_045595285.1 Kiritimatiellia bacterium | reverse complement strand
CCAACAAAGCCATGGGAAACGAATGGTTCAGGAATCTTGGCTTGATACCGTTTGCACTACCGAAAAGTTGAAACCGCGCAGTGCCATAAAAGGCACGCTCCGTGGTGTGAGAGGGGGAGAAAACTCCCCCTACTCGATTTTGGAATTGATTGCGAATTCACGCGGCACGAGCGTTTAAATCCGGTGGAGATGTAACTTCGACCGTTCCGTCACAGGAACGAAAGATATAATTCGCATCACTGTTCATGCCCCTGTCCTTTCGGGTTGGATGGTTGAGTGCGCCCCGCATGTTTTGTACGGTTTTTGGTTCTCCGTACTGTTCAATAGCTTGCGAGGCGTTTTTTATGATTTTGTCGCGAATGTTGAAGCCTTAGTTGATGTTTCAAGATGATTAGGGTGTTTTTATAAGCGACTTTATTGTTTTGCATTTCAAAGCGTGGATTTTGGTATAATTCTAAGCGAAGATGAAACCGTGGAACAAAAAAGAGATTGAAGTCGCAGGCGGCGCGAAGGCGGCCGCCATATGCCGATTGTTGTTCCAAAGTGTATTTTAATGAGAAGGACGTATTTATGAAACGGAAAGAAACGCAGAATGTTGAATTCAAACAGTCGTGGCGCGATGAATTCTTGAAAGAGATTTGTGGATTTGCCAATGCAAAAGGTGGAATGCTTCTTGTCGGCGTAGATGATTCCGGGAAGGCTGTTGGTGTCGAAAACGGGAAGCGTCTGATGGAAGATATTCCAAATAAGATTGTGTCATTGCTAGGCATTGTTCCAGATGTGAATTTGGTTGATAAAAACGGTGTTGAGATTATTGAGATTGTTGTTTCGCCCAGTTCTGTTCCGATACTTTATCATGGCGTTTGCTATTACCGTTCCGGCACGACCAAACAGGAGTTGACGGGTGTTGCGCTACAGCAATTCATTTTGAAGAAGCTTGGACGTTCCTGGGATGACATCAAAAATGATTATGCGACTTTAAAGGATATTGACCGCACCGCTATCCGCTACTTCATTGAAAAAGCAAAGCTTGCACATCGCATAGATGTTAAAACGAACAGTACGAAAGTTGAACAGGTGTTGGAGTCTCTCGGTTTGATAGATAGCGCTGGTGGACTCAAAAATGCCGCGCTTTTGCTTTTCGGTAAAAGACCGCTCAAGTTTTTCCCTTGTGTGGAGTTCAGAATCGGGCGCTTCGGGCGGCGTGAATCTGATCTTATTATTCAGGATTCGGTCGAGGGGAACATCCTTCAGATGACTGACAGGGTCATGGATATATTGAAGGCAAAATATCTTACTTCTCCCATTCATTATGAGGGATTGCAGCGCATAGAACAGTTGGAGATTCCCGAATCGGCGCTTCGTGAAGCAATCTTCAACAGCATCATTCACAAAGATTATACCGGTGTGCATATCCAGCTGAAAGTATACGATGACCGGATTGTCTTGTGGAACGAAGGTAATCTGCCTGATGGATATACGGTCAAAACCTTGATGGGGGTTCATTCCTCGCGTCCTCGGAATAAGAACATTGCCGCAGTGTTTTATCGTGCAGGTTTTATTGAATCATGGGGACGTGGAATAGACAAGATTCGTGATGCGTTGGCGGAAGCGAACCTTCCGGCTCCGAAAATCGAAGCTTTTTGTGGAGGCGTCAAACTTACGATCATGCGACCGCAAAATGAGACTACTACTGACGCAATGCCGAAAAGTAAGTCGTCTGCGAAAAAAGATGATAGAGTAAATGATAGAGTAAATGATAGAGTAAATGATAGAGTAAATGATAGAGTAAATGATAGAGTAAATGATAGAGTAAATTTTGCCGCAGAAGTGTTGTCGCTGGTGGAAAAGAACCCCGGATTGCGCTCTAAAGACCTTGCTGCACTTGCCGGTAAGAGCATCCCTACGATTTCCAGATTCCTTAAGGGCTTGAAGGATAATGGTAAGATTGAATTTCGTGGTGCGCCCAAGAACGGCGGCTACTTTGCTAAGTGATGTGGGTGGTGTAATATGAAACCGTGTAGAAGTTGACGAATCTTTTTTAACGCAAAGTCGCAAAGGGCGCAAAGGTTTGCTTGAGTCCACAAATCCGCACAGATCCTCACAGATTGGAGGTACTTGCAAAACCCTGCAAATTCGGGAGGGGCAGCGTCCCCGCTGCCCGCGATTCGCCGTTGCGCGGACAACGAGGACGTTGCCCCTCCCTGGTTTTGCAAGTGCCTCATTGATTTGTGTGGATGAGTGCAGATTTGTGGACTAACGACTAGCGACTATCGGCTAACCACTAACTACTGACCCCTGACTCCTCACTCTCCGAAGGAGATGGAGCGCGTGAGTTCGGTGCCGTCGGCAAGAGTCACATTGACCGTTGCGTCGGCTTCCGTGTCGAGTTCCGACATCGCTACCGAGCAGGCGTTGCGCATATGCTCCACGAGCATGTCGTCGGAGATTTCGATGCGCTTTCCGTCCTCCGAAGCGGAGAAGTCGCCGACGCCGAAGACTGTTTCCTGCTTGTCGCCCGCCTTGTCGAAGAAGGTGATCACTCCCTTTGCCGCGTTGATTTCGAGCGCGGCCGCAAGAGCGCGGAACGTCGCGCAGATGTTCGCTTCGGAGAACGCGAGCCTTTCCGCGAGGAACTCGTACGTCTCCTTTTTCGTCATCACCGAATCGTGCTGCACGAATCCGATGTAGTAGGGTTTGTCCGTCAGGGACGTCGAACCCTTGGTTGTTATGAATCTAGGTTCTGTCATTTGTAGTTTCCTTTCTTTGTTGTTTAATCCCCTCCGCACCATGCGGAAGGGAAATGTGAGGGCGCGTCCGCCGGACGCGCCGCAAGCCCATCAGGGGAACTGGAAAGGGAGTACAGGAGAATCCCCGAGGGAGTACAGGAGAATCCGCTACCCCATACAGGGGAATTTTCCTGCTTCCATGTCAAAGTGGGAGGGGCTGCGTCCCCGCTGCCCGATTCGCCGCCGTACGGGCAACGAGGGCATCTCCCATCACTCATCTCTCATCTCTCATCACTCATCTCTCATCACTCATCTCTTTATCCTTTACTTCCCGCTCACCTCCACCGGGTTCGACTGCGTGGCGGCGTTCGTGTCGCTGCCGACGTTGTCGGCGGTTTGGTGGGACTGCGTGATGACGGCGATGCCGGGAATGCCGAAGGCATACACGCCCATCGTCTGCGTCTTGTCGCTTGGCGTGAGGCTTGAGCATCCGCTTGCGAAGCTCACAATGCCGCCGCCTATCGCGCCCAAGAGGACGGGGCGAACCGCCGCCCAAAGCTGGCGCGCCAGCTCTTTCCAGTTTACTTTCAGTTTCATTTTTGTTTCCTTTCTTGTTGGTTGTGGGTTGTTGTTGGTTGGTGGGTGTGGTGTGCTTCGCGCTTTGCTTTCTGCTTGTGGGTGGGACGTGTGGGACGCGTGGGACGCGTGGGACATTTGATTTTCAAGAAGAAAATGCCGGAGAGCTTCGCGCATGAAAGATGCCTCGATCATCTCATGAGGAATTCTATGCGCAAAGCTCCTTGCCGGTTGCATTGCATTCTGCGATTCTGATTCCTGCGCAAAGCTCCTTGCCGGATGCATTGCATTCTGCGATTCTGATTTATGCGCGAAGCTCCTTGCAGATGGTGTGGCTAAATCCTGCGCGAAGCTTCGAAAGCAAATTTCAAGAAACCATCGTCCCACGCGTCTCGCGCGTCCCACACGTCCCACTTCGCTATCGGCAAAGCGCGAAGCTCCTTGCAGATGGTGCCGCTAAATCCTGCGCGAAGCTCCTTGCAGATGATGTGGTTAAATCTAGCGCGAAGCTCCGAAAGCCAATTTCAAGAAACCATCGTCCCACGCGTCTCGCTCGTCCCACACGTCCCACTTCGCCATCGGCAAAGCGCGAAGCACTACGAAATGGGTTTGTGTGCTCCGTGTCGTGGAGCACCTGCCGTTGTTGTTTTGCGATTCAGTTGTCAAAGATCAAATTGGCTCATTCCTCTGCCACTTTCCAAGTGCGCAAGCACACCTTCAAAGCGAGCGTAGCTTGTAATGGGCGAGAGGTGTTGCGCGGGACGCCCGAAGGGCGGCACGGCATTTCGGCGATTGAGGCCGCCGATTGCCTTGGCAATCGCGAGCCGACCATACACTGGAAGGTGAGCCGAACGAGTGCCGCCTGTAGGGAGGGACCCGAAAACACCTCTCGCCCAGCGCTATGCGGAGCGAACCCGTGGGGCGGATTCCCGGAGACGAAGTAACCTTACGGCTCGCGGGAATCACATGCCCCCTCATAAACAGTCGGCAAAACAGGGGGTACGTCAATCAAAAATCCGACTGCGCACTTCCGTGAATGAGCATTTCACCCCTTGTTTATCGGGCTGAAATAACTTTTTCAACTTTTTTCAGCCTGACGCTATACGCCTGTCTGGAAACACCCAAATCACGCCACGATTTGCCGCCCAGAACTGCGCGGGCAAAAGCACGGTCATGTGCATTGAGTTTGCGTAGAGCGTTGTCGATACAGTTCTTTTCTTTTGTCCGGATATCCTGCCAATCGCAAGCTTCGACAATGCGCTCGGTGGCGCGGCCATCTGCAATCGTAAGCGCAGCTGATTCAGCTGCATCGGCGGCAAAGCCCATGGTCATGCGATCCTTCATGCCACACCGCCCTTCTTTGCAGAATGGTTTGTGTAACGGTTGAGGCGGTTTTGGAAGGCGGCGGATGGATTGCGCAGCTTGCATTCGCGCATAATCGAAATCTGTTCCAAGTACAGATCACGAAATGCTTCATAGCCAATCTCGTTGGCGATCTTGAGCCAGAGAGAACGGTCGCGGGCTGCTTGCCTATCGCTAAATTCAGCGATGGCATCTTCTACCGCTTCGCGCACAGGATCGAAATCGCCGCCAAAGGTTTTCACTCGCCATGCGGTGAAATCGGCGCTCTCCTCGCGTACGCGTGCGCGCGCGCCTGGTAGGTCTAATAGGGATTCTTTAATAAGAATCCCCGTAGGTCTCACCACGCGTGCGTGCGTACGCGCGCGCGAGGGCTGGGGGTTGTGCATAACTCCGGAATCGGCGTTTTTGCCGATGCCGGGATTCGTATTTCTGTTGGCCATATCTGGCTCCTTTTTTGGGTTTTGTTGAACTCCCGCAGCCACCCGGCCACGGGAAAGTGAAATGAAAAAGCCGCCGGACCAAACGGCCCGACGGCAAAAAAAAAAGACCCTCCGGCGCAATGCCGAAAGGCTGATGAAATATATTTGAGACTACAAAAAAACGCGCCGTTTCCGACGCGCCAATGGCTTCATGTTTTATGTATTTCTTTCCGGTGCAAAAACTCCTTTTCCGGACATGACGAAGTCAAGCCGGTGCATCCATCGACAAAGAGACACGCAAACGGGGTGACACGATCACGCCTCACCCCATCGTTATTTCAAAAATCAACCTGCTCCCCTTCGGAATTTCATCCCGAAGGGTCCCGCAAGTTCCAGACGTTTGATTTCACTCCGCCATCACAAACGACAATTCGCCGCCATTGGTCAAGTCAGACGCCTTGAGAAAGTTGCCTTGCACGACCTTGCCTTCCAATGCCACTTGCTTCACATAGCGCCGCGTCGCCGAGACTCCCGGCGCAGAAACGACGAGCTCCTTCCCGCCGGGAAAAGAGACTATCGCCTTCTCGAAAAGCGGCGTCCCCAGTGCGTATTCGCCCGAGCCCGGGCAGACAGGGTACATCCCAAGCGCACTCCAGACGAACCACGCGGACGTCTGTCCGTTGTCTTCATCGCCACAGTAGCCGTCCGGTGCAGCCTTGTAGAGCCGGTCCATCACCTCACGCACCCAATACTGCGTCTTCCGCGGCTCGTCCGTCCAGTCGTAGAGATAGATCATGTGTTGGATCGGCTGGTTTCCGTGGGCGTATTGCCCGAAATTGACTACCTGCATCTCGCGCATCTCGTGTATCGTCTGGCCATCATAACCTCTGAAAACCGGAGGCAGCAAGAACACCTCGTCAAGTTTCTTTGCGAACGCAGCCTTGCCGCCCATCGCTTTCGCAAGCCCGGCGACATCATGAAAAACACTCCAGGTATAGTGCCAGCTGCACCCTTCGATGAAATCGGTTCCCCACTCGAACGGATCGAACGAGGCGTCAAACGTACCGTCTGCGGCGCGCCCGCACATCAGTCCGCAGTCGGCATTAAAAATGTTGCGCCAGTTTCCGCTTCGCTTGAAATACGTGTCAACCTCCTCCTTCGGACGCCCCAACGCAGCACCAAGGCGTGCAATACACCAGTCGTTGTAGGCATATTCCAACGTTCTCGCAGCGGAATACCTGACACCAACATCACGCGGCACATAGCCGAGGCGGTTGTAAGGCTCCCACCCGGCGCGACCGCAAGAATCATTCCCTTCCTTCACCGCGTTTGCCCCATGGAGCAACGCCTGATAGAGATCCTCCGCCGTTTCACGCGAGACGACGCCCGGCGTGAGACAGGCGTCGGCGACGACGCTTGCGGAATTGTTGCCGATCATGCAGTTGCGTATCCCGGGGCTCGACCATTCCGGCAACCAGCCGCATTCCCGCCAACAGTTTCGAAGCCCCTCCGTCATCTTCGCATTCACGTCGGGATAAACAAAATTGAGAAGCGGGAAAAGCGCCCTAAACGTATCCCAGAAGCCGGTTCCCGCGTAGTAGAGCCCCTTCTCCACGCGTCCTGTCTCAGGATTGCGGTGGACAGCGGCGCCGTTCCCGTCGAATTCGTGCAAGACGAGCGGGAAGAGTTGCGTCCGGTAAAGGCACGTATAGAACTTGCGCATATCGTCGATCGAACCTTCAACGGCGATGCGCCCCAATCGCTCGTTCCATGCCGCCTTCCCGTCTGCGACAAGCCGCCCGAAGTCGCCGTCGCCCAATTCGCCGAGATTCCGCACGGCCTGCTCCTGCGAAATGAAACTCGACGCCATCCGGACCGTCACCGTTTCGCCGCGCACCATCGGCGCAAACTTGATCCGGGCGAGACTGGTTCCGTCACCGCCCGCTACCGAAAATTCGCGGTCGAATTCAAGGACAAACGACGAAAAAGCGCTTTTCCCGGTGATGCGCCGCGCCGCAGCATCAATGTCCACCCGGTTGCCCTTTCCGAATGCGTCCACGACCAAATACGGCGTCTCTGTTGCCGGATAAACAATGCGGGCAAGCGCGGCTCGTTCCGTCGCTGTGAGTTCCACGGTCGTATCGTCGTCCGCGAGATAGACCTTGAGACGCTGCGGCTCGACGATCTCCGCCTTGTGCGTGAACCACGAGGCGCGATCCTCTTCACCGACAGCATCCCGCACAAGCGGCAGGAAGCTCCATGCCGCATGGTCATTAATCCACGGACTCGGCGCATGCGTCAGCCGAATGCCGCGAATCCGCGTATCCCGATAGCCGTAAATCCAGCCGCTACCGTTCTTGCCGGTCTGCAAGGTCCACAAGTGCATCCCGTTAGGCCGCCCCACGGCAGGATACGTATTGCCGGTCGAGAATTCAAACGAACTGTCAGACCCCATCAGCGGCAGCACATACCTCGTCAAATCGCGGCAACATTTATCATCACCAGCCGCAGGAACGATATCGATTGCCGTTCGCTCTGTAATAAGGCACGGAGAATCATACACAGGAACATCGGTGAACACAAGGCCGTCCGTGCAGGAAATCATGCGGTCTCGCGGGAAAGCGTAAACTTTGCCGGTCAGAAGGTCAACCCAGACCGGTTCCTTAAGGGGTTTTCCCGGCCAACGAAAAACGATGGGGCGTTTCTCCATGCTGTCGCCAGGACGCTTGTACGCCATGCGCCATTTACCGCTGGCGTTTGTCCACTCTCCTGCTGTCCAGAATGCAAACAACGGGGCGCCACGCCGCTGGAACTCCCAAAGCTGCATCGCAAACAGGGTCTGTCCCCACAAGCTCCCCACAAGCTCCAAACAGGCGCAACCTATGACGATCAGATTGAGTTTCATAAAACGTTGCTTTCTTTGAATTGTAACAAATCTCCGGACTGCTTTCCGCAAAGTCATCAGGGATATCGCAATTAATCCACAAATCATACGCTCTTGCCTCATCTCGTTCCTCCTTTCGAACATGTTACCAGCCCATCCCATTGCTCCAAGCGAATCACTTTAAACGATGTCGATCAATGATTTCCTGCTGGAACCGCGGAGAAAGAGTAACAAAGCGTGTCGAAAAACCGCAAACCTTGACCATGAGGTCAAGATGCCGCTCCGGATGCCTTTGGGCGTCAAGCAGTGTCTCGACAGCATTGCAATTCGGCTGCAGAAGATGCGCCCCCTTCTCCGCAAAGACACGAAAGACCGCTGCGAGCGTAGCCGGTGAGAAATCCTCGCCACCAAAAGTCAGATTCGCATTTGACGCGCACAACTTGGTGTGATCAAGAGATCCGATGGCGTTGAAAAGATCTCCAATTCCAGCCCGGCACCTCAAATCACTTGGCGCAAACCCCTGCGCAAATCGTTCGCCGTCATATCGCCCGTCCGGCGTTGCCGGCGTCTTCGCACCCCATTCCATATACTCGCGATAGATCATGCAGGAAAGGCGATACTCTCCACCCTGATCGGTCCGCAGCCCCTCTAGGCTTTCGGCAATCGAATCAATCCACCATTTCATAAGCGCGTTTGACTTCTCCGAATTGTCCCCCCAGCAGGGCGCCTTCATCACTTCACGCCGTATCGCCTGATGACGCTCACCTTGCCAATTCGAGCGAACCGCAGCGAGGAACTCCTCCATGGTCGCAAACTTATCCTCGTAGACGACCTTTTCGATTGCCAGCATCGAGTCCACCGTGTTGGCCAGGAAGCCTATCGTTATCGTCCGTTGGGCATAATCAAGCCCGAGGTCGAACTCATCGCGCCTGCGCTCAATGCATCCATTAAGGCAAGCCGAAAACAGGGGACGCGGCGAGACTTTCGCAAAATAACGACCGTACCGCGCATAATCAGATACCAGGTCGCGAAGGAACCGTATGTAATTGCCAAATGAAACGCGCTTGAGTTCTTCCATGTTCCGACATCCCGCAATCGGAACGATCTGCACGCGCACCTTGCGCATCTTCTCGGCATCCGTATAGATCGATGCGACGAAAGGCTGGAAAACGCTCGTGTAATTGACGGCACTGATGTCCGTATCGCCAGCCACATACCCCTCCCAGCAACCAATGCCTTCATAATCGCGCGCACGGGCAATGGGATACCCCTGTCGGACAAAACCGGGAATATGCACATCATCGTTGAACATCGCAAACACGCAATGCCCTTCAATCACTTCCCTGGCAAGGGCTTCCAGATATTCTTCGGGTGAATTAGCGGAGAATCGAACATGGAGTTTCGGAGAGATCACCTTCATCCGCTGATGCTCCTCCAGAACCATGCGTGTCAGCTCGTTCCAGACGACAGACCCCTCATCATCACAGCCACCCAGCGTCAATGGCGCGTCCTTCTCGTGCGTCAGATCCTTGTCGGCCTCCGTGAACCCGTCTTCCGTACAGTCGCTCATCAGCATAAAGCGGCGCAGCAGGTCACGGGCTTCCGATTCCGTCAGACGCCCCGCCGCAATGTCAGCACGATAAAGGCCGATAAGCCAGGCGTCAAGGCGCCCGTACGAACAATTGTTCAGCAACCCATCGACATACGCGAAGATCTCCCGGCAAAATCCAAGCGTATTGAGCCCCTCGAAAAACGTCCGCGGCGGCTCCCACGGGCAACGAGCTGCACTGTCGGCGATACGCCTGAGACGCTTAAGTTCCTCGCCCGAGGCCCCCGCCTCAATTCGTCGCAGCGCCTCATCCCGATACTTGAATTGGATGGCATGGATCGTCTCGAGTCCTAACGCCATCGCCTCCAGATAACGCCGCCCCTCCGCGTCACCAGGCGGACAAGTCCGAATGGCCTCATCGACTTTCTCCTTGATTCCCCGGAACCCCCCGTCCAGTATCTTTCGAGTCGGAGGCGCGGTGTGGCACTCGTCAACAAACGGTCCGCAGATATACGAATACAACTGCTTGCTGCGTTCATGCAAGACCTCAAAGTCCTCCGGCGGAATCCAGTTCTTCTCTTTGTAAAAGCGTCTGCATATCCTGTCCGTCGCGTAACCCGGCATCGGCACTTCGCGCAAGAAAGGCATTAGCATGTGAAAGGTGTCAACGCCATAATATCCCCCCTGCACGCAAGCTTCGAAATAAAAAGGAGACTCCTTGAAGAGAATCGGCAAGAAAGTCCGCCCAATGATGCGGTAATTCTCACATCTGACATCCAAAGCGTCCGCATTCGGATGCGTCTTGATCCAGTCTTGCAGCTCCTGCCACACCTCTTTCCAATGACGAACCACCCCGGGGTCCGTGGGATCGCCTTGGCTGTACGAGGGAAAGAAATCGCGCAGTTCCCGCCGCATCGGCCAATATTCAGGAGGCCCGACCTTGGCAAAGTCAAACCTGTCACGAATGTCTGCAGCCTGCATGACACAGGCAATCAACACGATTCCAAGAGACAAAACGTCCTGTTTGCAAACGCTTCCGTTCATAAACTCATCTGAAATCCATCAACAGTTCCAAAGAAATCCCGAAGCAAGCGAGACGTGCGTCAACGATCTTCAAACTCGCAACTGTCAAACTTGAAGTCGCGGCAACAATACGGTGCGGCAAACGGCCTGAATGCCGTCTTATCCCATTCGTATTTAACACCTGCATCTCGCGTGAAACGACATCCTATAAACGTAAAGTTCCGCAACGGCCGATTCTCACAACCCATGAACTCCAAGCCAAGATACGATCTGGCCGTTATGTTGGCAAACGTCAGGTTGCGAACTGCATCCTCCTTAACACCAGCGTAGTCATGCACTTGCACGGTAATCGGCATCCGGTAGATGCGGTCCATGACAATGTTGGAAAAGACCACATTCTCCACCAACGACGTCTCGTCCCCGCGGCAAACCGCCGTATAATTCGTCGGCGGATTGATCCAGACATTGATTCCGCGCCACGAATCGTGCATGACGACATTCGAGAATGTGCAGTCGCGTACGACACCATCGCGCTCCCATCCCAGACGAATGCAATTTGCGTGCGATCGCAGACGGCAATTGACGACCGTTACGCGCTCACATGCCCTTTTCTCTGGATTATACTGGTTGCTGGCCCTGAAACAAAGCGCGTCGTCACCACTTTCGATTGTACAGTTCGAGATGGTGACGTCGCGCGAGGAATTCACGTGAATGCCATCGGTTCCCTCGCTATAAATTTGGTTGAACACCTTGCAGTTGTCAAAGGTCACGCGATCACAGTCATTCACTAAATACCCCCAGACGGCGGAATCCTCTAATGTCACATCGCGAACCGTCACATCCGTACATCCCGTCAACAATATGGTACGCCCAGGAGCCTGATCAAGGTCGCCAATACGGACAAACCGCCATCGTCCCCAATGTGGATAGACGATGCGATATTTAAAGCCGAGGTCAAGGCCATCCTTCCACTCCTCGACCGTCAACTCGCGCATAAACGAACGCCCGTTGCCGTCAATCACCCCATTGCCCGTAATCGACACATTGCGAGCGCCGTCTGCCGTGATCAGCGCGCTGTCACGACCGAGCGGCATTTTGCTGCCGACAACTTTTTTCAAGTTCCCACGGTTGGGATAGTCACGCCAGTCACCAGAACCGAGCAACTTCGCACCGCCCGCCAGATGCAAATCAATGTCACTCGCCAGCATGACAGGACGGATTCTGTAGACACCTTTCTCAACAACAACGCGTCCGCCGCCAGCCGCCGCACAGGCGTCGATTGTATGCTGCACGGCAGCCGTATCGTCCGCCATGCCGTCACCTTTGGCACCGAAATCTCTTACACTAAAATCCTTGGCCGGCAGGACCAGGGCGCAACTGACGGTAGCGACAAGAAGAAACGGCTTTCGCATTTGAACCTCCTTTTTGAACCTACTTGAAGATCAGAACCATGCCCCTTGGAATGCGAACGGCAAAAAGCGTCTTCCGTCCGGACTCCTCAACGACCTGCAACTCCACGTCGCGAAGCGTCTCGCCCGAGGGCCCCGTCAGCGTGAAGTCAGCTGCATTCAGCGCAGACGACGCCGAGGCGCTTAAAATCGCCTGGCGCTTCTTCGGACGAGACGGAATCGTAACGGTCGTCGGATGCGTCACGGAAACAGTGCCCGCCATCCCAAGTGCCGGCGTATCCGTCTCACCGGCGGCAAGCCGGACGAAGCCGCCGTTCAGCGTCAGCGACTGAAGTGCGAATGTAGAAGTCGCAGGCACATTTACACTTCCGCCGTTGACGACAAGGTTGGAAATTGCCACGGCGCCAGGCGTCTCTGTCGTGAGAACGCCGTTTTTCCCGCTGTCGAGTGATTCCAGCGCCGCCTTCGGATATCCCGTCCCCCCTAGCTGAAGAGTTCCGTTGACAAGCGCACTGTTGAGGAATACTGTCATACCGGGTTCTGCGATGATCTTGCCGAGATAACCGGAATTCTCGCCGCTGAAGCGGAACGGGATCTCGTAGTCCATATATCCCGCGGGAAGCGAGGGCTGATAGGACACGTAGAACGCTGCCTCCGACTGACCGTAAAGCGACGCCGCGATTTCAACGCCCTTGTGGACCTTGTTCGCGGAACCGTCGACTCCTGCACGAGAGCCGCTCTGTCCGGACTCCCCGGACAGAACCCGAATCGTACCATTGATCTTCGTTCTGTCGGTCGACCACAGGCGGATTGTGCCGCCATCCATCAACAATCCTTCATTCGGGAAGGTCACGCCGTCGGCTGATCCTAACGGAAAGCAAAGACAGAGCAAGGAACTCTGCGGCAACCGCAGTCGCTTGCCATGGAAAGTCGTATTCGGTGCCGGCCCATCCGCATATTGGAAATCCGCGACATAATTCCGCGGGGAGACAATCTGCTTGCCATTTACCGAGTACCGCGCATCGCTATGAGGAATTGTCGTGTCCGACCAGTTCTTGGCATCGGTGAAAGCCGTATCGTTGACGCCATCATTTTCCGTCCCATCATTTTTCGTCATCGTCACTTCCGTGCTGTCAAGGACAAGCGAAGCAATGCCGTCGGAAACGAGCATTTCAGGAACAGATACCTTCAATGTATCGCCAAAGTCAAAGTCTGACAATGTCAGGTTCGTCGAATCGCCAACCGGCCAGGAAAGCACCTCATATCTACCAACCGGATCCGCGTTAAGTCGGATCCGAACAGGCAGCCGATTCACAGTCAGCTTCTCCGTAACGGCAATCTTGCCACATGCCCCATGCACCGCATCGAAGTTGGGCCTAAGCACGGCCCCGTTCAGCTCGAGTTCGCCAATCGACAAGACGGACGATGCCGCAGCACCAATCGTACCGCCGTTGACAACCGCCTTGCCGACGACTATGGACGAAGATGCGGACGAGTTCAGCACACCCGCATCTCCCGAATCCGGATCCACAGGTGTAAACGGCCAACCATGATGACCGACATAGACCGTCGCATTCGCGAGCGAGGACTTAAGCGTCAAGACCGAATAGCGTTCAATGGCGATTGCACCCAAATAACCGGCATTGTCTCCTGAAAGCTCAACGTAAAACGGCGCCTTTGCCAGATAGATGTCATAGTTTTCTTTGCTAAGGCCGGGTTGTGCATGTACTGAGAAATAAGCAGTTGACTCCGAAATGAGAGCCGCAGAAATATGGGCTGTAATGCCATCGTAATTAGCCAAGCAATCATAAGACGCACAGTCACCAACCGTTTGGCCTTCGGGCGCGATTACCGTTATCCGACCGGCAATATGAGTATGGCGACCAGACCCCGCCCAATTTCGCAATACCGATTTCTGATCAAGGATCAATCCAGCGTTCGGGAATGCAATCGGGTCGTCTTCTGTTGTCGCGCGAAACGCCAGATAACCTCCACCCCCGACCGCCAGGCGTTCGCCACGAAAGGCCCGTAACTTGCCAGTCGTCCCGTCATCAAATGTCACCTGTCCGCCTGCCGTCGGAGCAATCAAATCCTTGCCGTTGGAATAATAGCGCTTGTCGCTACTCGGCTGTAGGCCATCCGACCAATGTGTCTTATTTGTAAAGCATGTATCGGCTACAGTTCCCGATTGCGCCGTACTGTCTCCCATGGTGGCGGTGACGTAACTCGTATAATTACCAATCGAACCCCAGAGGCTTGTCGTCAGACCAGCCACGATCGACAGCATCAACAATCTCTTCATAGGTGTCTCCTTTTATTGGGATTAATTTGATTGTATTGTAGCACATACACCCGTTGGCAACATCCCTTTTCATTTCGATTTGCATCCCATTTAAAAACCTGTTATACTACCATTTAAAAACCTGTTAAACTAATAGGCATGAACACGATTCTCTACCTTGAAACGCGCGAACGTAGCAACATCTCTGATTTTTTCGTAGGCATAAGAGATGTTACCGAGCCGCTCGGCATTCATGTGCAGTTGATCGAAACTCCTCCTGACGCGAAGCACATCGAGAAATTGGTTGGCTTCTGGGACCCGCTCGGCATAATCATCAACTGCGGACGATTCAGCAACAGCCGAATCAACGCGCAAAACCTGCATAAGCGTCCCTGCGTCTACATAGACAGTGTCCCAGGAGAACTGCCTTCAACTTCTCTGACCGTATTTCATAATTCGTTTGCAACAGGTTTTATGGCCGCAAAAGAATTGCTCAAATCAGGCTACGAACATCTTGCCTGCATCCCTTATCCCTGCAAACGGTATTGGAGCGACGAGCGAATGAGGGGCTTTTGCGAGGCCGCTAGACTGAACGGACTTACGCCTCAGACATTTTCTTTCCCATCAGGCGACGACTTTGCTTCAGCCGTCGAGAACGAACGGTATCAAAGAAAACTGCGCCATTTTGTCGATTCACTGTCCGTGCCTTGTGGAATCTTCGCGGCCAATGACGAGACTTGCGAAATCGTCCTTGCCGCCACAAGATATCTTGGGAAAAGCGTTCCGGATGAAATCGGGATAGTGGGAGTCGATAACTCGAAGGACATCTGCGAGCGAACGACCCCCATGCTCTCTTCCATTGCACCAGATTTCAGGGGCGGTGGACGAACTGCGGCAATCCTCCTGATGAAAGCCATAAACAAAGAAAAGATTCAAGCCAACTCCAGGGTCCAATTCTTTGAGCCCCTTCACCTTGTCCATCGTGAATCGCTGAAAAACCTGTCTGTATTCGACGAAAAAATCGCGGAGGCACTCCGGCGCATTGACGCGGATTCGACCAATGGCCTTACGGCAAGGGAAATTCTCTCGTCATTCCCTTGCTCTAGAACTTTTGCAGAAAAAATGTTCAGAAAAGCAACAGGGAAATCCATTCTCGAAGCAATCCAGGAGCAACGCCTAAAACGCGCAAAAGAACTTTTGCAGAAACGAACCGTTCAGCTCAAGGTGATTTCGAACTTTTGCGGTTTCAAGAACGCGAATTCCCTGAGAAAGTTTTTCCTATCCAAGACAGGCATGACCATGTCACAGTGGCGAAAAGAAATCTGTCGCTGATTCCATAAGCGTCAAGTATCGGCAAATCGCTACTGTGACTTCCGCTGACCACAATGGCAGACTATTTACACCTACACTCCCAAAGCCCATTGCCGACAATCCAATCACCACGGCATCCACCCGATCCGCCGCGCCCGCAATCGTGATCCCCGAACTCCATAGGAATAAACAACCCCTATGCGGTCACCATCCCCGCCGACGCCCGCGGAGCATTTCACCTGCGCCCGCGGCGGACGGGACCGGAGCCAACAGGGTCAGCAACTGTAAATTTCATGCGAAATTTTCTGGCATTGTCTAAAGACGCGACTTTCCATCCTTGCGCGTCAGCGCAGGGAAGAGATAGCAAGGAACAACTGGGGATAGACCTCGAAAAGAATTATAATTTCACGTATTAACCGATTGGTTTTGTCAAATAGCACAATTCAGGTAGTATATAAGATTTCGTCCGCACCATAATCTTGAGAATCAGTCCAAAC
>JAZOAC010000123.1:0-29305 GCA_045595285.1 Kiritimatiellia bacterium | reverse complement strand
GCCCCCATGGGGGCATAGGGAAGGAGAGAATATTCCTTTCTATTCCTTTTAGTAATATTCGTTATAAGGCAGAGTGAATGCAACCCCCGCCTATAAGGCGGATTCAATGCAACTATGCCGTACGACAAAGTAAATGCCACGCCCCGCTTCGCGGGTAGTCGCATTTACTTTGTCTTGTCACCGTCCATACGGGACATCCAAAAACTCAAACACTCAAAAACAGGATGTGATATAATACGTGTCCAACGGTGAAATAGCGCCGATAATACAGAAAGGTATCACTACCATGAACAAAGCCGAGAAGGAACGCCTTGCCAAGGTTGGCAAAAAACTCAATGTCAAGGCATACATCAAGAACGAAATCGAAGCAATTCGCGCACAGGTCGGGGACAAGAAGGTGCTGCTCGCCATGTCCGGCGGAGTCGATTCGTCAGTATGTGCCGTCCTGTTGCACAAGGCCATCGGAAAGAACCTCACTTGCGTGTTTGTCGATCATGGCTGTATGCGCCTAAACGAGGCCAAGGAGGTCAGGCAGATATTCAAGGGTAAGTTCGGAATCAATCTCATCTGCATCTCCGCCGAGAAGCGCTTCCTTGAAAAGGCGAAGGGCGTCACCGACCCTGAACAGAAGCGCAAGATTATCGGTGGCGAGTTCATCCGCGTGTTCGAGGAGGAGGCAAGAAAACTTGGCCGCGTCGAGTTCCTCGGTCAGGGCACGATATATCCCGACATCGTCGAATCCGGAGTCGGAGGACACAAGGCGGTGAAGGCACACCACAATGTTGGCGGCCTTCCCAAGGACATGGGGTTCGAGGGACTCGTCGAACCTGTGAAGTATCTCTACAAGGATGAGGTGCGCGCTGTCGGCAAGGCTCTTGGCATTCCCACGCATATGGTTCAGCGACAGCCGTTCCCTGGACCGGGTCTGGCGGTGCGCTGTCTCGGAGAACTCACCAAGGAGAAGCTGGACATTCTCCGCAAGGCTGATTTTGTCTTCCGCGACGAAATGGCGAAGGCTAAGCTCGACAAGAAGGCTCAGCAGTTTTTCGCTGTCATGACGAATGTTCGTACGGTCGGCGTCAAGAACGGAGCTCGTACGTACGGCTACGCCATCGCAATCCGCGCGGTCTCCACCTCACAGTTCGTCAAGGCGGGTATCGTGGAATTGCCGTTCAAGTTCGTGACTAAGGTCGCCGAGAAGATCGCCACCACGGTCAAGGGCGTGAACCGTGTTGTGTGGGACATCACCCCGAAGCCGCCCGCCACGATCGAGTGGGAGTAAGCACGGCTTCATGAACTGGAGGGCCAGTCCTGGATTAGGGACTGGCCTTTCTTTTTTTTTTGGGGGGGGGATTGGATGAAGTGAGGCGTATATAGCGCTAGGCCAGATAATGGAGTTGGAGGTGACATAATTTTCTTAATTCACAAAATCAGGGGGGGGGGGATTTATTGAAGATATAGCGAGTTTTTAATTGACTTAAATCCTTGGTGTGTGATACCATTCATCTCGTTTCAGAGAAGAAGTCTACGCAATTTCAGTTTGGGAGAACACATATAGATGAAACGCAGTGAATTCCTTCAGCTTATCGGATCGACGGCACTTTTTGCGGCGGCGGGATGTCGTACATGTGATGGTTGCGATAGACCGCGCTATGCTTTACAGCTTTTCTCCATTCACAAGATATTCTGGAAGGATCCGGTCAGATATCTTGCAGCTCTCAAGGCTGGTGGATACGATGGTGTGGAGTTTGCTGGGTACAATGGAAAGTCCGCTGTGGAATTGCGTAGACTTCTTGCAGATGCAGGTCTTGCTGCTGCGGGTACGCACGTGAATGGTGATGTCGCGCTTGTTGGCGATGAACTGAGGCGCACTTTGGATTTCTGTGCCGAAGCTGGAATAGAGAGTATTACGACTCCGCATGCGAAGCGGGATTCTGAAGATGCGTACCGTAAGTTTGGCCATGATATGGGGCTCGCTGCTGAAGCTGCCGCCAAATACGGAATAAAGGTCGGCATTCATACGACATATCATCATTTTACGACCCGGTACAATGGTGTGTCGGCATGGGATGTAATATACAGCGACGCCTCTCAGCTTCTTCAGCAGCAGATTGACACAGGAAACACGTTTAATACAGGTGAAGATCTCGTTGCGCTTCTCAGAAAATATCCTAACCGACACCATTCGATTCATGCCAAGGAAAATGTTCCGACTGTTGATGGTGTCTTGGGGGTTCCGCCTACAGATGGCGGCAAATGTGTGCCGTGGGATGATGTGTTTGCATACATGAAGACGGAGCATGCTCAGAAGTGGTGGATTGTGGAGGCTGAAGGACGCCCCGATTCTCTTGAACCAGCCATCAAATGGGTGAAATTCCTTAAGCATAAGGCATGAGAACGTTATTTTCATTTTGCTTTTTTTCATCTTTAATGGTGTTTGCAGGGATTCCCTCATCAAGGGGTGAAAATGAAACGGCAGAGTGGATTACAGGTCTTACCCAGCAGGGCGGTGGCGGAATGGAAACTTTCGTCCCGCGCCGCAATGCGGTAGTGGCGCGGAACTTTCTTCTCTCCAAACCGCTTTCCCGCGCAACGGTACGCATTGCGGCACTTGGATTCTATGATGTTTCAGTCAATGGTCGGCCTGTAACCTCCACTGCCATTTCGCAGTGGACGCCGTATCGTGAACGGATACTTGCCGACACCTACGACATAACCGGTTTTCTTTCGGGCGTGACTAACCGCATTGAAATCGCACTCGGCAACGGATGGCGCAATCCATATCCGCTTGAGAATTTCGGTCTGCGGATGCGCCGTACGCTTGCGGTCGGGGATCCGTGCGTCAAGGTATGGCTGCGGCTTGAGTATATGGACGGAAACTCTGCGACTATAGTTTCTGATCCGTTTTGGACCGCTGCAGAGGGCAATGTCGTATACAACTCCGTCTACATGGGCGAGAAGCGCGACATGCGGCTTGTTGACCGTGAGTGGAAACCGGTCAGAATTGTAGAAGGTGCTTCTGGACGTATTGAGGAGAATACGGCTCCGCTCGTCACTGTGCGTGGAGTTCATTCGGCCAAATCGGTCCGTCCGGTTCGGCCCGGCGTGTGGCTCGTCGATTTTGGCGAGAATCGTACCGGCGTCGTACGTGCCCGTCTAAGAGGCTTTAAGCGAGGTGATGCCGTGAGTTTCCGTCAGGGAGAGGCGCTCACCAACGGGGTCCTTTTTGCGCGTTCGGCGTGCTATGGACAGATCCCATATGCCGAACAGGTCGATACGGTCATTGCCGCCGGACCGGAGAAGTTCATCTTCGAGCCGCGTTTCACATTCCATGGATTCCGGTACATGGAGGTGATTGGACTTGCCGCCAGACCTGCACTGGAAGACCTTCGGCAGGTTGAGATGTCGAGCGCCGTTGCCGAAAATGGTTCGTTCGAATGCTCGAACCCGCGCCTGAACGCCATTCACCGGATATGCCGCCGGACGTTCCTAAACAACATCATGAGTGTGCAGTCGGATTGCCCCGCACGCGAGAAGTATGGCTACGGAGCAGATGTGGCGGCCTGTGCGGAAGCGTTCATCCATAACTTCGACATGCGCGAATTCTACCGAAAGACGGTTCGAGACAACCTCGATGAAGCCCGTGCCGATGGATGGTTCACCGACACAGCTCCGTATATCGGCATAAACGATGGCGGATATGGTGGACGGTCCGGCGGGATAGGCTGGGCGATGGGAGTGCCTGTTCTTGCTGACCTTCTCTATACGCATTACGGCGATCTTGCCACAACCGCCGAGGCATATCCGGTTATGGCTCGCTACGCCGGACTCCTTGCGGAGAAGTTCCCCGACGATGCCATCCCTACCTGTATAGGCGACCATCTTGCGCTCGACAAGGTTGACAATGCTCTGAGCGCTCAGGCCAACTGGGTGCGCTATCTTGATTTTCTCGAGCTTTTCGCAAAACGACTTGGGTGTGTCGGCGAGGCATTCGGATGGAAGCAGAAGGCGGCAAAGGCACGTGCGGCGTTCAAAGCCCGGCATGTGAAGGATTCGCTTGTCGGCGGACGTCTGACGCAGGGCGGTCAGGCGTTTGGACTCAGATACGGCCTTGTGGATGACCGAGAACGTGCGGCAAGGCTCCTCGCCGACGCTGTGGCAGAGCGCGGGAATGCGCTATCGACGGGACTTCAGTGCACGAATTTTCTTCTTGAGGAGCTTGCTGCGAATGGGCTTTGGGACAAAGTTTCTGCGGTGGTATCCCGAGAAGAGTTCCCCGGATGGCTGTATATGGAGCGTCAGGGGGCGACAACACTCTGGGAGCGTTGGCGCGACCCTAAGCCGATCCATTCGTTCGACCATCCCATGTTCGGTCATGTTGATGCATGGATGAAGAAATACATTCTTGGCGTCAGGCTTGCTTCAGATGCCGTCGGCGGCGATAAGGTCATCATCGATCCAAAACCGCTTTGTGGCGTCAAATGGGCGAAAGGATCCCTTACCGTCGCAACCGGGACAATCCATGTCGAATGGAGGCTTCTCGATGATGGAACGATTGACCTTGATTACAGTCTGCCTTCAGGATCGGTCAGAGTCCACCCAAGCGGGAAGGAGAATGCCCGGTGAGAGCTTTGCGGCAGTTGCTTATGGTGGCGTTGTTTGCCGCAACGTTTGCGGCAGAGGCTGCCCGTCATGAATTTCCGTCCGTTCCATGGAGCCGCATCCGGCTTGTCCGCAGCAGTCTTACGGTTGATGCAGTCGATGATTCCGGTAGCCGGCAGTTCCGTTTCATGGCGGAGCCACGTGATCGCATTGAAGAGATTGATTTCAAAATCACAGAAAACGGGCTCTTGATAGATCCGACGCGGGCTTTCTCGGCAGGGCTCAAAAAGCTGGTCTGCACTTCGCCGGAGATTCAAGACCCTTCATTTGACGGACAATATGTCGTCTACGAGGCCAATGTCGCAGGTCCGCCTCCGGCGTCTATAATCTCGGCGATAACCATGCAACGCGAGGTCTCCCCGGGAAAGAAATCGTTCCACTGCGTTTTTGCCAACCGAAGCCGTCCGTTCGTGCTGTTTTCAGACAAAACGCCGCGCCGTTGCCGGGCGGTGATGCTGTTGCCTGATAAGACTTCCGGCTATGCGCTGAGGTTTGACATAACGGCACCGGCAAAGGAGCCGTATGTCTTCCACGGGGCCGCTGTCGGACGGCTTTATGATCTTCCGCCTCAGCCGGATGCGGCGAAAAATCCAAAGCTGCTTATGCATGTTCCGTTCGACGGATCGCTTGATGCCTCTGCCGCAAAGGGGGATCCTCGCCCGTTATCATCCAAGGGGCTGGATTTCGGCCCAGGTGTTTTCGGCTCGTCGGTGCGTTTTTCGTCCGCGGCAAAGAGCATTCTCGAGTATGCATTCGCCGGAAACGCTGAACCTGCCCACGGAGCGGTTTCGCTATGGGTCCGTCGCAATCCTGCCATGGTCGGAAAAACCGCCAACGGATGGATATTTTCGACACCAAGGCCATTCAATGATCGCATAGGCACAGGTTCGCTTTATCTTTGGCTTTGGGGCGGAGACAAAGTCCGCAGCGACAATTCCAACGATGGAGATCTTTCGGCATCGAGAAAGCTGCCTCGCGATGATGCCTGGCACCATATCGTCTTCAACTGGGACCGGGCAACCGGCACATCGCTTTTTGTGGATGGAGTACAGGTCCCGGGCGGCACGGGTGGACTTGATCCGGTCGTCAGGGCCGTTACAGCCTATACCTACAGCCGTGCCGGAGAAGCGGGATTGTTCGATAGGTTCAGACTTGGATCGGTATCAGGTGTCGGTGCGTTCGATGGTTGGATAGACGATCTGCGCATATACTCCGCTCCGCTCAGGATGCGTGAAGTGAAGCGTCTGCGGGCGGCGGCCGGAGACGCCGCCTATCGTACTCCGCGTCCAGACTATGCGGTGCTGTCTGCCGCACGTGGAGAGAATCCGTATGTGGCGCCTCCGTTGGAACGGGCGGGGGATTTTGGACCAATGACACTTGTTAAGGAGTGGAGATTTGATCGTGAAAAACCAGATCCGTCTTTCAGACATTACGGCAAAATCCGCATTGGAAAGCTTGGTGAAACTCCATATGTTGAAGCCGGAGCAAACCGTTCGGATCGTTTCGCGATGACTTTCGGCGTTGATTCCAAAGTTCCGTTCTATGTTCTGGAATTTGATTATCCTGACGATGCCAAGCGCACTATGGACATAATCGTTCAGGAATCTGGTGGTTTTGTTGATGACTATGCCCTGCAGGTCGGGGTGCTGACCGGTGACGACATTCCGGTTTCAGGCAGGATCCGTACGCACAGATGCATCTACTGGACGCGTCCCGTCACAAATGCCGCGTTCATAGCGATGACTGCGCGGACAGGCGGTCCGGCGGCACTTTCGGCCTTCCGCATATACCGTGTGGACAGCGGAAGGCTTCCTGCCGCCAGTATGAAAGAATCGCCAAAGAAGGATGGATGGGGCCGGACCGTCGCTCTGTACTACGAGGATGCCGCCGTCAATTACGACTTCAGTGTCCGCGACGAAGGTTCTTCGCCCGAGGGTGCGCTTGATATGGCGGATCGTTGTGCGGCGGTCATGAAATTTACGGGTGAAAACCTTTTCGCGTATCCGGCCGTATGGTATGAAGGGCTTATCGGCGAAACCTACAATCCCCGCCGTCATGCGCCAGGATTCATGTCCGCCTTTTACGAACGGTTCGACCGCGAAGATATTGGAGTTGTTCCGCTCATAAACCAGATGGGCTTGTATACTCCCGATCCGGCATGGTTCACCACAGAGCGTCTGCGCACAGGGCGCATTCACGAAACCCCCGTCTCGATCGCGTCGAGCGGCTTCCCTGACAGCCACATTACGCTTGGACCGCCGCAGTACAACATCGCCCATCCGGCTATTCGCGCCTATTGCTCCCGTCTCGTCGATTCGCTCATTGCCGAGGGCGTGAAGCACCGGTCGTTCAAAGGTGTGGGACTCCATCTCAAATATTCTGGTTTTGCTTGGTTCGGATCGCTCAAAGGCGGATACAATGACTACTGCATTGAAGCGTTTGAGAAGTGGTCAGGCATCAAGGTTCCGGTGGGCCGGCGTGATCCTGCGCGTGGACGTCTCTATGCCGAGTGGCTTCTCTCCAACGCACGAGGAAAGTGGATACGCTGGCGATGCAAGGTCTGCACTGATTTCTGGATTGAGATGGCCAAGAAACTCGCCAAGGCGAGAAGCGATCTTAAACTGTGGATTAACAACATATGCGTACTGGATGCATCGATGGACGGATTCCGCGAATCCGGCTACATGCGCCGCACGGCTTTGGAGGGCGGACTTGATCCCGACCGGCTCGCCCGCGAGGCCCCGAACATCATACTCGGTCAGACGACACTTCCCGCCGATTACCGCACCACGGACGGATCTCTCTGGTTCTACCGCAACGAGGAGAACCGCGCCTATCAGCGCACGATGCATCTGAAACGTGATTTCTGGGATTTCACTCGGACGGCGGCCTATCCGCTCGCTCACCAGCACGACCGCTACTGGGAGGACGCCACCGGCAATCCGAGACGCAATCCCCGAAGTGGAGATGCTCTTTCTGGTCCGAAGCGCGATCTCGACGAACACAACTGGCGCGTTTCCACGCTGAACCCCGCAGGCGAATACGCGATGAACCATTATGCCGAGTCGCTTCTCAACCAGGATATGCTTGGTGTCTCGAAGGGCGGTTATCTCATCGGGACCTATGGCATGGAAGAATATCTCGCTCCTTTCGCGCAGGCGTTCAGGGCGTTGCCGCCGGTCAGGATGGATACGCTTCCAGGCGGAGGCGCGAATCTCAGGCTCCGTCATGTGAACTATGCGGGCAGAAGCTGGTTCTACATTGTTAACTGCTCAAAGGTGAAGACCGAAGCGGAGGTGGTGTTTCCCAAGAACACCAAAGAGTTGTCGGGTTCTTGCGCGAAGTGCGATGGAATGCAGGCTCTTGAGCTTGCCCCATATGAGTTGCGCAGTTTTGTGGCGCCTGCAGGGATGCCGAAATTCATGGACAGCGGAAAGTCTGGAGGCGGAAAATGAATACATTGAGAGGGGCGCTTGCGGTTGTGGCTTTAACGCTAGCGATGGATGTGTGCGCCGCTGTGATAGAAACCATCAAAGTGCCGTCTGCGGCGATGGGCCGGGATATTCCCGTGACCGTAATGCTGCCTGATGCATACGGCAGGGATTCCGGCATGCGCTATCCTGTCGTCTATATGCTTCATGGCGCAGGCGACAACCACACCACCTTTGCCGATGAGGTCGGCAGGAAAGGTGTGGATGAAGGGGGATTCATTGGAGTGTGTCCCGACGGCGAGCGCAAAAGCTGGTGGTACGATTCGCCGGTGAATCCGAAGTGGAAATACGAGACGTTCGTGGCGAAAGAGTTGGTCGCATGGATCGATTCACGCTACCGTACCCGTGCGAACAAGGAGGGACGGGCCATAACAGGTGGATCGATGGGTGGACATGGTGCCTGCTGGCTTGGATTTCGCCATCGTGATGTATTCGGTGCCATCGGTAACATCTACGGGGGAGTGGATGTCCGCCGCCACAGAAACAGCTGGAAGGTCTGGGGACTTCTGGACTGTCTGGGGGATTATGGGGCGGACAAGGAGATTTGGGATCGCCATATGTGCGTGACCGAGGCCGCAAAGCTCCGTAATGGAGATGTGAACCTTCTCACTGTCGTTGGAACGGGGGATTTCTTCCTTGAGGACAACCGTCAGCTTCATCGCATTTTAACTGAAAACAAGGTCGCTCATCTGCATCTTGAGATACGTGGCGAGGATGACAGCCATTCCTGTCATACGCATCCGTTCCGCAAGATGGCGGCGGCTGTTGTATTCCGCTATTTCCGCAATTATTTCACCACGGGTAGGGCGGGACTCGAATGACGACAATGACAAAGGAGACATTGATGAAATCAAGAAGGGTACTGGTTTTGACGGCGCTTTCGGCAGTGCTTTCGGCAGGCGCGGTTTGTGATGAACAGACGTTCGCAGAAGGAAAACCTCGGGTCGTAATGAACCTTGTCAATTTCTTGCGCGGTTGCGAGCCTCGCTGCAAGCGGGATCTTGTCACTCCTGTGGTGGAGCAGATAAAGCTCAACACCAGATATGGTTTCAACAATACGATTCTCCTGCAGTATGACGCAATGCTGCGTGAAGATCTCATGGCGGCGGTGTCAAAGGCCGATAAGGAAAAGACCGAATTCGGCGTCTGGATAGAGATAGTGCGCCCACTCTGCGAGAAGGTCGGGATCCCATGGCGTGGACGCAACGGATGGGACTGGGACTGGTTCGTGATGCCGGGGTTCCTTGAGTCATACACTATTGAACAGCGCGCGAAGCTGATCGATGAGCTTTTCCGTCTTTTCCGCGAAAAGTTCGGTCGCTATCCGGAAAGCGCGGGATCGTGGCTTTTCGATGCATGGAGCCTCAACTACATGAAGGAACGTTACGGCATCGTGGCCGCCTGCATCTGCCGTGAACAGGATGTGACCGACGCCTATGGACTTCGCGGCGGCTATTCGAACGGTGCCTACTACCCGTCGAAGAAGAACGGACTTTCCGCCGCCGTCGACATGAAGAACGGCATAAGGCTTCCGGTCTTTCGCATGCTCACGCCAGACCCCATTTACAACTATGGCTACAAATACGATTACGTCGATTCGCGGACAGGCAAGAAGCGTCGACATGTTGTGACGCTCGAACCTGCTGCGCTCGGGAAGATACCATACATGGTCGACTGGTATTTCCGCGCATACACCGAGCCGCGGGGATTCCTGAATCTCTCCTACATGCAGACCGGACAGGAGAACAGTTTTGGCTGGAAGGATTTCGGTGTAGATATCGGGTATCCTGCACAGCTCGAAATGCTGAAGCGCTATGCCGACAGAGGAATCATATCGGTGGAGAAACTGTGCGACACCGGACGTAGGTTCCTTGCAGATCACAAGGAGAACTGCGCACAGACCCAGGTCGCGCTCGATGACTGGATGGGGAAGGGTCGGCGGAGCATCTGGTACAACTGCCGCCATTATCGCGCCAATCTCTATCAGGATGGCGGCAGATTCTACATCCGCGACTTGAGGAAGATGTGCGACGGTTTTGCCGAGGATTATCTTTTGAAGCCCAATCCCAACTGGAATGAAAATAAATATACGCCTCCTGTCATCGACAGCTACCTTTTCTCCACCAATAACGCCAACGGCATGCTGGTGTTCTCCGGCGATGCTGTGGGCATGATGCCGCGTACGGTTGGGCCGAACGAGCTTGAGGTCGTATGCGCATATGCGGACGGACTTACTGCTGTAGTTAGATTTGACGAGAAGGGCTTGAGTGTTGCAGGTACGCCCCTTGCGGTCAAGATGTCTGACGAATGGCGCTCGAAGCATCGCTTCACGAAGGACGGAATTGATCTTGAGTTCAACGGCTTTTCGTATTCTGTCGGCATCAAAGGGACGCTTCTTCCAACTGAAAATGGATATGAAATCAAACCTAAGGACGGGGAAATCAGGTTTGATATGTCACTTTAAGACGATCTAAAACAACAAAGGAAGTCAAAACATGAAAAAGCTCATATTATGGATGGTATCGGTTGTATCGTGTTCGCTTTTCTCCGCTGAAATCTATGTTGGGGCGAATGAGAAGAAGTCCGTTGCGGTCCCGTCCGGTTCCGAAACGGTTCAGTCAGAGACTGCCGTCGTTTCTTCCAATGCCCGTTTGGTGAAAGAAGGTGAAGGAACATTAACCCTGAATACCGGTGCGCTGGCGCAGGACTTCACCGCCGCGCTCAAGGTTGAAGCCGGTACGCTTGCGCTTGATGGTACGCCTGCGTCAGCGCGAACGTTTTCTGGGGTTCCGGACATCCTTGCCAAGGCGGCGCTCCATCTTGATGCCTCCGACGGAGATTCACTTGTTGGAGACGGGGATAAAGTGACGGAATGGCTTGATACTCGCGAGACCGGTTCCGCTGCTTCAGGATATGTGTATTCCCGCGCAGTCGCAAACACTATGGCGGCGAATATTCCCGAACTTGAACTTTCGGCGGCGAATCTCCTGCCTGTCAAAGGGACTACAGACGGCAAATCAGGCGTCTATTTCAACGGATACAAGTCCGGAACATGGATGAATCTCGTAAAAAGCGACGGTTCTCAGGAATCGCTCAAGCTTTTCAATGTTTTCGTTGTGCAGGCGGTCGTCACCGAGAAAGGGCGAGGGACGATGCTTGGTGTGAATGTTGGCCAAACCCCGGATTTCACTCCTGGACAGGCGTCAGGGGTTCTTTCTCCGCTTTGGCAGAATCCTCATGCCGCTGCAGCCGGTGTGCTTTCGAGTTCTCGCACCTGCATAAATGGCGCACAGATTGATCCCTACAACAATGGCCTTCCGATGGGGATTTGTGTAATGGATGTGGAAATGCTTGCCGCAGGCGCACTCTGGCAGAACATTTTCAATGACCGCGGTTATATCGGGCTTGATTCCGCGACGATTCCAGCTGGGGCGACGTCTTATTTCCAGACCGGTGCGGGAGAACTTCGTGTCGGCGGTGAATATATTTTCGAGATTGTCGCCTTCACGACGGCTCTTTCAGGAGCCGAACGCACGGAACTTGCCGCATATCTTCGGCAGAAGTGGCTGGGGGTCCCGGTCTGTTCAGATATTTCGGTGGAGACGGCAAAGGGCGCAAGTGTGTATCTCGACAATGTGACGATACCGGCCTCGATTTCGGGCGACGGAACCTTCAGCATAGATTCCGGCTCGGTTTCCATGCAAAAGGCGGTTGCCTACACTCTCAGCGCCGGGGAGACCGTCACCGCGGCCGGAGGCAAGGTTTACGAGACGCTTCAGAATTCAGCTGTCTCCATGCCCGTCTATTCATCGTCTGCCGCTGACAAGGGAACGGCTGTCGTAAAAGGCGGAGGCATACTCAAGGTTGAGGAAATCTCTTCTGAAATTGAAAAGCTGTCGGTGGAAGAGGGTGAACTTGTTCTTTCGGCACCACGCAAATCGGCTTCGATTGTAGAGGCTGTCGTCGCTGGTGGAAACGGCGGCCTTGAGGCAGGGAAGGATACGTGGACAAGTAAAAACATTCAGAACAACGGGGAATTTCAAGGTTGGCATCATGTAACAGAGGCTGGACGTACAGGTTCGGTCTTCGTTTACAACCAGACATTCCCTTGCGGTCCGTATGATGCCTATCCTCGGACCAGTCCGGCTGGAGATGTGGTTCTTGGCATTAAGCAAGACGCTTCGGCGTGGACAACATTCAATCTACCCCAAAAAGGCCGTTACAAGCTTGTTTTTCTTGCCTCTTGCCGTCAAAACGGTAACGGTCCGGGTTATTCGTGCGATATCGCTGTCGGACCTACGGCTGATTCGCTTCAGAATGCAGGGGTGTTCACAGTGCCGTTTTATGACGGAAAGTACCATCCGTACGAATTCCTGCTGCCGGAACTGGATGCCGGAGAGTATCAGCTTTGGTTCAAATCGTGCGATTCCGGCCAGGATCTATGTGCTTTGATAGACGATGTGAGGGTTGTTCTGGCTTCGGAGGCAGATATTCTTCAGGTTCCGAACGGGAAGTTCGAAAATTGTCATGCGGACAAGCTGCCTACAAGAGTATCAGACGGAACATTCTGGTTCTATGCCGCAAATACTTCAACCTATCATGGCAGAGAGGCATTGCAGGACTGGGTGCTTACGCAGGGAGACGAAGTCTCTGCCGGTATCTACCGCGGAGCCGCGCCGATTTCCCGTAACACGGTTACGGATTGGGGCGGCGTTGAGAAGATAGGACGCTTCGCGGAGCTTGACGGTGCTGATGAAGGGCTCGTGCAGCTCTATATCTCTGCCGGTTGTACCGCTTCGGTGACGTTTATTCCTCCGGCAGGCACTTACCGGCTTGCTGCATCGGCGGCACTGAGGCTGATGAACGGCTCCGGATCTAAGGATATGAGTCTTGCTGCGAGTGTAACTCCAACTAGCGAAGCAAAGGTAGAGTTGGGGGCGTGCAGCCTTAAAAACGTATTCCGCATGAAGGATTGCATTTTGCCGAATGTGTTTTCGGTTGATGGCAAGACGGAGATTGCCCTCACCATTTGGCCGAAACTCGATTCCGGTACTCAGGGGCATCTTGTTGTGGACAATGTACGGCTTGTGCCGGAGGTTGTGGCGGATGGTGACTTTGAGTCTAAATCCTCAGGATGGAAGACTGTCACAGGTCCTTCTGGTGTCACCGGATCTGTCCACAGCTATGACAACAATCCCGGTGCATGGGGCGTCTCTCGTGCATCAGGAACTTTATGCGGAAAGTTGACCAAGGACGGTGCCATTTATCAGGATATGACCGTCACCACTCCCGGACTTTACAGGTTGTCGCTGGTGGCGCGTACGCGGCAGGCGGCGGGAAGCGCCGCCATTGATCGTTTTGGTCGCAATCCCGTTGCCGTCAACCTCGTCGACCTGAATACCGAGCCGGCGGCAGACAGGCGGATTGCACTCTTTACCCCCGTCTATACTTCATTCACGGAGTTTTCATGGTGCGTGAACATCCCCACGGCAGGTTCTTGGAGGCTTATGTTCTCCGGACAGGCTACGGAAGACCGCACCACGTTCATTGACGATGTTTCGTTCAAACTCGAGAGTCCGGCGGCGGACAGTCCGTCGATGCCGGAAGGTCTGGTTGTCGATGTTTCTGAAGGGGCGACGCTACGCCTCGACTACACCGGCATGAGCCGTGTCGGTAAAGTCCGGCTTGGGGACCGGCCCTTCAGCGGTGTCATATCGGCGGCGACACATCCTGAATACATTTCGGGGGATGGTGCCTTGTACGTCAAACCGGAGCCGTTCGCCATCATCATCCGTTGACAGGGCTGCTGATGTAGGTGGCGATTGTCGCGGCGGTGAGCCGGTCTCCTCGACGCACAATTCCGTTGTAACGGTCCTCTTGGCGGATCGCTTCAAGCTGTTCCCCTTGCGCAAAGACGGTGGGCTCGCATCTCGCTTTTCTCTGCGCCGTCACGGTCGGGCTTGATGTTCAGTCCTTGCGACCGGCATTGCGGTAGACAGAGCCGATGGTGTTTAAGTGGCGGAAAGCTGCCACACGGTATCGTGCGGCGATTTTTTCGTCGGAAAAGCGCATATCGCGCGCTCGCCGTCCATGAGCGCCGCTTCGCCGCCGGATATGCGGATCTCCGTTCCGCCGATCGCATTTGCGGCAAGCAGACACTTTTCCAGCCCGTCGCCGCTTCCGAAATTCCAGACTTCGTCCGGCTGGGCAAGACGCGATGGGCCGTCATATATGGACTCTGGGCTCAGTGCAGAAATCTGTTCAAGGGTTGCATTTTTCGATACAGGGTTGCGGTCGAGCGCCGCCTTTACGAACGGACCGGATTCTGTTTTCCCAAGTTCGTGGGCGGCGTACGGGGCAAGGGCTGAGGCCCTGTTTGACGAGCGGAGCGCGTCCAGCCGCTGAGCAACTTCCGCGTAGTCCATGTCGGGGGTTATGTCGAGCGGCGTTTCCGAGCGGTCGAAGGTGACGCGATTCGCGTCAGGAAGGCGAGGGACGACAATGCGCTGGTCGGCGGCGTCCTGCGGCGGCACGAGATATTCGGTTATCCGATGCGAGAATCTTTCATAGAAGGATGGGTCGATTGTGGCGTCCGGATAGAGAAGGTGGATGTATCCAGTTGCGTGGGAGACTATGGTGACGCGCTCATGTTCAAGGGCGCGGCGCGCCTGCTGGGATATCACGGTTCCGTTCGCCCACATTGCCTTTGTTACAAGGCGGCGGTTGTTCGTGAGGATCCCAGTGTCGACATCGATGAAGTTCTGCGAATGGAGCGGAGTCGCCATCAGGTATATGTCGTTCAACGGGAATCCGCATACGACAAATGCCGCCGCCGCGTACAGCCCGGCCAATGAAACGCATTCTCCCGCTCCGACGGAATGACCGGGCTTGCGGCGGAAGGCGTCCATTGCCTCTACGGTCTCGGTCTTCCAATAGGGGATGGTGTCGCCGGAGTATTTGTCCAGTCCGAAATGGCGACGAATGTCGATGTCATAGTAGTAGACATCCCCCTGATATCCGAAAAGGGCATTGGAGCTGGCGATTTCGTCTGGAGACAGGAATGGCGCGAATCGTTTCAGTTCGCGCTGCTGGGTTGTCAATCCCCAAGTCTCGAGGTCGAGATTGAAGGTGTAGTTGTCCATGATGTGTTGGCGCAGGCGCTGGAGGCGTTTTTTGGGGCGCATCTCGCGTATTCCGTCGAACCATTCCAGGTTGCGCCACGCCCATATGCGCGGGGAAAGTATATTGGCCAGCACGAGAGAGTACATCAGTTCAGGAAAGATGAATATCTCCATGTCTGAGAGCGTCACAGCTGATGACTTTTCTTCGTCAGATATGTATTTCATAATTTGCGCGAGAGTATATTAAAACTCGCCATTCAAGTCAATTGTACCGACGGTATGGCGGGGTGTAATATAAATTTATTTCTGGACATTTCTATGTCACGCACAACATTGCCCATACACACTGCATCAGCAGAACGCACGGCTCACGCATTATAAACTAACGCCTTCTCATTTACTTCAGCTCCATGTGAAATTCGCCATAAACATCGAAACTAAAGGGGTGAATTTCCTGCAATAAACAAATCTTACCCCCTTAACTTGCGTTTTCGATCTGCCTTTGCTATACCTCCATCCATGAACTACTTCAAAAGAGAAACCTATCTCAACAAGATCGGAGATATTTGAAAAAGACATCAAACGCCGTGTAAAAATCCGACACCGTTCCGTATTCCAAAAGGTTCAGACATATCTTATCAACAATTTCGGCGCGACGACGAGCCTTTCGAACATCCTCGAATCTCTCCATAAGGACGGCACAAAGATCAAGCGCGAAACGCTGCACCGCTACATTCAGGTTCTCAAGGACGCTAAGATTCTTTACGAATGCAACCGATTCGACCTCAAATTCCGGTCTTCCATCGGCGGCGAACAGAAATACTACCTCTCCGACCTCGGATTCTACTTCGCCACCAATACCGACACACGGATCAACTACGGTCCTGTCCTTGAAAATGCGATCTTCACGTATGCCCGCACTCACGGATACTCGACAAGCATCGGACGTATCGGAAAACTTGAATGCGACTTCATTTTTCGACGCGGAGACTCGGAGTATTCCTATGTGCAATCCTGCATGACGATGGCCGCGAGCCGCGAGACGGAAGACCGCGAATACGCACCGCTAAGCAAAATCCGGGACAATTACCCGAAATACATCCTTACGCGTAACGACCCGATCCAAAAGCGAGACGGCATCATCCACAAAAACCTTCCGAAGTTCATGGCGGACGGCACAATGTTCTGAACATAAGACCAGCTTTCTTTTTAATGTTGCCGGTGTGGTAGTATTGCCAATACCAATGTTGCCAGTTGCCAATTTCAGGTGGAACTTAAAGGTGAAGAGTGAAGAGAGATGAGTAATGAGTAAAGGGTAAAGAGTAAAGGGTGGATGTTGCGGCAAAACCACATTGGAAATTGGTACTGAAAACTGGCAACACTGGACATTGGCAACATTCCCCATCGTCCACAAATCAACACTCATCTCCACAAATCTGATTTGTGAAAATTGGTGAAGATTTGTGGACACTTTTTACACCCCTCCATTACTTCATCTTCACACGAATTGTTGAGATAAAAATAGATCGTTAGTGACTCACGCAAAGTCCGCGAAGTTTTTAAACCACGGAATACACGGAATACGCGGAATACACGGAATTTTTGCAGCTGAGCCTCGACCAACAAAAGCTGTTGTGGCAGCAAATCGTTAACGCGATTACCGCTTACCGCGACGCAGGCGGTTTGATGCAATTCATCGCCGCCGCACCACTATGCCTTTACAATACGGTTTACGAATTCATTCACCCACTCAATCGCATCATCTACGGCCGAGAAAACTTTTTCAGATTTTCGTAATGTTGTGTATGCTTCATTATAGACTGATGACCATTGATCGCCCTTGATTATTACCGGCGGCCATGCTTGTTCACATCTATACTTAAATAAACGTTCGCATTTTGAACGAACATCAATAAGGTCAAGTATTGAATATTTATCTATCAGCTGCAAGTCTATCAGATCATGAGCACGATCGCTATTTATTCCCGATACCGCATGCAATTTCTGAGCGACTTGATACGACAATTTCATGACGGGGATTTCATTTGGCTTAGGGAAGCCAAGGTCGACAAACGCCGCCGCAATATCATCTGGCAACATTGTTTCAAACGCATCTGCATCACCAATCTCATTATGACCAACCTCAATACGAACCGTCATCCATGATTTGCCGAGATACTGTAATTTGATGTCGTACGGCATCATCAAATATGGCTTGGGCACATTAGGAGGTGAAGGAGACTCCACATCTACAATCTTCCCGGTGAATCCATTCCAGCCCTCTGCAAGCTTCAATCGCAAGGATTCCAAATATGCTTCAAGCTCCACTGACCGCGCAGTATCAACATCCTTTGTATAACGAGTAACCGCTCCTCCATAACGGAACATCAACGAACTCCCGCCTTTCACAACCCCGCTAGGCAGCATCTGTCCCACAATCACATCAGCCATCGCTCGAGCCAAGCGAATGTCATCCTGATTAACGCCGCAGTACCTTTTGATGGCTCTTATCAAATTAGCCGCTGAATTAGGTCTCTTCATACCCCAAGCTCCTTTTCTAACTCTTGCGCTTCATTATGATCAATCAATCCTTTACGCTTCGCATCAACAATTGCCGACACAAGACGCTCTCTCATAAGCGAATTCTTACATGTTACAATAGCATCAGCAACGCTCTGACTCCTAATACCGTTAAAATCATCTCTTTTAACAGTCGCCTTTGGACGAACAATCTCCACCCATTCCGGCAAGCGCTTACGTAGTCGTGCGTTTGTCGCAACATAAACCTTTGATGGATTTACAAGCGCAAGATTATGCATCGCAAGAACGCTAACGCCATACACAAAAGCCTCTTTGCCAACCAGTGCAACGGCCTCGGCATACTGATCATACTCAGTAGGTGTATACTGACTGAGCCGATAAACTCCTCTTCCAATATTCTCCAATCTGCCGCTCTTAGCCCAGCGCGGCAGTTCTATACTTGGATTGCAGATACCTCTAGCATCGTCAGTGGTGACAATCCCATAATTATCTAATCCAATTTCATTTATGGCATTCCAATGAGTCATGATGGGGCAATATGATAACATAATTGTATGCAAATTGACAAGTGTCCTAAAAAATATGTCACTTTACATACATATTTGTTATCAAATTGACAAACACACGCCTAATTCCGTACCTAATTCACGTATCATCTCTGCAAGACTATTGAATAGTGCAGTTGTTTTAATGATGTCCATAGTTTGCAAACTGTGGTCATCACAAAACCTGCCACTGTTTCGAATAGATTTTTAACACTGCTTTATCAGCCTCAATCTTTACAGAAGTTACCACCGCATTTTGCAAAATGCGGTGGTAACCCAAAAAAATGACGGCCTACCGTATTTTCTACTGCTTCATCTTCTCTTTACCCTTTTCACTTCACTCTTTACTTCATCGTAAAAGAATTAAAGAATTGAAGAATTGGATGCGCTCGCTTATGCTCGCTATTTGGTGAACCCTTGGAGAGGACGAACAGACAGCCCGTCGTAGCGGTCGCTGGAGTTCGAGTAGTGGCCGTCCGAATTGAAGCGGCGGCTCCACGCGAGGTTGCCGTACGAGCCCGCAACTGACGACCAATAGAAGCCGCGCGAACCGGCAGTGTTGAGCAAAGTCGAGTAGCCATTGCCGGCACAAGGAAGAAAGATGCTCGCTGATGAATAATCACCCCTACCACGAACGACATATCCTTGTACTCCGTTCAATGTCGTCCAAACCCAATCGCACTTGTTGTCAAGCTCGTCAAACTCCTGCTTAGTTGGCATCCGCCAATTGCCACCCCAATGCTTTTTTGCCGCATCGTGTTCGGGCGCAAGGACACTGTCTGATGTTATCCATCCTTCGCTTTGCAGAGTTGCAACACTTTTATAGTAAGTCGGCGTATTGCCTGCTGTAAACGAAAAATTCGAATTCGATCCATCGCTTGCAACCCACTTATTGCCTTCGCGCTTATACCCAACCGTATCTCCCCACCAAAAGTAATAGCCATAATCTTCTGGTTTCTCGGCTCCAATATTCGTCGTCGCCCAATATGGACCGCCCTCCCAAAGCTGAACCTTGTCGCGCGTTTTCCATCTCGCATACAATGTTTGCGATTTTATCACGACCGTTGATACCGTCACCTGTGTACCACCACTTGACGCAGTAAACCAGCCAACAAACTCATACCCTTCACGCGTGGGAACTGGCAATTCTCCTAATGTCGCACCATGATTATACGACTTGGAAACACCTCCGCTACCACCATTCGCATCAAACACTACCGAATAGATCTTTATTGTCCACCTTGCATACAATGTCTGCGATCCAGTTACAACCGTTGATGCCGTCACCTGCGTGCCGCCGTTTGCCGCAGTAAACCAGCCTACAAACTCATACCCTTCACGTATAGGAACAGGCAACTCACCAATTAGATGCCCGGCACGAATCGAAACCGGATTTACACTCAAACCACCACCTACATCAAACTTAACCGAAACGTATTGAACTTGAACAGGGCGAATAGATTGCCCGCCGAAGCGGTCTCCACTATCTACGTCGCAGTAACTCGGGAACAAGTCAAGACACCCCGCATCTTCGCTGTCCGAGCCTGGAACAGAGGACCAATAGCCACCGTATGAGCCAATCTTGAAGAGTGAAGTTCCATCGCCAAATCCAGCGCAGGGGAGAAAAATGCTGTTAGAGGCATAGTCACCCCGACCACGAACGACATATCCATTGACACCATTTACCGTTGTCCAAGTCCAGTCACACTTGTTTTCAAGATCTTCAAACTCCTGACTCGTCGGCATACACCAATCGCCGCCCCAATGCTTTTTCGCCGCGTCATACTCTGATGCAAGAACACCTTCTGATGTTATCCATCCTTCGCTTTGCAAAATTGAATTATCCTTGCCATGGGTAGGTCCATTATCTGAATCAAACGAGAAATTAGAATTTGATCCATCACTTGCAACCCACTTGTCATTCTCTCGCTTATACCCAACCGTATCACCCCACCAGAAATAATAACCATAATCTTCTGGTTTTTCTGCACCAATGTTCGTCGTTGCCCAATAAGGTCCTCCTTCCCAGAGCTGAACCTTTTCGCGAGTTTTCCATCTTGCGTACAAGGTCTGTGATCCCGTTACGACCGTAGATGCTGTCACTTGCGCACCACCACTTACCGCCGTAAACCAACCATCAAACACATACCCTTCACGCGTGGGAATAGGCAATTCACCCAAAGCCTGACCAAAGGGAATAAAGATAGAATCAACTGACGAACCACCACAAGTATCAAATGTAACACAAGGCAAACCTTGAACGGGGCGAACAGACCGACCGCGATTGCGGTATCCACCGGTCGAGTTGTAGTAGCTCGAATGAAAGAAAAGGTAGTGCATGTAGTTGTTAGCGTTTGCGTCTGGGATGGACGACCCATAGTATCCGTGTGATCCGACAGTGCAGAGCGCAGTCTCAAGACCGTAACCAGCGCAAGGGAGAAAGATGCTCGCTGAAGCATAATCACCTCTACCACGGACGACATAACCGCTAACTCCATTAATTGTCGTCCAAGTCCAATCACAATTATTTTTGAGGTTTGTCAATTCCTGGTTCGTAGGCATTCGCCAATCACCTCCCCAATGTTTATGTGCCGCATCATATTCAGGCGATAGAACGCCATCCGCGGTAATCCAGCCTTCACTTTGTAATGTGGAATTGTCTTTGCCATAAGTCAGAGTATTGCTTTCTGTAAACGAGAAATTCGAATTCGAACCATCACTTGCCACCCACTTGTCATTCTCTCGCTTATACCCGACCGTATCCCCCCACCAGAAGTAATAGCCGTAATCTTCCGGCTTTTCAGCTCCAATATTCGTTGTCGCCCAATAAGGTCCTCCTTCCCATAACTGAACCTTTTCGCGAGTTTTCCATCTTGCGTATAAGGTCTGCGGACCCGTCACGACCGTCGATGCTGTCACTTGCGCACCACCACTTACCGCCGTAAACCAACCGACGAATACATATCCGTCTCGTATCGGAACAGGCAATTCACCTAATATCGTGCCGTGGTTATATGACTTGGAAACATCTCCACTGCCGCCATTCGCATCAAACACTACCGTATAACTCTTAATCGTCCATCTTGCGTACAAGGTCTGCGAGACTATGATCGACATCTGTGATGCAGAAGTGACTTTTTCACCTCCAGACGCCGCAGTAAACCAGCCAACAAATGCATACCCTTCACGCGTCGGCGTCGGTAATTCCCCATAAGCAGAAGCATATTCCACGAACTTCTTAGCCGACATCCCTTCCGGTAGGCTACCGCCGCCGTTAAGATTGAAAGATACTTCACAACCGTTCCCCTTGTCGCCATTCGCATGATTGCGCAGACGCGTACGCACAAAGAACGCATTGCCGATCTCACGCGGCAGAATACTGAACGTTGCCGCCCCGTTCTCCGGTTCGCCGAACTCCACAGCGACCTTCTCAACAGAAAACGCATCCGTCAAAGATGGAGTGCCTTCCACCACAAACGCACGTACCAGGTTCTCCAATGCCGCCGCAGAACCGAGCGAAGCATCGGCGACACGCACCTTCATATCGAATATGCCATCCTCACCACCTGGCGTAAAAGACTCTACCCTCAGATCCCCGTCCGCGATTTCACCTTCTATCAGCTTATCCGCATCAAGAGCATACGAGAGCCATGCATTAGGTGAGTCTTTGACGTTCTGAAGATTCAGTCCTTTGCCGACTGCCCAATTTCTGAATGCTCTATATCCCGAACCATTTTTGATGTTTGCCGCAAGTGCAGAATCTCTTACGCCGGACAAGGCAGACGCCACTTCGGATTCGGTGGCATTATCGCCCAATTCCGGAATCGGTGCCATACTCCAGACAGCATAGAGCGTAACGACTCCGCCATTCACCGCCGTCAAATTACGAACCGTCTCTCCCGGCACATAGACAACATCTCCATTCGCTTCAGTCGCCCATCCGTCAAAGATATATCGGGTTCGCGTAAATCCGTTCTGCGCTATTTGCACCTCGCTGTCATACGTGGCTACTGTTGCAGACATTGTCCCGCTGCCGCCGTTGGCGTTATAGGAAATCGTGTAACTGTTCGCCGTCCAGTTCGCACGAATCGTCTGTACACCTGTCATATCTGCCATAATCTGCGAGGGAGTCCAGCCGACGAATGTATAACCCGTAACACCTGAGGGATCTGAAAATGAAGCAGAAGTTCCTTCCTGATACGTTTCTGGGTTCGTATGTGTGCCCCCTCGTAAGTTCTCATAAACGACTGAAGAAAAAACAGGAGGCGGAGTCCACGAGACTTCATCCAACCATGCGCAATCCTCTCCCTGAGTCATATTGTTTGTGTTTTTCTGGTATATCCATTTAAATGTATGCGATCCGTCTCCCTCTACAGCAAAGGTTTCATTCGTCCAATCCATCTCGCCGCCATGCCACGACACCTCGACATCATCGATAAGAAATGAAACATAGTCAAATTTCCTGTTGCGGCTCATTTCACTCGACACCTTCCACCAAAAGCCTATCGTTCCCGCTCCAGCGACTGTCATTTCAACAGAGGATGTTTCACCGTCTCCGATTGCACCGCTTTTCAATGCAGCCGTTCCATCATGTGCGGCAGTCCCCAGCACACGGCCCCATGGTTTGTTTCCTCCCGACGCAATAGATGCACCGTTTACGTTCAAGCATTCATCAGTGCCATACGGATAACGTGAAAAGCTGAATACCGAGACGGGACTATCATAGTGATTTTCACGGATGGCAATTGCCCGTATCGTCGTTTCGAGGCCATCGGCAACAAACGGTCCATCGTACAAGATACTTTCAGATGTGGGTTCAGTGCCGTCAAGCGTATAGTATATGGACGCACCAGTCTGTGCCGACATGGCAATCGTCGCTGAAGCTTTTTCCGAAATTTCGCCGTTTGCCACGTCGCCGCTCGTGATGACCGGAGCTGTAAGCGTATTGGCGGACCATACAGCGACAAATGACACATCGGCATCTGAAACGGTGTATGACGAGCCTGCATCATACAGTCTCGATCCATCATTCCATCCGACAAACGTGTGAAGCGGCTTACCGAACCCTGTTGCGAGAGGCAACACAACCGTATTTCCGGGAAAGGCCTTTATCATCGCCGGAGCTTCTCCTTCAGCACCATCAAGCGAAAACACCAGGTTCCTACCGGCATTCCACTGCGCCCGGAAAACGACATTTGTTTCCGGCATGACATACTTTGAGCCGACGGCATACGTTGAAATTCCGTCACTCCATCCGGCAAACGCATAGTCTTCCCGCAAGAATCCTGTGTCGGAAGGTAAAGAAATGGTTGTCCCGGGATACACCGCCATTGAAGCAGGAGCATCGCCCGCCCCTCCGTTAATGTCGAATTCGGCGACTGACTTTCTGCGGAAGGAAAGTTGAGAAAGCCATACGCAGTCATCGCCAACTCCACTTTCGTCCACCTCATCCTTTCGGTATGTCCAGCGGACATCATGCCGCCCAACATCGACATCAACCTCTTTGTATTGCCAGTCAACTGTGCCACCTATTGCAATTCCGCTCAAACGGTAGTCGTTAAGTTCGCCGATCGGGCGTCCGTCCACTGACAGAAACGCATAGTCAAAAATGTCATCACCGTAGTGCTCGGTGGAAGCACGCCACCAGAAAGACAGTGTTCCGGGACCGTCCACGGCAACCTCCAACCATGACTCCTCATTATCAGAAATATCTCCACTGCGCATGGCGGCCATTCCATTATGAGTAATGTCCGCAAGCGACCATGCCCCGTTTCCGCCGGTAGTGACCTTCAAATCAGGATCGTCAGTTATGTCATCCGAAACCTCTCCCAAATATTCAATCCGACACCCTTTATATGTTCCCGGAATATCAACGCCCCATCCCGTGGAACCTCGCGGCACATAAATGACACAAGAACTGCTATCACTGAAGCAATTATCCGGCATAGATTGTGGCGGACCGCGCAAGATAACCTCCGTCAGCGCTGTACAGCCGCTAAATGCACCACTGTTAATGGTAGCTCCGTTCGGAATATCTATTTTGGTCAGTTGAACACAATCCTCAAATGCATACGACCATATGTTTTGCGCAGTTGAAGGAAGCGTTACGCTCGACAATTTGCGACAATTGCTGAATGCGCCCTTTTTGATGGCTGTTACGCCGCCGCCAATGGTCACCGATGTAAGATTTGTACAACCCTGAAACGCATAGTTCTCGATGTGTTTCACGGAATCCGGGATCACTACATTGCTCAAACCGACACATCCGGAGAACGAGTGTCTTCCAATGCGAACGGTCGATTCAAGAATCCGCACGCTACCACGCTTGCCGGGAGGACAAAGAAGAAGTGTCACATCACTGCCTTCCGTACCTGCTATGGGCGATCCGTCGGAATAATACTCATATCCAGCAGAATAGAGTATGCCGCCATTGGAGCGCAATGCGACATTGGCACTACTAACCGAAAATGATGTCAGATTAGTGCATAAACCGAATCTTACGGAACCGGCATAACCGACACATTCCTGCTGACTTCCATGAAAGCGTCCATCACAGACTTCAGGATAGCCATTTCCCTCATTGGGCGAATAATAGCGGTCAAAATTATCGACATTCTCCATGAAGCTCCTGAACGATCTGCCAAGTACAAGCGTTTCAAGCCTTTGCAGATTCCACTTGCTTGGCATACTGAAGCTTGATTTATTCTTTTCGCCAAAATATACCATGCTATCCGGCACTGTGAGTTGCTTGACAAAAGAATTACTGAACTGCCCTTCCATGCCAACAACCGTATGTGGCGTCAATGCATTCACGGAACTGTAGACCACACCGGGGATATTAATTGCCTGTACCGCATCATTCGGTCCCCACCCCCAGCCAGTGATATATGCAGGGGCGGTTCTGTCATCGGCTTTACCCAATTCCACTTCAAACGGCCAGTAGCATCCATCAAGTTCACAATAGCATGAAGTCCGTGACGAGGAAGCGTCCGCATTGATGCAATACATCAATGCGGCGGCAAACAACAGGCAAATCCTATATCCCATAACCATATCCTTTCAGGACAATTACATTATTTCTTGTTCCTGTAAATTTATTTCATTTCTGCTCCACAAAACACATGTCGCAATATGCCTTCACCATTGTTTGAAATTCGGATGCAATTGAAGACATCTTATCAGAACCACACTCGCTTAAACACTTCTCACATTCATACTTGCCATTTTCCTGTAAAAATTGCACTTCAATTCGAGGTTTTTCAATCACATTTTCATTCTCCCCAAAGAGAACACCAACCCAGCCTTTCAACTGTTGCTTTTTACCTCCACAATTTTGTTTCAGTTGCTTTTCAATTGTGAAATACCGTCCGCAATGATTGTATGGATCTTCGCTATCACCACCAGCATCAACAACTACAACACAGTCATCAATTTGCAAATTATTGAAAAAATTCCGCTCTATCCACAAAGGGAATCGACGCATTGACAATAACGGCTCATACGTCTCTTTTACTTTTGCAATCTCTAACTTGCACGAACTAATATTGTCGCTTCGTATCTTTTCAAGAACCCTATTGAAAAAGGTTAATATATCTTTATCGGTATCGAGCATATAAAAATAAAGATGCCCTCCCTCACCTTTATAATACCATGTATCAGCTTCGGGCTTATCTCCACTATACTTGTCTCTAAACTTGTCACATACAAGTTTACCCCATCCCGGGCGATCTTCAAACCACACACATATCTCAGGATCACCATTATTTCCGTAATTATAATACGCCCCAATCCAACCCCAAACAGAGTGGCCGTCTTTGAAGTTCTTGACCTCAAAGAACCTCCCCATGCGACATCCTCTTCGAAAACATCTAGAAGATCGTGTATATTCAACTACTTCGTTAGCTTTCTCATTTATTGCTTCACCGAGGCTTCCCATGAATTTCCGCACTTTAACAAAATCATTCGCAACGAATGACTGATAGTTTCCAATATCCGATTCGGCTTGACTTTCATCATACAGCCCTGCTACCGCATGGATATATGTACCATATCCTTTTATAACGCTGTCATTCAGAAAGGAAAGTTGTTCTAGTCCTTTGTAAAAATCATACCATGTATGAATGCTATTACAACCCGGCACCGCCTCCGCGTTAATTTCATATGCTGTGATGTAGCCAAGATTTTCTACGCATTCTTTGTTGTCATTAAGACGACGCAATCCTTCACTGTAGGATTTAAAATGAAGATTGCCATCCCAAAGCTTCACTTCGACAAAAAAGTGCTTACCATCTTTCCCTCTTATGCAGAAATCTGGACGGTTACCTTCTCCGTCACACCATTCGCGGGATATATCAACCTCCGTAGCGCAAAGATTCGCTTTTCTAAAAAAGAAATCCAGAAAGAACTGGCGGAACTCAACATTGCCAACACACAGAGCGTATGTTACATCTGACAAATCGTTTTCCTTCCACATTCTTTCGGACAGCCCACTAAGGAATCCTTCAACATTCATACTCATCTTATTTCTTCTCTTCCTTCCGCGCCATTCCCTTGCACGTTGGCACTCTTGGCGCAGAAAAGAAGAGTGGCGTGCCTTACAAAATCCATGTTCTACAGGAGGCACGACCAAGCGCCTTGATGAAACACGAATAGAAGACACGCCACGCAGAATACACTACGTGACGCATCTCACATATTCAGCTCCATCGTGAAAGTTTGGTCGTTTTCCTGTAAAGCCAAATACGCAAGATTGCGTACGTTGCCGCGGTCCTTGTTAGGATCACGCGGCTCCTCCTTTCAACCGTGCAATGTGCCACGGCGAATAAAAGGTTTTGGCTGTCGCTTTTGGCGGCTGTTTGAAGACAAACAACCCTACCGTTGCTTCAGCCCGGTGACGGACATCTTACGATATCCGCCTATGTCAAAGATCAAATGCACCAATTGAACGCTACGCCCAACGCAGCACTCAATACAATGCTTAAAATCCACAAAGCCGCCGCTATGATTCGCTGGCGTCTTGTTTTCGCAAGTGCCCTTGCAACGGTCTTGTCCGTCAAAAGAACAATGAAATAATCAGCTATCGTCTTGGGAGCATGTTTCACCACCAGGAATATCCTCCCATCAACCAGCGCAACTTCGTCCAAACAGAAATATGCCGAGCACGGTTGAAACGACGCTCAACTTCATCATGAGGCACCCAATCATGAACGACTGAGCCCCTTCCTATCAATGGAAAAGCCTTAAAGAAACGAACCGGTTTACCAGTTCGCCTTTCATACTCCATCCATTTTTCAGAAATTGTTTGCATTTAAATCCCTTTTCGAGACATTATTATACCATAATTCTCGCAATCGCAGTGATGTCCCTTGTGGGATCACGTGGGCTCCTCCTTTCAACCGTGCAATGTGCCACGGCGAATAAAAGGTTTTGCCTGTTAGTTAGTTATGGGAGATGAGATATGAGAATGGAGAATGCTTCGCCCACTGGGACGTGTAGGACAGGTGAGACGCGTAGGACAATAAATCAGACAATTCGCAGAATTTATCATTGCCCGGATCCTCATCTGCCCCTCCTGCTAAATTCAAGCAATCATCAGTCTCACCTGTCCCACATGTCTCACTCGTCCCACTATTCAAATTCAGGCGCGGAGCACACTCCTAACTCCTCCATTCACCCGCTAACCTTCAGGCTGACGGCAAGTTCTTTGCAAGCAAAACCCGCCTCTATCAAAGATCATTCATCGCTCACGAGCGATATAGCCGACCTCTCTTGCCCTCCATCGGCTGAAATTCTATGCGCCATATTATACGCTTCCCGCTACAATATGGCAAATTCACATCATTACTCCCCTTAACCAATCAGTTCTCTTTTCTTCCTTTCATTCTAACGTTTCTCATCCCTACCATTTCGTGCCATGGTAAATCTGGGTGCGACTCTTTAACCTCGTCCGAAACACGAGCCGCGGCCTCACCAAGATGCAGCATATTTAATTCGACCTGCTCCTGTTTATCCAATGAAGACAGATACATTGCTTCATCCACACCGTCAAGAATCTCCAGACAACGTCTGACAAATCCAAGCATATGGTCGATTTTCTGAGCATCGCGCATCATACGGCAACCCTATCCTTTGCGACTTCTTCAGAAAATCTATCTCCCCGTTCCAACGCAAAAGAATCCACAACATCCACGTTGCGCCCCAAAATTCGCGAAAGTGAATCCTTAAGCTTAACATAGTCAAATATAGTTGTCGCAGGAACGAACTTCACCAGAAAATCCACGTCGCTCTCAGGCGTTTCCTCTTTACGTGCACACGAACCGAACACCCAAAGCTTTTCGGCTTTATGTGCCCTTGCGACAGCGTATATCTCATCGCGCGCGGCCTCTTGCGACCGCGTTGCGGCTCGTTGCTTCGCAACTTCGGGCGACCTGATCGCTCCGCGACAGGCGCATCTCGCACGTATCTCGTCAAGCATGCACATACTGACATTTCATCCGTAAAACGCTGTTATTATACTCCTTTTGACTGCATAGCGCAACTCACGCCCTTCGACTTATCTTTAAATTTCGCTAAATGTGCTCTCCAGTAGCAAATGCAAGAATTACTTGCGTTTACACCTAAAGTTTATTGAGCAGTATCGATAGTGGTGACTTTTCCTTCAATTCCTTCCTAGGAAGGAATGTTGCGTTTACTTCTGGATAAATCATTGCGCCCGGTCAACCAGTTTTGCGCCGCTGGCGCGACCACGAAAACCGGGGGGGCGATGAAATCGCGCTTAATGCGCGATCTGAACCGTCGCCCGGGCGTCGGACTACAGGCTTCGACTGGTCCGCCGTCCGCTCTCCGCTTCAACCCTTCGGGTTTTCGCCGCCGCACCGGACACGAAACGGCTCCGCCGTCACGAAAGTTCACGAAAGGTTTAGAAAGTTTACTTCTGGCATTCTAC
>JAZOAC010000122.1:0-55608 GCA_045595285.1 Kiritimatiellia bacterium | reverse complement strand
TCCCGTCTTCGCCGAAGACGAGCGAATTGTCGATGTAGCACTCGAGATCCTCCATGAGTGAACCGAGCCTGACCATGTTCCCTACGGAGTCGCGGGCATGGAGAAACGCCTCCCTGAGCTGTCCGGCAGTGGGGCATGGATTGAGAGTGGTGCGCCTGCGGATGCGCCTGCGCTCCTCCGTAAGGCCAAGCCTGCGCGTACGCTCAGTCTCGTAGTACGACGGACGGCGCAGACGGTGCAGATGCAGGTCTATCCTGCGCCTCATGACCCATATCGCGAACGCCCCGCCCATGAGAAGAGATATGCACAGCGCGTCGAAGAGCACCATTTCGCTTCTCCGGCCCCTCCTGCGCAGCTGGTCGCTCAGCGTGTGCGGCACATGGCCTATTGTGCGCCCGTGCCTGTACGCCTCGCGCCAGAACTCCCTGCGGTACTCCCCGGAGTCGAAGCCCATTACGTCCTCCTCGAACCATTTGAAGAACCTGGGGGCGCGTTCGGTGAATGTCATCGGTTCGTCCGAGCGCTTTGCGAGGACGATCCGTTTCTTCAATATGTGGCGTTTCACTGCTTTGTCCATAGCGGCAGGAAAGGTACCACATCCCTCTCGCGAAGTCAATGAGAATATGGTTCGGACTGATTCTCATCCCCAATAAAACTGAGGCTTCGTGCATAAGTGTGGGTCGCTGAAGGCTTAATTTCGGCAAATAGCGAAGCATTGACTTGAAGCGTGCAGAGTTGTGAACAAGCGCCCGTTCGGTCAGCGCCCTCAAAAGCTGGTTGGACGGGCGGGCGCTTGTTTGCAACTCGTCGGGACAGGCGTTTTATAAATGACAAAAGTCATTTGATATTCCATTATATGTTTACCCGAACCTATAAGGAGAAATCAAATGACGCTTAATAGAATACTCAAATTGGCCTTAAATCTCAAGGGGGCAATTGTAGAAAATGCGGATTTCAGCAAAAATCAGTATGGCGAAGCCTATTCCGTCGCCTGGCTTGTAAGAGCCGGCGTCAGTCGCACACATGTCGCCGAACGTTTCCGCATAGACTGGAAAACTGTCGGCAGATTGGTAAGTCAAGTCTGGCATGAACTTGAAGCCGACCCGTCAAAGCGTTTAGAAGGCCTGGAATATATCGGCATCGATGAAACAAGCTACACAAAAGGTCATAACTACATTACCGTCGTCGTCAACCATGCGACAAACATAGTGGTTTGGGTAGCAAAGGGCCATGGCAAAGAGGTGCTCGATCAATTCTTTCAAATACTTACAAAAGAACAGCGAGAAGCTATCAGGGCTGTTTCAGGAGATGGTGCAAGGTGGATCACCGCATCGGTCAATGAATATTGCCCAAATGCCATTCGTTGTCTCGATCCTTTTCATGTTGTTGAATGGGCGAATGCAGCCTTGGATTCCATGCGTGTTGATGCCTGGCGACGCGCTCGAGATGATCTCAATAAAATGATAGCGCAAGCCAAGCGAAAGAAGTACGAGCGAGAGTCGCCTGAAATCAAAGAGATGCGTAGACATGTCGATAAAATAAAGCACTCAAAGTATGCTCTTGGCAAGAACGAGGAAAATCTTACTGACAGGCAGCACGAACGCCTGTCGATGATTGCATCGGAAGATCGACTAATAGACCGGGCGCACAAACTGAAGGAGTCTCTTAGGAAGGTCTTTAAGCTTAACGACCCTGAACTTGCAGAAGAGTACTTGGACAAATGGATTTCACGTGCTCAACGGTGCAGAATTCCGGCCTTTGTCGAGCTTCAAAGGAAGATTAGACGCAATCGCACAAGCATTCTTAACACGATAAGAATCGGGCTTAGCAATGCAAGAATAGAGGCGACAAACAGCAAAATAAAGATCCTAATTCGAATCGCTTACGGCTTCCGGAATATCGACACGCTTATCAGCTTTGTAATGCTGTTTTGTTCTCAAATAAAAATTCCATGGCCCAGAAATAACATCCAACTCGCTAAAATAAAGGCTCAAAACTCATTATGCAGCTAAAACAGACCCACACTTATGCACGAAGCCTCCAGATTTATTCGGACAATCCACCGTCACCCGAACTGTTTCATCAAACGCGACGGGACTGTAAATGTCACTTTTGAGTTCAATCGGCAGCGGCACATGTTCTATCGCATCGGGATTCGATTCATTTCCCGCAAACAGAGTTGTCACTGCGATCATGCTCAATGCCAACATCACCGCTTTGCCGCAATTTTTGAACACCACAACCAATCTCGCTACTTTTGCTGACGCGACAGCTCATCAATCAGCCTTCCGGCTGACTATCGCATCTACGCCTTTCGGCACGGAATACGCTACCTTCGGCTTGCCGTCGATGAGCTTCCATGAGACTGATATCCGCCCGATAGGTGTGTCGAGCCATCCTTCGGCCCAGTCCACTCCATGGAAAGGTTTTGGATCTATCCGCACCTTGTCGCAGCCTACAGCGCACTCATCCACCTGAATCCCAAGTATATGCCTGTAGAACCACTGCTCAACCGAGCCGAACATCGGATGATCGAGGCTGTTCGCCCCGGATGTCCCGTACCAGTTCTCCCACAGCGTCGTCGCGCCGAGGTCTATCATCCGCATCCATCCGGGCGCGCGATCGTTCAGGACGACCTTTCCGGCGATGTTCATGTCACCGTTGGTGCTCAGCACTTCCAGCAGATACTGCGTTCCGAACAGACCCGATGTGTTGAAATATCCCATTGCGGCAAGCTCTTCCTTCATAGTCCGGTAGGCGGCCCGCCTCTGCTCCGGCGCAAGAAGTCCCGAATGGTACAAGCCGAACGCCTGCGCACTTATGCAACCCGGCCAATAGACGCCGAGGGCGGTGACATGTTTAGCTCGAAAGCTCTCAGCTATCTTCGCGGCGAGCGAATCAAACCGCGCGGCATCGCCCTTTTCACCGATTCGCCGCGCCAGACCTGCCGTCAGCGACACAAACTGGTAATAATGAGCCGTGCCCGAAATCGTTTTCCACGGCGGCGTTATTGCCAGCCAGTCGCCGAGACAGTTGTCGGCAAGACCGCTTGGCCATACGCCTTCCAGCAATTCAATATATCGCTTCAGCGCAGGATATGCCTCTCGAACAATCTCCAAACCGCCGTAATGGCGCACAAGCGCATCAAGGAGGATGGGCACCGCCACCGTCCATCCTATCGGACCTGCGCGATTGGACGACCCTGCCGGCGCACCTCCGTGGATTCCGTTGAACGGCGCACACTCGGTGAACCATCCGTCAGGCCACGCCGCGTCAAGAAAGTCCCGCACCGTCTTTCTGTAGAAAGCCGACATATCGTAGTTGAGGCAGAGCGATTCCGCCGTCGCCGCGATATCGCCGCCATAGGCGAACTTCTCCCGTCCGGGACAGTCAGACTGCACGCTCTGCAGATTGTTGCGGAACGTCCTAAGGCAGATTTCGTGCAGCCTGTTCAGCCGCTCGTTCGAGCAGACGAACGATCCTCTCCGCTTGACATCCGCCGACCATGCGTACGCCTCGACGTCGGCCGGGACCAGTGTCCCTTCAATCCCCGCAATCTCTACATATCTGAACGCATGAAAGGTGAAACGCGGCTCAAAGACCGACTCCACCGCCGCACGGCAGACGCATTCGTCCCTCTGCTCCGCAACGCCATGAGGTTTTTGCGACGGATCCTTCATGTTGCCGCACACGGCACTCATCGGATTGAGAGTTCCGTCGCTCCAGAGAGACTCTCCGTAGCGGCATACGACACGCTGTCCGTCGGCCGTGTTGCGCAGAACGAGCCGAACCGTCCCAGCGATGTTCACTCCGAAATCAACGAGAAAGCGTCCGTCTCTCTGCCGTGTCACGGACCTCGGCTTCAAACGCTCCACAATTGCAATATGCGGGAAATCGCCGCGCGGCTGAATTGTCCCCTTCGGGCCGTAAACGACCCTGGCGGCATTCCAACGGGTGACGTTGCGACGGAAGTCACGCTTTTCACCCCGGTAGATACTGTTGAAAACCATAGATCCGTCAGCCGCCAGCCAATCCGAACCGGTCGGAAGCATATCAACCGATCCATCATCGCGCTTTATCTCAATCGCGCCTTTTACGCACGGCGTGCCCACGGCAAGATGTTTTCGCAGATTGAGATTTCCCCACATCTTCCACGGAAGCGGATTGTACCATCCGTTTCCGATCTCAAGACGGATTTCGTTTTCCAGCCCCATCCTCACATAGGGCGTCAGATCGTAGAAATCTTCCAGAATACGCGCGGAGTAATCCGTCCACGCCGAAAGCGGCGTCGCGGTGATGCGTACGCCGTTGACGTAAATATCGCAGAGTCCAGCGACCGCAAGTTTCAGCCCGACACCCTTCGAGTCAGCCGGCACGGAGAAGCGTCGGCTCAGAACCGAAGCCGGCGCATCGGCGAAGAACCCATCATAGTCGTCTTCCGCAGGCGGGCGATATGCTCCTGCGATCCACTCGGCGGCAGCGGCAAATCGCACGAGTAAAAGCGCGGCGGCGATGAACATTCCTGTCTTTTTCATGTCTTTTCAATCCAGCGAATGGTTTGTATGCAGTCAAGCAGATATCGCGGGAGATGAAAGAATCCCTTGAAACGGCTTCCTTTGTACGGATGATGGAGCCGCCCTCCGACAGGGGCGTATGCGAACCACTCACCTTTATCCCGGTCTTTCAATCTGTGCCAGGCGAACTCGTCTATCCGCCTGAAGAACTCGAGAAAATACCCGTCGCGGGACAATGCGTACGCCCTGAGCATCGCAGTGGCCGCCTCGGTCTGCGGCCACCACGCCTTGAGAAAATACTCATGGCGCGACATGGGTTTGCCGAGGGCATCCCGGAAATACCAGATTCCGCCCTCTTCGCCGTCCCATCCGAATTCGCCCATGATGCGAGTTTCCCGCAATGCGAAGTTGAGAATTTCGCCATTCCTGTCCGAGACCGAAGATGCCATCAGCCGCCGCATTATAAACGAGAGCCCTTCGAGCGCATGCCCAGGATTTACGAATCGGCCGAACTGCGTATCAAGATCGAAACCGCCCTCCTTCGGAGCCCGTTCAAGCATCAGCCCGCTCTCGGGATGGGCAAATCGGACGATTCGCCGGATGCACGAGTCTATCTCTTTGCCATAACCTCCAAATGCCGCATCAAGTGTTTGCACTACATTGAGTTCGATCATTGGATAGGCCAATAAATCGTATTTACCGCTGCCTTTCTCGGTATTGCACCGATATATGCCATACGCATTTAAAGCTTCTTCTTTATAACGCACATCACCAGTCGCGCGGTAGAGCTCTGCGCAGCCGATGGCGGCGAAACTCTCCGTGAACACCTCCTGCCCGCCGTCCGTGTCACAAAGGACTGAACCGTCACGGTTAAGCATGTAGTGATACGATCCGTCCGGCCGCCTGCCGCATCTCTGAAGAAAATCGAATCCGTGTATAGCGACGTCCAAATAGCGAGAGTCACGGTATCCTGCGTTCCAGAGCGCCGCAAACATGTAAACCTCGCGCCACTGCATCCAGAGATGCTTGAATGTATCGTATACGTTTCCGTCGCGATCGAGGCAGGTAAGAAATCCACCATGCGTGGTGTCGATGGAATGCCGCATCCAGAACGGAACGACATTCCCCAAAAGCTCGCGTTCATAGCGCCGCCTTACATCGGCAAGAGATTCTTGCGCTGGCGTAAAAACTTTACATCCGGATCCGACTGCGGCAAGCAGCGAAAATACAAAATCTCTACGCGAAAAAATCACAGCCGCCACCCTTTTGCCCACTTTCGCATTACCGCGGCAGCCGGTTTCCCGCAGATGGTGAAGCCCCGATCCTTCAATGGATCTGGGGAATAATGGTGACGGGTGTGCTGAGTTTCGTCCCATTTCCACCAGGAGAGCCCGAGCCATGCGGGCATTTTGGAAAACGTGGAAAATGCCGCATCCATATAATCAGCCTGTTCCTGCCCATCCCAGGGCGATTCCGTCTTGAAGTCACCCGGCACATTTACGCAACCTCTGCAACTGCGAGTTCCAATCTCCGAGAATACAATCGGCTTGTTGCCGAATCTCTTGACGAAACTTTCCACAAGCGGCACATGCTTTGCAAGCGCCTTTTCCATAGATGCTTTGGATATTGGCGGAAGATTCTTCCAGTTGTCGAGATCCCATAGCACTTCGTCAGGCGCGTCAACTCCTGACGGATATGTACTGAGCGCCAGAAAATCCAGATCATTGAACCACTTAAGCGGGCGCTCTGACGGTTCGCGCGGCATGAACTCGTAGGTGACAGGGCCGTCAAAGTGCTTGCGCACATGGGCGATGGTCTTGCGCCATTCGGCATCAAACTTCGTGGTGCCGTTATATTCAGCACCTGCAATGAAAGCTTCACATCCCGTCTCTTGAGCTATATCTCCGAAATATGAAAGACATTCACGCAGCGAGTCAAACCATTCCTCGGCATAACGTTGCCGCACACCTTGAATCTGCTGCTCGCTCGGCCATGGGAAAGTTACAGCACCCATCCATGCCGAATCAAGCGATGTAAGGCAAGGCTTAAGCATTACACGAATACCTTCGCCATGCAACGCCTTGATCATATCCACGAGTTCGCGCTCGCCCGACGACCAGTCGAAATCCAGAAACACCTTACGGCTGGAAAACGTCTCTTGGCAAAAATGAGTATTAAGCGTTACCCAGTTCGGGCCTGCTTTACGAATAAGAGCCGGCTGCTTACGCACTTCAGGACGGGAATAATACCCGCGTCTGGCAAGAAACCCAAAGTTGATGCCGCAATGCGGAGTCGTGAAAAGCGGATGGTTCTTGAACCGCTCAGGAATCACACACGCGGAACTTTCTGACAGGTTCTGCACTGCGGTATTGCCGGATACCAGGGAACATGCAAGTGCAGATGCTCCCATTGAAATAAATTCTCTTCTTTTCATTTCCAGTAAAATCCTTTCCTGACATTTCTGATACTTATTACTCAAATCTGAGTTCAACAGGCTGCCAAAGGCCGCCGCTTCCCGACTGATTGGTCAGTTTGACCGAGATGACGTTCCTCTCTCCGGCCTTGATGAATCCCGTAACGTCAAACGACATCGGATAGTTCATGGTACTGAAATCCTTCCGCGGATTCCATTTGAAGCTCGCCGCCTCGCGTCCGTTGATGAACACCCGGCAGCTCTCGTCCACGCGTCCGAAACGGATCGTCGTCTTGCATCCCGCAAACCTGGCGGGAACGTCTATCACAGTGCGGTACCAGGCGTGGACATAACCCGAACCGAAGTTCTGCATCTCCAGATAACGATCGGTAAGCCCCCATTCCCACGCGCTGTCGTTGAAATCCGCCTTGTCGTATCCGAGCGAAATTCCCTTGTCGTCCGGATCAGTCTTCACTCTCCATTTGACCGGAATCTTGACGATGCGCTCGGGGTCGACCTCATGGAGCGTCCAGGCGGCAGGCTCGTTGAACCATGGACGCAACGCATACCCTTTCGGATTGAACAGCCACTTCGGCGCAGTCTTCCTGAACGCGTGCACGGCGTCTATGGCCGCCTGGCGCTCGGGATTCCGCGTGGATTCATCGGCGCATACCGCGCATGTGCGCGAGCAGAGAATCGCATGCTCAAGGCCCGCAACAAGGAACTCGACGCGCTTGAGATGTTCAGGCGATCCTTTCGCAAGTTCCTTTGCGAGATTCAGATACCTGAAGCCCTCCTTCAGCAATTTTTCCGGGAAGAGCATATGAGCGTAGAATGCATACTGGAAGCCGTAGTGGACACAATGGAAAAGCTTGTTGTGCTCCACCGGAATCTCGTGAAACTCCTTCGCATGTTCGATTACATACCGCGCCCAGAATCCCCAATAGTCGCGAACCGCATCCTTTGCAGGGCCGAAGGCCGAGCAGTATTCATCCATCAGCGCGTTAAGCGACATGTCCGGCCGCACCATCATTCTGCAGAGTATGTAAAGGAACGGGCCCTGAGTACCAAACGTGGGATTCGGTCCGTCCACGTCGATGCGCTTCATCCTGGCCTTGCGCATCTCCTGGAACTCGGTGTAGTAGTCGGTCGATATCTCATGCGGCATAGTATAGCCGTCAAGGAGATTCGGGCGGTAGTTGAGCGTGCAGCCGGTCTTCTGCCAGCCCTTGATTCCGCCGATGACGCGCTTGCGTGTCGCCTCGTCAAAAGGATGATCGGAGTCCGGCACATATGAGATGTTCACATTCTCCGGCAAGATCACGCCGCGCGGTGCGTTCTTGTAGTTTGCGTACGCATAGCCGAACACGCGAACCGACGGGTCGGTCTTCGACGCCAGATCGTAGAGCGCTTTGTAGAACCGCGCATATCTGGCGCTGACATCCTTTGCCGGATCGACGCCAGGATCGTTCCAGGCTATACACATCGGACATGTGCACCGCCCGGCAGTATCATTCTCGCAGGCATTTATATCATATTTTATCTTCGGATTCTTCTTGCAGGCTTCGCGCCAGATTCGCACTATCTCATTATGAAATGCAGGATTGGCGACACACATAGAAGTGCCGGATTGGACATTGCGTTTGCCGTTGAGCATTTCAAAGAAATCAGGATGACTCTCACCATACTTCTTGAACCACTTCACGAAAGCATGTCCGCCGCCGCCTTCGGGATAACGCACGGGAGAGGCCACAACCCTGGCCGCACGGCGCACATACTCGACGGGAAGATGACGGATGTTCACGCTCTCGAACGGAGGAGTGTACATATAATCGCAATCTTTTACAACCACGCTCCTGCGGCTGTCGATGGCCGTTCCGCCGCCTTCATCGTCAGGCCAGAGAAACTTGAGATTCAGCTCACGGTCAAAAAATTCATATACGGCATACAAGGTTCCGCAGGCACGACCGTTAGACTTGCGCGAAAACGACTTGTCATCCCCTCCTGCAATTTTCAGCACGCCATCCGTGGAAATGACGCGTCCTTTCCACTGCGGCAGTGAATCCAATGCGGCGGCTCGTCCGATCAAGACCTTCGCCGCACTCTGCTTCTCGTCTCCCATGCGGACAACAGGCAGCTCTGCGCCTGTTGACTTTTTAAGGAAATGGACAAACTCCTCCGCAGCGTACTTCTCCACATCCCATGCATCCTTCGGCAACACGATCTCGGCGCATGCTTTGCCGTCCTTCACCAGCACAACATCGCCGACGGCAAGCCACGGACAAGCCAAGGCGGCGAGAATCACTGCAATCTGACTAACATTGAATTTCATTGAACTGTCCTTACTTAACTTAATCATTTGATCAACACTTTAAAGCCCGGAGCTCCCGTTACCTGAATAGAACCAGCTCCAAAGCTGTTAAAATACCTGCCAACGGTCAAGGAAGATTTATCATATGTTCCTACCGGCAGTTCCACCCCATTGATCCTCAATGTGCGAACCGTCAGAGTGAATCCGTCCTGTACCTTTATCTGGGAAGAGCCGTCAATGTCGATCGTCGCTTTAGGATTGATGGTTACCGAATTGCGGATATCGACAAGCCCACCATTCACCGACTCTATCTTCTTCAAATTCGGCCAAGCGCCTCCCATCACAATACTGCCACTGCCGCCGCGCTCCCCAGAATGGGTAATCGTTCCATCCATGGAATTTGTCGGAACACTGAAACCAATCATCGACGTTCCTGACACCCTAACGGAAAGGTGACCGTCAAGTCGCCCGTAAAACCATTGGGCGGAGTCATTGTTGGCAAATGTAATTGTCGCTGGAGTGCCTGTATTGCCTATGCCTCCTACAGTTTTCAAATCTGCATCTGATGTTGAACTGAAGTAACTGCAAAAGCATGCCCGCTTAAAAATCTGGCTGTGTCCATTAAGTTCAAGTCTCCCCGAATGGTTTCCAGCACCTGAAAAGTTTGCGCCCATCTGGAGAACGACATTCTCACCAAAAAGGTTGGCGTCTTCAAGATAGACAGGATAGTTGCAGTTGATGACGCTGAATTGAGAAAAACCATATGTCTTGCCTTTCAGGTAAATTGTATTGGCATTGGCAATTTGTGCGCCGGTTGCCGTAGCAGAACACGAGCCCTCCACAGTAAGATCGTTAGCAAAGGTGATCGTCAAAGCATGAGTTGTAATATTGCCCGTGATCCTCCCCGGACCATGAATGACACCTGCACGATGAATGATATCTCCTGCCAACACCGTACGGGCGTTTACCACTAAACCTTTGTTAGGCCCGACACTCAAATCAAGCGGATTTCGATAAATATAGTCCGGTTTCCCGGCGGCAGGACCGAAGAAGTGTGATTTAGCTCCGTCACCGGTATTGTATACTACATAGATGGTTATCTTTGCGCTGTCACCTACCGAAGTCGGCGTTACGATTCGGGCAAGCACGTTTGTATAGAAAAAGCCTCCGGTAAATCCGGTTGCATCACCATTCATTTTGAATTCATATGGCTTTGTCGTTGTCACAGCCGAACTGGCCACAAAATGCCCTGAACCGGTTATTTTCCCCTTAAACTCGACATGCTCCGTAGGCTCACTGAACAGCAGCGTCGCGCCTGCGCCTATGTCGATATCCGCCGCCGCCCACGACGAAATATCCGGACCGGCGACAATCACAGTCTCTCCGGGCGAAATCGTCTTCTGTTCTGCATATGTAATTGACGGCATTACCGCACATGCAGCCGCAGACATCACGAGAAATAGACTACGCATAAGCTGATCCTTTCTTCTTTATGGAAAATTTCGCCTATCAATTTATCACAACATTGTGAATATCAAAAGATGCCCGAACGGGCATTAGAAGCAGTTTCCGTAATTTACGGGAGATTTTGATAAAATGCGCGTCAATGAAGAAACTAGTCGCAGCGGCAACGGTTCTGTTTTGCGTCTGCCCTATGTCAGGGCAGACGCGGACAAACACCGTTTTGAGAACAGCGGCGGAACTGCGCAGACTGTCCGAGACCGAGGCGAAAGCGGGAATGAGTTTCGACCTTACCGCTCAGGTGCTTCAGAAACATACCGGCATCACGGGCTGTGCGTTCTTTGTCAGCGACGATTCCGGCGGCATAATTCTGTATGCCGAGGACAATCCGCAATCCTTCACATACAGCCCGGGAGACATCGTCCGTTGGCGCGGCGTGACCGACATCAACATAGATCACGAACTCTACGCCAAGTGCAATGCAACTGAAACCGTCGGACGCAAGCCGATTCCTCCCGTCACAACCGCAGATCCGGAAATGATCCCTCGCGGCAAATACGACTATATGCGGGTCTCCGTCAAGGGATATGTCACGCTTGCCTTTCGCGATGAGATAGACCCCCGCTGCCAGTATCTCGCTCTGAATGCGGGAGAATGCACAATCTACGCCTCCATATCGGAACGCTCGCATCAACGGATGAAACTGTCGAAGCTCATCGGCGCGGAAATTGTCGCGACCGGGATATGTACGCCGAACGGAAGCGGACGCCGGATATTCCTGGGTCATCGACTCTCAATCTCCGGACCGGACGACATCCGTATCTTAAGACATCCGCCGGAAGACCCCTTTTCGGTACCGCACATCGACAACCCGCGGCATGTCAGAGCCGCGGAAATTTCGAAAATCGGACGGCGACGGATTGACGGGACCGTTCTCGCGATATGGGGCGGGAACGTCATGATGATACGCACTAAGTCCGGGAATGCCGTAAAGGTGGAGCTTGCCGACGGAGAACTGCCGCCCTGCGGCTCAAACATCGCCGCGGTCGGACTGCCGGCCACGGATCTTTTCCATATCAATCTCATGCAGGCGGTATGGAAACCGCTTCCCGACACAAAAGAAAATTTCACCGCCGAACCGAAAGACGTCACTGTGCAAAGCCTGCTGTTCAACGAACTGGGCGAACGGAAGTTCAATCCGCGCCAGCAGGGAACGTTGTTCCGCATAACCGGCAACGTGCGGTCTCTGTCGCCTCCGAACGACCCGGCGGCGCGCATGCTCCTTTCATGCGACGACAACATCATTCCGGTCGACGCGAGCTCCTGTCCGACGGCGCTCGACGGGCTGGAGATCAACAGTGTGGTCTCCGTCATCGGCGTATGCGTGTTTGACGTTCAAAACTGGAATCCCAATGTCGTCTTTCCTAGAATCAAGGGACTGACTCTCGTTCTCCGCCGTCCCGGCGATGTGGAGATCATAAGCAGGCCGCCGTGGTGGACGCCCGCGAAGCTTCTCGTCGTAATAGGCTCGCTTTTTGCCGCGCTCGTCGGATTTGTGATATGGAACCGCACCCTTAACAGAATCGTAGAACGGCGCAGCCGCCAACTGGCGAGGGAACGAATCGCCCGCGATGGCGCGGAGCTTCGCATCGCCGAACGCACAAGACTCGCGGTTGAGATTCATGATGCGCTTTCGCAGACGCTTACCGGCGTATCCTTCCAGATAGATGCGGCGGAACAGGCGAGACGGCAAGATCCTTCGCGGATAAAAAACTTCCTCGACATCGCCAGGCAGACGCTTCTCTCGTGCCGGAAGGATCTGCGCAACTGCCTTTGGGATCTTCGCAACAACGCCCTTGAGGAGTCCGATGCCGCACTCGCCATCCGGCGCACGGTCGAGCCGCACATCGGCGACGCCGAACTCTCCGTCAACTTCGAGGTGTCGCGGCGGAAACTGCCGGACAACGCTTTCCACGCAGTTCTGTGCATCGTCCGTGAACTTGCCGTGAACGCCTCGCTGCACGGCACCGCACGGCACATCTCCGTCAGAGGACGGCTTGAAGGCGACATTCTCACAATCGAAGTAAAGGATGACGGCATAGGATTTGATCCGCTGCACCATCCAGGCGTCGGAGAGGGACACTTCGGACTTCTTGGCGTCAGCGAACGGGCCGAGTCCTTCAAAGGCCAAGTCGATATCATCAGTTCGCCCGGACTGGGCGCAACGGTTTGCGTCACTCTTCACACAAGGTCAACATGAACGAGAAGATAAGAATTGTCATCGCCGACGACCACGCCGTCGTCAGAGAGGGATTGAAGGCGATCCTCAGTTTCGAGAGTGATTTCACCATCGTGGGCGAGGCCGCAAACGGTCTTGACGCCGTTCGCCGCGCGAAGGAGCTTCTGCCCGACGTCATCGTCATGGACCTCATGATGCCCCAATTGAACGGGGCGGACGCAACGGCGCAGATAGCGAAAGGCGCACCGTCGGTCAAAGTGCTTATACTTACGACATACGGCTCCGCAAACGACATCTGCCGCGCGTTGGATGCAGGCGCGACGGGCGCACTGATGAAGACGGTGACAAACAGGCAGCTTACGGACTCGATCCGAAAGGTTGCAGCCGGAGAGAAGGTTGTAGCGCAGGAGATCGTCAAGTCTATCAGCGTCGATCGGCCGGTTCCCGATCTTACGGAACGGCAGATGGAGATACTTCATTCCGTAGCGCGAGGTCTCACAAACGAAGATATCGCCAAGCAGCTCGGAGTCTCGGCGAACGCGGTAAAGCATCACCTCTCAACAATCTTCGCGAAAATAGGGGCGGCGAACCGAGCCGAGGCCACAAACATCGCACTTCAGAAGCACCTGCTGAAACCGTAAAAAATTCAAATTCTCGTCTATCCTCAATTTTAATCTCCACCCCTCCGTACATCCGAGCTTTTATCGCCGCAATCTTGCCTGCATCCATCATTGTGAATGATGCCAGTCTGAGAATGTTGCCAATTGACAATTCAGCCGCGAATCTTTTTCTTTGCTGTTGTCACACTCGCAGAAATAATTCGCGAAATTTCCCTTGATTCACCTATCACTTCTGTAAACTTATGACTTTCAATATATTCTGTTCCGCCAATAAGTCTCAATCATATACGCGTCTCGGACAACTCTTTCACAGCAACCTTCAACTTATGAACAAAGTCTTTAACCCAAAAACCAAGCCTTAGGCGCGTCGGAAACGATGCGCTTTTTTTGTACCCGGATTGCGCCGGCGGCAGGTGCCCCCGGCGAGTTGAAACAACACAAAAAGGAGCCAAATATAGCCAAAAGAGAAAACGAAGGAAATACAACTCTTTCCAGGGGCTATCCCCAGTTGTTCCACATACAGGGGAGGCCTTACCTGTAAAATCGAGGGTCATCAAAACACCGAAAGATCGGTGATGAAGAGCGGATAGTCCAGCGCATAGAAAGGCATGATTTCCTCTATGCCCAAACCGTTGTCTTTTGCGGCTTCTGTGCCATTGAGAAGGCCGGATCGGTGACCTTGATCCGCGCTGTGCGGAGATCGACCTCGCCTGCAATTCCGGCAACGGCAAGTGCCGTCATCAGACACGATATTGACAATTTTCTGTTTATTTTTATCTCTTCTTTTAGTTGTTAGTTGATAGTTGGTAGTGGGTAGTGGGACGAGTGCGACAGGTGGGACTAAATCTCTTCACCCTTTTCTCATTACCCATCTCCCATCTCTCATCTCTCAACTCTTTACCCTTCACTCTTTACCCTTCACTCCCCATCTACGCGTATACAACTCTGCTCCGACTTCACGCACCGCCTTGATGGTTTCCGGATACGGACGGTCGCAGATGTCGGTCCAGCCGACCTGAAGACCCTCGCCGCAGAATCGTCCCGACGTCGCCTGGTCGGCGAACTGATGCCAGTGCACGCCGACGATCTGCGGATTGTCGAGCGCCGAGCGGACATAGCCCTTCAGCTTCTCCGCACGGTCATTCTGATCCTTGGCCTGGCGCACGCCAGTGCCGAACGGACCACGGTCCGTTGCACCGAAGTGGAACTCTCCGATCATCACCGGCGCATCAAGGTTCTGCGGAAGTCTCCAGTCCAGAATATCATACCTGTATATGTTGTAGCTCACGACATCGCAGTATTTCGCGCAGGCGGCAATCACCCACGGACGCCCGTTGCCGGCAAACCTGCATCCGAGATATAGGAGATCCTTGTCGAACGCCTTCACTGCGGCACGCGTCCGCCTGAAGTATTCATCCACGATCACGCCGGTGAACGCCTCAAGATCCTTCTTCGCGCCATCGCCCGGAAGATGCACCGAATGCAGAAGATCGTCCCAGTCCGAATACGACGATTCCCATACTGCGTTCATCCTGGCGACCTCGCCGTATTTCGCCCGGAGGAATTCGACGCAGGCGACCTTTGCGGGCTGGTCTGCGGGAGACTGAAGCGACCATTCGGCGAGCTGGGAAGGATGGTGGCCCCAATTTATTTCGTTGTCGACGAAGAAGCCGATGCACCATGGGTCGTGCGCGGAACGTCCGTGCTTCTCAAGTGCCGCCGTCACTCCCTTCGAAAACGACTCGTCCCACGGATCGCGGAATTTCCACCAATGGCCGAAAGATCCCTCAATGGCTTTCGACTGACATTCCACACGCTCCGCAAACGGCGTACGGTCCATCAGGCATATTTCGAGGTCGGAGGAGTTCGCGATCGTGTTCGCGCCCCAGCTGCGAAGTCGCCTATGGGCAAGGTCGGAGAATATCGCATAGTAATCCTTGCCGTACTTGCGGTAGAGGTTGGAGGATGTAAAATCGTAGATGCGAGTCTGTCCACGGACACGGAAGAACGGAAGGAGCAGTCTGTCGTGCGTCGTCCAGAACTTCGAGAACGGCGTGGCGTCCGGAGCGTCCGGAGCAGGAGGAAGTTCCGCAAACAGGCAATCGCGATCCGGAATGGAACATCCGCGACGATGTGTAAACGTGTCGCCGTTCATCGGAGTCATACCCGACGAAGCCGTCACGCGGACTGGACCGAAAGACCAGAAAAGGCGCCCGTCCGGATCGACAAGCCACCACTTCCCGTCGATCTTCTCCGTGCGGAAACGTCCGGTCGCCTTCAGCTGCGGACCTGCCGTCCAGCCGCCGTACCTGTTACGGTCCGCCGGACCGGGATTCGCCGCCAGATCCTTCGCCTCCTCTGCGGCGGCAGCCTTGAGATCGGCGTCTGAAGCTGTCTTTCCGGGCCAATCGCGGTGACGGAACTGCCCGTACCGGTCAAAGCACGGAATGAAGTCCTCCGTCTTCATCTTCATCCAAGGCTGGCTTCCGGGCGGCGGCATCGCCTTCATCTTGTTCCAATAATGTCCGGGGCGATACAGCGAATCTACAATGTCATACGGCATCTCGTTCTTCCAGTCATAACGGCGCGGCACACATTCGTAGTCGGCAATCATCACCGGAGAATCCCACATCGGAACATCCGTAAGCACCGTCGTCCCCTTTTCATGGCGCACATTCGACGCATCGAACTCGAAGATGCGTCCCGTTATCATGTCCACCCATAGCGGACGGTACAGGAGCCCCGGAACCTTGATCGTGACGCGGTCGAACTCAAGCCGGTTTGACGGACGGGAGTCGGAGAACCAGTAGAACCTGACCGGTCTTCCGAAGCGCGTAAAGCGCGCACAGGTGAGGCGTCGCTCTGCGTTGTCACGCGGATCGGCGCGCTTTGTGATGACAAAGTCCGCGTTGGTGCTTACCGAAAACGGAAGAGCCTCGTCGTCAAGGTAGCTGAACACGTTCTGCATCGCGTAGTACGACGGACGGCGGTACACGACCTCCTTGAGGGCGTTGGACCGGAGCATGCCGAAACTCTGCAGCATGAACGTGTACTGAAGGTCGATCATCGTGAACACGTTGCACGGGATCGCACGGACAGCATCGCCTATGGCGCGGCGAAGGTTCCACTTCGCCTGCGAATATTCGGTCCACTCCACACTGTGCAGCGCATGGGCGAACTCAAGCTGCGCCGGACATCCCACCTCGCCCTGCATGATGTCGAATGCGCCGCTGTAGCTCTTCACGAGCCTGCGCAGCGGCTCCGCCCTTTTCGCATAGGATTCGTCAGGGTTGCGGTCATACGGATGGTAGTGGAAATAGGAGGCGAGATCAAGGGCGTTCTCCTTTTTCAGCCTTTCGAGCACCGCCTTGTAGTCCTTCGGGAACGTTATGGCCGTGCAGTATATCTTAGCGGACGGCTGGACTGCACGGATCGCCTTTGCAGTACGATAGAACATTTCAGCGTATTCCTCGCCCTGATTGAACGGCTCGTTCCACACCTCCCATTCGTCAACGACGTCCTTGTATCTTTCAACGCAAGCAGTGCAGTACCGGATCCATGCATCGAACGCATCGGCGTTGTCCGTCACCTGTTTCACGCGCATGCCGAGACGGAAATCGCTTCCCCACACGGGATTGCCGTACGAAAGGCAGATCCACGGCTTGACGCCCATCGCCGCCATTTCTCGCACCTGCGGATCAAGCCACGTGAAATCGTACTTCCCCTTCTCCTGCTCCGTCTTCGCCCATCCGGAGAAGAGCCGCCCGTGCTTCGCGCCGAGCGGACCGAGAAACGACTTGTACGCATTCCAGTCGGCATAGTCGCGGTCCATCGTCTCGCAGCCGATTGACCACTTGGAGGACTTGATGTCCTTCGCGTCGCGCACCGCCAAACGTCCGATCTCCTTGAGACCGACATCCAGCTTATTCAGCTTCTCCCATGTGACACAGGGCCTTTGCTTTCTCGCCGCCTGCTCCTTCTTCCCTTTATGGTCGCTCCACGCATCCCAACTCTTTATCTTAGCCGCGTCCTTAAACGATACTATCTTGGCATCCACCGGCAGCGATGCGAACACGGCAACCGCCGCGAACAACATTGCCGATCTTTTTAACGAAAATTCACTCATGTTTATTCTCCTTAGGGATAAGACTTTCACCTTACAAATGCAATTGCGGCGTATCATATCATGTTTCCCACGACCACAACTCTCCATTTGCGAAAAAATATAATACTCATTTGCGAAATACGGCGCGCAGGTTGCGCGCCGCAATCATAGTCAAACCTGATACAATGCCATCCTGCGATGTTTCTTTCCGCTGCCGTCACTTGTTCTGCGACGCGGCCTTCTGCATGTCACGGAAGCGGTACCAGAGCGCGCGCTCGCTTCTCTTGTCGTAGTAGAATCCGGGCCATTCCTCGCGCATATACACGACCGAAGTGCCGGGAAGCGGATCGGTGTCGCCAGGATTGGAGTACATGCCGTACGCCCAAAGACGGTTGGAGTAATGGTAGTGCACCAAACCCATACCGGGATTTATGAGCGTTTCGCCCGTATCCTGCATACGCACCGTGACCAGACTGTTGGTGTCGTAGCCGCTGCAGCACAAAGCAAGCGCCGCCGCCGTCACAAGCACAAACATGCTACGACCCTGTCTTTCTAAATACTTCATTCGCATTGAATCCTTCTTTCCACAAATAGAATAAACAATATGCAATCGCAAAGTTCATGCCGCCAAATTATAAACATCCATTTCAAAAAGTAAACCTAGCCTAAAGGACAATTTGCAGCCGCACCTTTTTGCAAAGGTCACTTATGATATAATCCGCCACCAGAACGATGAATACGATACTTTACTTCCAGTCGCCTTCAAAGACGAGCGCGCCCGACAAAATCGCAGGTGTGCGGCGCTATGCGGCGACGGCGGATTGGCATGTTCAGCTTGTGAACGGCATCCCGTCTCCAAACGCGCTTGCCCAGCTCACGAGATTCTGGGGGGCGTCCGGAGCGATCGTAGAATGCGGCGGCGGATATCAGGATATCCCGACGGAAATGTTTTCCGTGCTGCCGACCGTCTACCTCGACCGAAACCCTCGTTCTTTGCCGGCAGACGCATCGTGCGTCAGCCACGATTCTGTCGCCACCGGACGACTTGCCGCCAAGGAACTGCTCATCACAGGACATCCCCACTTCGCGTTTGTCCCCTATCCGCAACCAAGATTCTGGAGCGACGACCGCGAATGCGGATTCCGCGAGGCTCTCACCCTGAACGGAAAATCATGCGAAACGTTTGTATGCGGGCGGCATTCGCCGCAAAGCATAATCTGGCAGAAGACGCTACGGAAATGGATTGTCCGGATACCCAAGCCATGCGGAATCTTCGCCGCGAATGACAACGTAGCCGCAGAAGTTATTACCTCCGCCGTCCGGTCTGGATTCAGCATCCCAAACGACATCGCGGTCTGCGGGGTGGACAACTTCATACCTATCTGCGAACACACTTCACCGACGCTTACCAGCGTCCAGCCCGACTTTCTGCTCGCAGGCGAACTTGCCGCCCGCACACTCGATGAAATCATCAGCGGGAGAGGGAAACGGGCCATTCGCCTTACCTTCGGCCCGGCAAACATCGTCCGGCGCGCTTCTTCCCGCACCGGAAGCCGGTACGATCCGGAGGTCTCTGCGGCGCTGGAGCTCATACGCAGGAATGCATGCGGCCGTCTTTCCGCCGCCGACGTCACCGCAACGTTCAAATGTTCGCGGCGCATGGCCGAAATGAAATTCCGCCGGATCACCGGACATTCGATTCTTGACGAGATTCAGGCCGTACGGCTTGACAAGATAAAGGATCTGCTTGCCGGTTCGAACATGGACATGACGACCATAGCCAACTTCTGCGGATTCAAAGCCGCCAACGCATTGTGGAAATTCTTCCGTCAGGAGACCGGCAAATCCCCATTGCAGTGGCGCAAGGAAGCGATAAGGTAATCTGCCGTTTTTGCCCCCGCAGACCTGACGTGCAAGGCCAGACTCTTGTCGGACGTCTCAACCGTTATCCGTGACACGTCCAGGCCGAGAATGCGCACGGCGTTCACGAAGTCAAGTATCATCCTGTCCGCCCTGTGGGCACCAATGCCGCCGGTGTATGTGACGCGATATTCACCGCATCGGTAGGAGTTGGCCACCTTGCCGTCGAATATTATCCATGTCGCAACAGGCGGCAGACTTTCAGGATGGACAGAATCATCGGCGTCCGACGGCGGCGTAATGCCCAATCCGGCCAAATACTCCTTCTTAAGCCTCGAAATATCCTCGGATGAAAGTTTCGAGACGTTTCTGAGGCGGAGAATCGCGTTCCATCCGTCGATAATCCTGAGTCCCGCACCTTCCGGCAGCCGCTCAAAATCGCGGAGCGCGACGAGACTGAGACTGAAGTGGGCGGACAACACATCCCTCTCGGCCTCCACTTTTGCCAGACGGGCCTTCACATCGGTGAGGGAAGTCTTGAGCTCTCTCAAGTGCATGACGCGTGCATCGGCGATAATGTCATTGGATTTCATTGCCGCATATTGTACCATTTTTCACTTGCTTGCATGTACGCATTATATTATAATGTCCGCCATGTTTTCGAAATTTAAAGGTCTTTTCTCCGCTGACATCGGAATCGATCTCGGCACGGCGAACTCGCTCGTGTACATGAAGGATAGAGGAATCGTCCTTCGTGAGCCCTCCGTTGTGGCGATTGAAGAAGGTTCGAAGCACGTCCTCGCGGTCGGTGCCGAGGCAAAGCGCATGCTTGGCCGCACCCCGGCGAACATCGTTGCGATCCGTCCAATGAAAATGGGCGTTATCGCCGATTTCGATATCACCGAGGCAATGTTGAAGTATTTCATCGAGAAGGTCACGCCCAGCAAGATCAAAGGCAAGTATTTCCGTCCGCGCGTAGTGATAGCCGTCCCTAGCGGAATCACGGGTGTAGAGAAGCGCGCGATCGAGGATGCCGCCCATGCAGCTGGCGCAGGCGAGGTCTTTCTCGTGGAAGAGCCCATGGCCGCCGCAATCGGCGTGGGCCTGCCGGTGTCAGAGCCGGCAGGTTCCATGATCGTCGACATCGGCGGAGGCACGTGCGAGGTGGCGATCATCTCGCTTGCCGGCATTGTCCATGCGCGTTCCGTGCGTGTTGCGGGCGATGCCATGGATGAGTGTATCATGCAGTACATGCGGCGCGTGTACAACCTCCTCATAGGAGAGCGCACCGCAGAGGAAATCAAGATGGAGCTCGGGAGCGCCTATCCGATGGAGGAAGAGAAAACCATGGAAGTGCGCGGCCGGGATATCGTGGCGGGATTGCCGAAGACGATGACAATCACCTCCGAGGAAATTAGAGATGCACTTCAGGAAGCGGTGTCCTCAATAGTCGATGCCGTAAGAATAACCCTTGGAAACTGTGAGCCAGAGCTTGCCGCCGATCTTGTCGACCGTGGCATCGTGCTTTCCGGCGGCAGTTCTCAGCTGCGCGGGCTCGACAAGCTCCTGTCGCAGCAGACCGGGCTTCCTGTCACGCTTGCGGACGATCCCCTTTCGGCGGTGGCTGAAGGTACAGGTGTCGTGATGAGCGAGCTCGACTTCCTCGCGCAGAACAGAAAACATTGATCTTCCGGCAATCCTTCCGGCAAGGAAGGTTTTGGAAAAGAAAACAGGCATAATGCTCTGTGCGTGCGCACTTGCGGGTGCGGCGATCCTGCTTTGGATCGCCGGCGGTTATGCTGTCGCATCTGAAGCCGTGTATCCTCTGGAGAGATCCGCCACTTGGTTTCAGCGAAATGTGACGTGCAGGATCCGCACACTTTGGCGAAGACAGAGCTATGCCGCCGAGAATGTCCGGCTCAAGCGCGAAGTTGAGCTGCTCCGCATGGTGCTCGGCGAAATGGAAAGAACGAAACCGCAGGCCAATAGGCCTGTTCCCGCCGAACTTGACGGATGGGTGCAGGCGCCGATCCTTTCAAGGAACGGCGCCACCGGAGCAAAGAACTTCCTGCGCGTCGGCAAGGGTTCGATTCACGGCGTTTCGGAAGGCTCGGCTGTTGCATCGCCCGATGGGTTGGTCGGAATAGTATCCGACGTATCACTCCACACATGTACGGTGAAGATGATCACCGATCCGTCGGTGAAGGTTTCCTGTGTGCTTGAAACCGGGGACCCTGATCTTGGAACGATGTACGGCATCGTGTCCGGAACAGGAACGAAAACCGTTTCGCAGACCGAGGCAGTGGTTCTCTACGCGGTGAACCCCCTTTATGTCGGACACCTGAAGAACGGGTTCAAACCGCCACCGCGCACGAGGATCGTAACGTCCGGGCTTGGCGGGATTTTTCCCAAGGGCATCCTGGTCGGATCGCTGGTGTCCAGTCCGCGCAGCGATTCCACAAAACTCGAACAGGAAGGCGACGTCGCGCCGGCCGTGGATTTCCCGGCATTGGAGGAGGTATTCATCCGCCGTGAGAACTAATCTTGTGAAGATTTGCGCGGCAACCGTCGCCCTTATGATCCTTGCCGCGGTGCAGGATCTGTCGCCGGCTATCTTCGGCGCGAAGCCGCCTCTGCTGCTTCTGTTCGGATGCATCGCCGGGGTTCCGGCGGCAATCGGCGCGGGGCTTTTCACTGATGCCCTGAGCGGACAGCCTTTCGGATGCTCTGCCGTGTTCTACCTCGTGGCCGCGCTGGCTGTTCGCTTCCTGATGCAGTTCGCATTCCTCACGGCGGTTGTGTCCGCCGCGCTTTATCAGGTCTGGCTGGCGATGTGGGGCGGAGATGCGCCGATGCTGTCTGCATATGCGGCGTTTGCCTATGCCGTGGTGCTCTATCCTGTGGCATGCGCAATGCTGTGTTCGGCGAAGCGGCACATTGGGATTGAAGCCGTTGAGAGCGAGGATGTCAAATGAAGGTCTCGGTCTGGTCCATAGCCGCTTTGGCGGCGCTGTTCACCGCCGGATTCACGGAACTGGCCGTCGCGCTCTACAATGTGCAGGTGGTCAACGTCGCAGAGTTCAAGCGGGATCTCACCCAGCAGGCCACAAGACGCGTCCGCAAGCCCGGCATCCGCGGAAGGATACTGGACTCCAAGGGCGGGGTCATCGCCGAATCCCGCGCACGCCGCGACATAGTATGCGACCTTTCGGCGTTCCGCAGGAACGGCAGCATCTCGAACACGGTTGCAGAGATCGAACGCGAGGTGGTAAGGTTGGCAGGAGCGCTTGGAGTGGACCGTCCCAAGAGCCTCACCCCGCGCCGCATCGTACGCCACATACGCACGGCCAGCGCTATTCCGATGTCCGTTTGGCGCGATCTAGACGAATCGACCCTTGCCCGTTTCGAGGAACGCGCGGCGGCGTTCCCCGGCTTCGCGGTGGAGTCGCACGCAGAGCGCATCTATCCGAGAGGAACGTTCGCGGCGCATCTCGTAGGATACACCGGACGCGACCGTGACATGAATGACGAAGACGCGTACATGCTCGCATACGAACTTGAGATGAAGGGGCGTTCGGGCCTGGAGGCGTTCTACGACGACTATCTCGCAGGAGTGCCGGGGGCTGTGCGCATCCCCGTGGACGCACGCGGGTTCAAGCCGAGCGGAGCTGCGCGCGACAACATATCCATTGAAGAGACCCCTGAACGCGATGCCCAGGACGGTCTCGACCTTCATCTCACCATCGATCCAGACATTCAGTCCGTGGCGGAGCGCCAGTTTGACGGCGTCCGAGGCGCATGCGTGGTTCTGGACCCGCGCGATGGTGCGGTTCTCGCTATGGTCTCCGCCCCCGTATTCAATCCGAACGACTTCGTTCCGTTCCTGTCGGCGAAGCACTACAAAGAGCTTTCGTCAGATCCCAACCGCCCCCTGCTGAACCGCGCCACGGCGGGTCTGTACATCCCAGGATCGACGTTCAAACCAGTTACGGCCATCGCTGCGCTGAACAGCGGGTTCAAGGCCCAAGACGACTATGAATGCACGGGCGTGTACAAGCTCGGCACCATGAAGCTCAGGTGCTGGAGCAGGTGGGGACAGGGCCATCTGAACATGCGCGGAGCCATCGAGCAGTCCTGCAACCCGTACTTCGCCCGTCTTGGATATCTTATTGGTTCGAACACGCTGTTCCGGACGGCGCGCGAATTCGGGTTCGAGGCCAAAACAGGGATCGACTTCGCTCCGGACTATGCAGGTTCTCTGGCGCAACCACCCTTCTATCCCGGACTCGCCAGCCAGTCCGCAATCGGACAGGGCAAACTCCAGGTCACGCCGCTTCAGGTCGCCATTGAATGCGCTACCCTTGCCAACGGCGGCAAGGTATATACACCATATCTCAAGAAACGCCCGGCCGGAAGTCCGCCGCCCAAGCCGGTCAGGACGCTGAAGTGCAGGCCTGAAGACATTGAAACGGTCAGACGCGGCATGCGTGACGTGGTCGAGGGCATCCGCGGCACGGGCAAGGCAATCGGAGGGCTGAACGTCCCGTGCGCAGGCAAGACCGGCACGGCTCAGATCGGCGGCGGAATGAAAGACACGTGGGTCATTGCGTTCGCCCCCTACGACAACCCTACGGTGGCGATAGCCCTGGTGGTCGAACGCGGAGATTCGGGCGGCAAAACCGCCGCGCCCCGGGTCCACAACATACTTGCCTCCATATTCGGCGAAAAGAAGGAGGTGCGTTGACATGCTTGGCAGAATACTGAAATTCAACTGGCTGACGTTTCTGTCGATGTTGACCCTTGCCGTGATCGGCGTTGTGTTCATCAAGTCCGCAGGCGAGGCCAGGACGATCACCGCACTTCAGGGCGCATGGCGTGTACATGCCGCAACCGCTTTTTTAGGACTCATCGTCTACTTCACTCTGGCGTTCCTGGACTACAGGAAGATACTGGATCTTTTCGCAACCCCGTACTATCTCGTCTCACTCATACTGCTTGTGGCGGTCCTTGCATTCGGGGCGGAAGTGTACGGAGGGAAGCGATGGCTCTGGTTCTTCCAGCCGAGCGAGATCGCGAAACCCGCCGTGATCTTTATGGTCGCAAAGACATTCGGCAGGGCGGACCGTCCAACGAACGGATTCAGGGATCTTCTATACGGCATGGTGCTGTTGGCGGTGCCGGCGTTTCTCATCCTGGCGGAGCCCGACATGGGGACCGCCCTCGTGCTGGTACCCACTGTCATTGCGATGCTTCTCTGTGCACGCGTATGCCTGAAGGTCCTCATCCCCCTGCTGCTCACGGGGCTCATGTCCGCCGGACTCATCCTTGGCGCGGTCCACAAGGCCGAGACGACTACGGACCTCGAGCTCAGGGATAAAATATACAAATGCCTTCCGCTCAAGAATCATCAGAGGGCAAGGCTGCGCACGTTCCTGAATCCCGACGCCGATCCGTACGGCAGCGGGTGGAACCTGCGGCAGTCGATGATATCCATCGGATCCGGCTCCATCGCAGGTAAAGGCATAGGCAAGGGAGAGCAGAAGAGTCTGCAGTACCTTCCGCCCAGCGTGTCCATGAACGACTTCATCTTCTGCGTGCTTGCGGAAGAAACTGGATTTGTGGGAACTGCCACCACACTGGGACTTTTTACGGTTCTTCTGCTTTCGGGACTCTGGACCGCCGTTCGGTCCAATGACGACCGCGGCCGTCTGGTCGTGATCGGCGTCATGACTCTCATCTTCGTACACATCTACATCAACATAGCAATGTCCATTGGGCTAATGCCTATCACAGGACTCCCGTTGCCGTTCATCAGCGCGGGCAAGACCTTCCTCGTGACCCTGCTTGCCGCACTGGGCATCGTGCAATCCATATCCCTCCACCGCGAGGAGAAAATCTGAGGAAAACATGATAGAAAAAATCCTAAACTGGTTCCGCAAGCCAAAGTTCAAGCGCGAAATAATCGTAAACGTCGAAAAGCTCGAGACACGCGTCGCCGTAATGGAGAACGGCAAGCTCGAGGAATATCTGGTCGAACATCCAGAAGAGGAGCGCCTTGTCGGCTCGGTGTTCAAGGGGCGCATACAGAATCTGGAGCACGATCTCCAGGCTGCATTCGTCGATATCGGTCTCCCCAAGAACGCATTCCTTCACTACTGGGACATGTCTCCGGACATAGACGCGTTCCTTGACGACGACGAGGAGGCCCAAAAGGGATCAAACCGCACTGGCGGCAAAGGACGAGCCAAAAAGGCCAAGGGCCGATCCGCAAGGCTCTCCAACGAAGAGATCGAAAAGCGGTTCCCCAAGGGATCCGAAATCATAGTTCAGGTCACGAAAGGTCCGATTTCGACCAAGGGTCCGCGTGTCACGGCAAACCTCTCCATACCGGGACGCTACCTTGTGATGATGCCAGGAGAGAAGGTCCGCGGCGTCTCCAGGAAGATAGGCGACGCAAAGGAGCGCGACCGCCTCAAGAAGATACTCGACAGGCTTCTTCTGCCGGACGATGTGGGCGTCATCGTGCGTACCGTTGGCGCCGGCGCAAGTCCCAAGGCGTTCGCGCGCGACCTGCGCAACCTCCTCGAATCGTGGAACGAACTCAAGGGCAACGTCAAGAATCTGCGCACGCCCTGCTGCGTATACCAGGAACCGGGGCTCGTCGAGCGCGTCGTGCGCGACTGGCTCACTGAAGACATCGACTCGGTGATAATCGACGATGCGAAGTCCTTCGACGAGATGAAGGAACTCACCGCAAAGATTTCTCGCCGCGCACAAAAGAAACTGAAGCGCTATGACGGGGTGAAGAACGTATTCACGCACTATGGGATCGACCGTCAGCTTGATGAAGCGTTTCGCCGCCAAGTGCCGCTCAAGGGCGGCGGCTATCTCGTGATCGACGAGACGGAAGCCCTCATAGCGGTCGACGTGAACACCGGCCACCATAAGAACAAGGACGGCAAGGGGTCTCAGGAAGACGCCATCCTCGAAGTCAATCTCGAAGCCGTAGAGGAGGTCGCCCGTCAGTTGAGGCTTCGCAACATCGGCGGACTGGTAGTGCTGGATCTCATCGACATGAAGAGCCGCAAGCACCAGAAGCAGGTGGAGAAAGCACTCAAAACGGCCCTCAAGCGCGATCGTGCGAGAACAAACGTATTGTCCATCTCCGAACTCGGCCTGCTTGAGATGTCCCGGCAGCGTCAGGAGGAGTCAATCCTATCCCAGCTTGCATCAACATGCCCGGTCTGCTCTGGACACGGACACGTCAAGTCTCCTCTTGCCGTGTCAATTGAACTGCAGCGCAGCCTCACAACCCTGCTCAAACAGGCTGAGGTGGAAAAGCGCCCGTTCGTCCCAAAGATCGTGATCGCGCCAGCCGTCATGCAGCGGCTTCGCACGGAGGACTCCAAAATACTTTCAGAGCTCCAGACCGCGTTCAACACGAAGCTCACGTTCGTGGCTGAATTGCACAGACATCCTGAATCCTACACGATTCTCGATGCGGAGACGGGACAGGTCCTTCACTCTTCAGGAGGAGTCAAGAATGCATAGCGCCACAACACTCACACTCTCCGCCGTCCTTTTTTCGGTGAATGCATTTGCGGCGAGCATTTTCGAGGATTTGCCGCCGGAGCCGCAGAGTCCTGGATTTGGCGAACTCATTTTCTCGGGTGGTACGCTTACGGCCAACCGGAAAACCGGCGAGACGGTCGCCACGGGGAATATAAAGGCCACGTCGGGGGAGTACAGCTTTTTCACCGACAGGTTTACGCGCAGCGCCGACGGCGTCTACGATCTTGGCGAGAATGCAATGTTCACCACCTGCACCAACTCGACCGACAACCTGCACTGGAAAGTCGCAGGGCACATAGTGTACGATACGGACACCTCGGTTACGGGGTCAAACCTGTGGCTCTACTTTGAAGACATCCCGGTGTTCTGGCTCCCGTGGTTCTACTACCCGCTCAACACGAACTATGGATTCCGGTTCCTTCCCGGATACACTAAAAGATGGGGTATGTATTTCCTCTCGGGATACGTATACGACATCCATGAGGAGTCAGGCTCCAGTCCGATAGGATTGGGCGGCAGCACGTATCTGAACGTGCGCAAGGAGAACGGAGTAGAGATCGGCCAGACCATCCGCTGGCGGCTCGGCGAGTCGAGCAAAGGCAAGATAAAGGCTTTCTATGCATGGGACGAGGACTTCGACCGATACTACAGGCATTGGAGCAACTCCTACAAGTACAACTACGCGAACTGGGGCAGCCATATCGAAAGGGAGCGGTACCGCATTCTTCTGGAGCACCGCACGGACTTCACCGAACGAGATGCATTCAGCATACAGGCACAGTACCTTTCAGACTCCCACTATCTCAGGGATTTCTTCAGGGATGACGACAGAAGGGAATCAATACCGGCAAACGAGGCGTGGTATGAACACCGGGAGAACATGTGGGCTGCGGGAGCAACAGTGTCCGGCCCCGTAAATGATTTCTACGGTGGCGTAGCCAAACTGCCCGAAGCGTGGATATCAATCGAGCCGCAGCCGCTGTTCGGGCTTCCCGTCAACTACGAATCGCAGACAAGGGCTGGATACCTCAACAGGCAGTATGCCGAATACGCCTCGAGAGATCCCATGTTCCGCTACGACCCGTATATCGGCATCAATGGGAAAGGCGCCGACTATCAGGCTTTCAGAGCGGATTCGGCGCACAGAATCACAATGCCGCTCCTGATAGACGACGTCGTCTCCATCGTCCCTCGCGCAGGATACAGGGCGACATGGTGGAGCGATTCGGGCGATGCGGATTCCGTCTGGACGAGTGCGGCCGACGACGCCATGTACAGGGGAATTGCGGAAGTCGGCGCGACATTCTCCGCTCGGGCCCATGCCTGGCTGGACAACGACTGGCAGCACACATTCGAACCGTATCTCGACTATTCCTTCCAGGATGCGCATTTCGGAACTGGCGACGAGAACCGTCATTATGTTTTTGACAATTACGACGGTTCCGTCGATTGGCTTGATCAGTTCGGATTCGAAGGCAGAGGGTTGCCATACAGTTGGCATGGCGCAAGGCCCGGCATTCGCAACTATCTCCGCAAGCGTGATGAAAACGGCACGACCAGGGAATTCCTCGCGACAGATCTCTATGCCGCCATTCCGTTCTGCGACGAAAGTCGCCAAGGCGCAGGAGATGCGCTGCCGGGATACCCTAAAAGCCAGGAAGACGGCTTCTACAACCGCAACGACTGCATTGTGCCTGGATTCATGGCAAGGTTCACACCATCCAACAGGTTCTCCATTTCGTCCCGTACGGAATACGACATCGACAGCGAGAAAGTTGCGTATGCAGACATCCATATGGAGCACAGGATATCACATGACTTCTCGTGGCAGATGGGATACATCGGCAGAGACCACCGCATATGGGAGTATGTTCCGTCTGAATTTGACAGATGGAACTACCAATACTCGAACATAATCCGGCTTGGATGCAAGCATGACGTCTGCGACTGGTTTGCGTGGTCTCCCTACATCCGATGGGATGCCCGCTGTAACGAACTGGACGAAACCGGCGCATGGTTCGACCTCCTTACGGACTGTCTCGGATTCCGCTTTGCGGTAGTCTATGAGAACAGCGTCAAGCGCATCGATGGATCCAAATACGACAGCGATCTGGAGGTCGCGTTTGCGATATATCTCCGTACGCTTGGAGCGAGCTCCATGCTTGACTTTGTGAAGTTCTAGAATCTGCAACGAATACGAAGCAGATCCAAAAGCATGCGAGGAGCGTCACGCCAAACCTTCAGGGAACTGCGTCGGCGCCCTTGCCATTTCACGTGAACCGATGCGACTGACGGTGCGTTCATGATAAGTTCCACGTCAAACGCAAAGCGCCACACCCGTTGCCGCTCAAACACTGGCCGCATGAGCTGCATGTTGAAAAGCTTGAATCCGCACTGCGAATCATCGACTTGAGTGCCTGCAAGCTTGTTGAACAGCCATGACAGGAACCGACGGTGCGGAGGACGCAGATCCGAACCTCCTCGGCGGCTTCCGCATACGATGGCATTTTCACTGAACGGGGCAAGCCGTGAAAACTCGGTTAATGGGGCCGATTCATCGACATCACTCATCAAGACCCATTCACCCTTTGCCGCAAGAGCGCCGCGGCGAACACTGAACCCCTTCCCGCGGTTCCTGCTATTGCGAAGCAGCACAATGGGCATGCCGTTCAACGACTCGGCGCTGCAGTCTGCAATATCTATTGGATGTCGGCTTCCGTCATCAACCACAACAACCTCGCATAGACGGAACCCCGACTTTCCGGCAGACTCGGACAACAAAGGCACATGCGCAAGAATCCGCCTGAGAAGGCCTTCCGCCTCATACACGGGAATGACAAGGGAGAGTGAATTCATGTCACTTCTTGAATCCCATCCAAGACGGGAATCGCGACGCCTGGGCATGCGCCTCCCGAGACTGGTTCGAATGCCCTGGCATTCCGCTCTCCAACTCCGACAACCTTGCCAACAGCGCCTGCTGCGATGCTGCGCAACTGCGGCGAACCTCCTCCAGTTTCTGACGTTCGGACTGAAGCTCCCGATCCCGCATCTGCAGCTTTTCGCGCAACTCCCTTATCTGCTCATGGAGACGCTTGACATCCTCCACCTGCACAGACAGCCTTTTGACCTCCATCGTCCTCTCATTGAGGGAACGTGTTAGATCCTTGATCCGCATGCCGCTTTCATGTGCATTCCTCTCGGCCACGATCCTGAGTGCGTCCAGCTCCTGCTTGACCTGTGTCGTGCGCGGATCCATCGGGTTCATCCGCAATGCACGCTGTTTCATGTCCTTGGCGTCATCACCGATCTTCTTGAGAATCTCGACGCGCCGTGCGGCAAGCTTTTCAGACCTTTCCCGCCAACGCTTCTGCGCCGCCTCCGCCTCCTGTTTCTCTTCAGCCAGCATTCGTTCAAGATCGTCCGCCTCGCCGCGCATCAGCCAATATACCGCCGCCTCCATGTCGGCGGCCTCCCTGGCGTTTGACGGAAGTCTCTTGATCTCACTCTCCAGCGTAAGCGTCTCCCGCTTCGCCTCCTCCAGTTCGAGTTTCGCCCTGTGCATCTCGGCCCGCTCGGCGGAAAGCGCCTTCTCCCCCTCCTCGCGCATCATGGACAGAGCAGCCTCCCGCTCCTTCTTTGCGGCGGACAAGGCCTGCTCGCGCTCCTCCTGCGCCGCCGCAAGCGCCTTGGCCCCCTCTTCCTTCGCCGCCGCAACCGCGGCCTCAAGCGCCGCCGCCTTGGCCAAAAGCGCGGCGGACTCCACCTCCACAATCCGCTCCTTTTCAACCACACGCTCTACGGGGATTTCCTTTATCACTTCCTTCTCGACAATCTTCTCGACCGGAACCTCGACAAGGACTTCCTTTTCAACAACCCGCTCGACCGGAACTTCCTTCACAATCTCCTTTATCACTTCCTTTTCGACGATCTTCTCGACGGGCACTTCGACAATCTTCTCGACGACCTGGATCTCTGGCTTCTGCTGCACATCCTGGACTGCCGCATCGGAAACAGGCCTATCAACATGATCATCCTCAAGCGGTTCAACCTCCGGTTCTGGCGCAGACGCTTTTGGTTCACCATCTTCAAACGCAGGCTCCACCTCCACAAGTTTCGACCCTGGAGGCAACCTTCCACTGCGAAGGAGAGCTTCGGCAGCATGCTTGTTGAATGGCCCGCGCGGAGTCCCGTCACCGATATCTATCGACCAGCGCATGTCCAGGAAAGGCACCTCCACAGCCGGCAACCACGTTTCACCGTCAGACGAGATCTCCTGCCCTGGCTGAATGCGCCCCATCTTCGCCCATTCCAACAGACGCTCACGCGTCTCCGGTCCGAACGTGTCATCCTGAGTTCTGAGATACCATTTTTCCGACATGCCGTCACTCCATGTGAAATGAACAATTACTTCAGGCCAAAGAACTTCTTGGCCCCGGAAGCGCCCATCCGCGCCAATTCAGCCTGAGCCTGACGCTCCAGATCCGCAAGTGTGGCCTGTGCCCTACCTTGCTTGAACACGTCTCTGACAGACGGCGGTGGATCCTCCGATACGATTTCAGGATCAACGACCTCTGTCCGCCATTCGCGCTTCTTGGTTTCTGTCAGAGACGTCAGCCTGCGCTCAAGCTCCTGCACCGTGCCTTCACTCTGCTCAGCCCTGTCCTTGACCTGCTCCAGCTCCGATTTCAACGCATCGATCTCGGCGTCTTTGGACGCAATGGCGCGCTCTGCCTCATTCTTCAGTTCGGTCATTGCCTTCTCGGCTTCCGCCTGCACCTCGGACATCGCCTTCTCCGCTGCGGCGCGGGCGGATGCGGCCTCCTTCTCAAGCGCTCCGTCGTGATAGTCGCGGTATATGCGGCATGACGGAGAAAGAGAACCCGATTTCAGCAAATCATCCACTACGGCGCGGTGCGTAGGACCGTAGAAACGCCCCGGTTCATTCTCTACGATCCAGTCCATCTCCAGCATCGGTTCAAGCGAGGCCAGCTTCCATTGTTTGAGATCGTTCGATATCCCTGCAAACGGATCGACCCGGCCATCTTTGACCCAATCCACGATTTTTGCGTCGTCGGCCGGCCCAAAAACCTTTCCATCGGCGCCTTTTACGTACCAGTTCATTTGCCAAGCTCCGCGCTTCTCGCCGCCGCCGCCGCAAGCGTAGAGGCCACAATGTCCTTGAATGCACTCGCGCGCATCACATCCATTCCAGCGGCCGTGGTGCCACCCTTTGTCGCGACTCCGGCGATGAACTCACCGAGGTCGGCACCGCTCTGACGAAGATATGCCGCCGTACCGAGCATTGTCTGCTCGGCAAGCTTGCGCGCCACATCGGGCTTGAGCCCAAGCTTCACGCCGCCCTCAGCCATCGCCTCCTCCATGAACGCGAAGAATGCCGGCCCCGAACCTGAAAGCGCCGTCACCGCGTCAAAATCCTTTTCCCTGAGCACGGCGGTCTGGCCGGCGGCACCAAGAATGGACGAGACGAGCTTCACATCGGCCTTTGTCGCATTCTTTGCAGGGCATATTGCGCACATTCCCTCTTTGGCACGCAAAGCGAGATTCGGCATCACGCGAACGAGACGCACCTTCGTCCCGAACATCCTGCGGAGAGTGGCTAGCGACTTTCCGGCGACGATGGATATAACAAGCTTCTTCGACGACAGCAGCGGCTTCACGCTCGCCGCCACTGAGGCAACGTCCTGCGGCTTGACCGAAAGGAATATCGCATCCGTCTCTTTTGCCGCCTGCTCCACGTCGGAGACTGTCTTCACGCGATAGCGCTTGGACATCTCTCTGGCGCGCGGCGGATATGTTTCCGCCATCACGATATCCTTCAGATCGTAACCGCCTGTAGCAGCAATCGCCTGCACAATGCCTTCGGCCATCTTACCGGCCCCAAAGAATCCTATCGTCTTTTTCATGCGTTAATTATACCATGTTTGGCCGTCGGCAGATTCAGGAAATGACACCCTCGTCGCCTTATTATTATTTCATCATCCACTGCGCTTTTGAGATACGCGGGTCAAGTGCACGACAGAAATCAGCGGCGGAAATGCAGCACAAGCCCCATACCGATAATAACGGTAAAGCCGGCAATGCTGAACAAGTCGGGAATCTGACCAAAGGCAAGGAAACCGAGCAATGCCGCGAATATGATGCCCGTGTAGTCGTACACCGCCACCTGACGGGGTTCCGCAAACCTGTACCCCCAGGTGATTCCGAACTGCCCCAGCGCGGCGCTTGCACCGGCAGCGAGAAGCACGCCTGTCTGCAGCCAGGTCATGGACACAAATCCGCAGACAATGAAAGGCACGCACGCCACGCACGAAAAGACGGAAAAGAAGAAGATGATGAAAGCGATGTCAATCCCCGCCTTTCCAAGCTTATGCAGAAACGCATACGCCGCCCCCGCACCGAAACCGCCGGCCAGACCGACAAGGGCTGGTCCAGTGAACATCCCGGCTCCAGGCTTTATGACGGCAAGGGCGCCTATGAACGCACCGGCCACGCACAGGATCTGACGAAGCGACATGCGCTGCCCCAGCAGAATCCAGCTCATCAGCAGAGTGAAGAATGGGGCTGTCTTGTTCAGAGCCATCGAATCGCCGACTGAAATGAAAGAAAGCGCATAGAAGTTCGCGACTATCCCAACCGTGCCAAACACGCACCTGCACAGAATGTCGCCCCATTCCTTCGCGCCTTGAGGAAGCCTGACATTCCGCCCTGCGGACGTGGGGCGTCTGAAGAAGGCCCATCCGGCTATGACGGCCGCCACGAAGTTGCGGAAAAGGGCTTTCTGCACGGCGGGCAGCTGTTCGCCGCCGCAGACATCCGCGAGACGCACGAACATCGACATCAGCGAAAAACCGAATGCGCTCAACAGAATGCATAGAACCCCCTTGCCGAGGGCTCCGCTTTTTTGTGCGGATTCCTCCACCGAAAGCTTCCTACGATTCCTTGATTGTGCCCTTCAGCACTGCAATGAACGCGCTCTGCGGCACATTCACGTGGCCAAACTCCTTCATGCGGGCCTTGCCGCGTTTCTGCTTCTCGAGAACCTTCATCTTGCGCGTGACGTCTCCGCCGTAGAGTTTGGCCAGAACGTCCTTGCGGAACGGCCGGATATCCTCGCGCGCGATGATTTCCTTGCCGATAGCCGCCTGCACGGGAATCTTGAACTGGTGCGGCGGGATCGTGTCCGCAAGGGCCTTGCACATCTGGATTCCGCGCGTGCGGGCCTTTGTGCGATGCACCATGGTCGCGAAAGCGTCAACCGTCTCGCCGTTCAGGAGAATGTCCATCTTGACGATATCCGACTCCTGGTATCCCGCCGGCTCGTAGTCCATGGACGCGTAGCCGTGGGAAACGCTCTTGAGCGTGTCGTGAAAGTCGATGAGGATCTCGTTCAGGGGAAGCATCGTGTGCAGCATCACGCGCTTTGCGTCCATGGTCTCCGTGCCTTCCACCATTCCGCGGCGGTCCATGACGATGCGCATCACGTCTCCGATGGATTCGGACGGCGTGATTATGCGAGCCTTGAGAATCGGCTCCGAAATCGTCTCGAACATCGTCGGGTCCGGCATCTGCAGGGGGTTGTCCAGATCCTTGACGGATCCATCCTTTAGCTTCAGCTTGTACACCACGCCCGGGCTCGTGGAGATGATGTCCAGGTTGAACTCGCGGCGCAGGCGCTCCTGCACGATCTCCATGTGGAGCAGGCCAAGGAATCCGCAACGAAAACCAAAACCGAGAGCCAAGGACGACTCGTGGTGGAACGTGAAAGCGGAGTCGTTAAGGTGGAGCTTCTCCAGCCCCTGCTCGACCTTCGGGAACTCGTCCGTGGACATCGGATATATTCCGCAGAAAACCGTCGGATGGATGTCGTGGAATCCCGGAAGCGGTTCCGTAGCGCCAAGGCGCGACGTCGTGACCGTGTCGCCGATCTTGATTTCGCTGGGATCCTTCACCGTACCGACGAGATACCCGACCTGTCCGGCCTCTAGCCTGTCGACAGGCTTCTTCGTGGGGGAGAAGATACCCGTCTCGTGAATCGTGGTCGTCACGCCGGACGCCATGAAGGTGACGGTCTGCCCGGCCTTTACCGAGCCGTCCACGATGCGCACGTACGTAATCACACCGCGGAACTCGTCAAACACGGAGTCGAACACAAGCGCGCGCAGCGGGGCGTCCACGCCCTCCGTAGTCGGAGGCGGAATGCGGTTCACGATCGCCTCGAGCACGTCGGGGCATCCGACGCCAGTCTTTGCGGAGACGTGAAGCGGATCGTCCATCGGAATCGCAAGAACATCCTCAATCTCTCGGCTCACCTCCGCGACGTTCGCGCCGGGAAGATCGACCTTGTTCAGCACGGGCACGATCTCAAGCTTTGCGTCCTGCGCGAAATACGTGTTGGCTACCGTCTGCGCCTCCACGCCCTGTGCGGCATCGACGACAAGCAGCGCACCCTCGCAGGCCCCCATCGAACGGGACACCTCATACGCGAAGTCCACGTGGCCGGGAGTGTCGAGAAGGTTGAAGAGATACGTCTTGCCGTCCTTCGCCGTGTACTCCATCGACACCGGATGGCTCTTGATCGTGATGCCTCGTTCGCGCTCAAGATCCATGGCGTCAAGGGTCTGCGCCTTGAGCTCGCGGGCGCTTACGGCATGGGTAAGTTCGAGAATGCGATCTGAGAGCGTTGTCTTTCCGTGATCGACGTGTGCGATGATGCAGAAATTGCGTATGTTGTCTAGTGTCTTTGCCATTGGGTGCGTATTATAGCAGGATTAGCGTTCTTTCACTTGTTGTGGCTCCGGTCCCATCAGCGGGCATATTCAACGCAGCGAGTCTCTCGGATTACGGTGACACGGATCTGCCCCGGGAACTTCCTTGTCGCGGAGATTTCGCGGCATATCTCACGGGCTAGCTCGGAAGCCCTTATGTCTGGAATCTTGTTCGGATCGACAACCACACGGAGATCGCGGCCGGCCTGAACCGCCATAACGTTCATGACGCCTTCATACTTCCTTGCAATCCTCTCAAAATCCTCGAGCCTCTGGATATAGTCGCCAAGAGTCTCCTGCCTAGCCCCCGGACGCGCAGAAGATATGGCGTCGGCAGCGGCGCATAGAATGCCGTAGACGCCACCGCCAGTCTCCGTCTCGCCATGGTGCGCGGCGACGGCGTCGCACACCAGCTGATCTTCGCCATTCGCCTTCAGGAACTCAGCACCAAGAAGCGCGTGCGCGCCCTTCTTCTCGCTCGTGATCGCCTTGCCTATGTCGTGCAGAAAACCGATGCGACGCCCCTTCGCGGGGTCGAGTCCGAGTTCTGAGGCCATTGCGCCGGTGAGGAGTGCGACTTCAACGGAATGACGCAGAACATTCTGCGAAAAGGACGTGCGGTACTTGAGCGCACCCATCAGGGAGAGGATGTCGCCATTGAGGCCTGCGACGCCGGCCTCAATGGCAGCGGACTCTGCGGCCTTGGCCTTTGACGAGGAAACCTCCGCCCTTGCCGCTCGCACAGCATCCTCAATTGCGGAAGGATGTATGCGCCCATCCGCGACAAGAGCCTCAAGCGCACGCCTCGCAACCTCGCGACGGACGGGGTCAAACGCAGACAGCACCACGGACTCCGGGGCATCGTCCAAAAGAAGATTGACTCCCGTCACCGACTCGAACGCACGGACGTTGCGACCGTCTCTTCCGACAATGCGCCCCTTCATTTCGGCATTTGGCACGGACACGGTGGATATCGTGGCTTCGTTCAAGTGTGCGACCGCACACCGACCGATTGCATCCGCGACGATACTCCTGGCAATCTCCTCGCCCTGCTCTTTTGCCGCCTCCTGTATGCGACGACTCATGGACTCAGCATCTTCGCGAAGCGCGGCGTTCGCTCGGCGGAGAACCTCTCGCCGCGCATCAAGATGCGTCATTTTGGCAAGGCTCTGAAGTTTCCGGTCCGCCTCTTCCATGCGCGCCTCCGCCTCGCGCGACGCTTTCTCCGCTGCCTCCGCCTTGGCCTTGAGCACGGCCTCGCGTGCATCAAGCAGCGTGGACTTCTTGTCGAGATTCTCTTCACGGACGACAAGCCGTGCCTCGGCTTGCTCCTGATCTGCGCGACGCGATGCAATCGAAGCCTCGAACTCTTCACGGGCGCGGACGACCTCTGCCTTGGCGGCGACCTCAGCCTCTTTGCGCAGCGACTCTATTTCGGCCTTGATCGCCTCCGCCCTCATCATTGCCGACTTTTCGGCAGAATCCGCCTGCCAGCGTCCGATTAGCCAACGCAGGACGAAGCCGATGAGGGCGCCGGCAAGTATGAACAGCAGGGCAATGACAAGACCGGCCGCATCAGAGAGCTGATCCCAGATGTTGCTCGACAGGGCGAAAAATGTCGGAAGCGATGTCATGTCCGGCTGAAACACCATCAGGATTCCCCTTGCGTTTTTGACCTCAGCAGACCGAACAGATATCGACGTTCGCTTGCGGAATAGGCATCAAATCCGTCCAGATGGGCGCGCATGTCCTGAACGGCATCGTCAAATCTCCTGCGTTCGTCGCTGGAATCCTCCTTGGCGAAGGGATAGCTTCCGTCTCGGATCCACTCCTCGACGCGCGATTCGTCCGCCTCGGCGGCACGGACCCTAAAATGGTCGCGGAGAGTCTTTCTGGCAACTTCGAGATATGCGCGCGTCTCTGGATTCAACTCGTCCATCACGAGCATGTTTTCAGCGTTAAGCTCGGCAAAGCGCGGAGACACCAGATACGCGGTGAAACTGAATGCGGCGCCCGGACGGATGCCAGCAGGCTGTTCATGGAGCGCGAAACCGTCCTTCCCGCAAAACACCAGTTTGCCGGACCCGACAAAACGGCGTCGCCACTCGATGACCTCAAGTTTCGCCTCAGCACCAGACGGAAGCGTAAGACTGTAGTCGGTCACCGCCTTACGTACAATGACCGGCGTCACCGGAATCCCGGAGAAATACACGTGCACGTTTGGATACGCCTTTAGATAGAGCGCAAACTTCGCGGAGAGCGCAGGAACCACAGTGCCCGCATCGGTAAGAGAATCGGCGGTGGGGCGGACGTTTGTGATGTAGACCTCGGTGCCGGTCGCAAAGCCAGGATTGGTCCCCTCTATCTTAAAAAGGCCCGGCGTCTGCAAATCGCCGGAAATGACATATGATGCGAGCTGGGATGATCCGGTTCCGCCAGCCGCCACCATCGCACGGGTCGTACGCCATTCCACATGTCCGCCAAGAGCAAAGGCCTTGAAGCGTCCGCGGCCATGGCGTCCGTGCAGGCGGCGCTTGAGCGCAACCGTCATCGCTCGGCCCCTCTTCCAACTGCCGCCAAGTCCGCCAAAAGTGCTGTCGATGCGGTCTATATCAACGCCTGCGCCATCGTCGGAGATACGGATCGCCTCAACCGCGCCAAGTGCGTTCTGGATGAGATCAATCTTCACCTCGCGGGCATCCGCATCGAGCGCATTCCACACAAGCTCCTCAATCGCCGCCAACGGAGATGCGTGCGACAGCGATGCGATGTAATCGGCCTTTGCCTGAACTCTAATGTCTCTTGTCATACGATATCCAACGGTTCGACCTGCGGCGGCTCCTGATTGCCGGACACCACCTTCTCAATGCGCTGACGTATAGACTCAAGCTCCTGGGTGCAGGTCGCCACGAGCTTTTTCCCCTCCTCGAAGTTCGTCATCATGTCATCAAGGGAGAGCTTGCCGCCCTCCATCTCAGCCACGAGACCTTCAAGCTTGGCCAGATTTTCCTCGAACTTCATATTGTCTCACATTATACCACAATTCAATCTGCGTTAGACGCACCCGGCAACCAAAGCACCGTCTGCCCATGGGCGCTGAGCCCCATATCCGCAGACGGCGCATCATGCGGCAAGCAACGATGTCAGTGCTGATCGTATGTTGCGCTCACTTCCTCCCAAGTACGGGAAGCAAAGAACTGCGAGATTGCGGTATCGTAGGCGGCAGTGTGTGCGAAAGCCTTCTTCATGAGCCTGAAACGCGTGTCAAGGCCGAGCGTGCCGTCCTGCGCTTCAAGCTCAGCGACAAGATTGCCGTAATCAAGCGGGTCCGTTACAGATGCGACGCGGAGATAGTTCTTGGCAGACGCACGAACCATGCAGGGGCCGCCGATGTCAATGTTCGTGCGCGCCATTTCAGGCGTGACGTCAGGTTTTGCGACAGTAGACTGGAACGGATAGAGGTTCACTACGACCATATCGATCGGCAACGCGGAAAGACGCCTGAGATCATTCTGGTGCGCAGCGTTGTACGTTTCGGAAAGAAGACCGAGATATATCTTGAAATCAAGGGTTTTGACAAGTCCACCCTGCATCTCCGGCTGACCGGTATAGTCGCTCACGGCGACAAGATGCCTGTCGGCATCTGCGCCGAGTATCTCCTTGACTCTAGTGTACGTGCCGCCGGTGGAATAGATTCTCACGCCGGGGCACGCCTTCACAAGCGAGGGCACAAAAGTCTCCAATCCGGTCTTGTCCGAAACGGACATGAGAACATTCTTTACCGCCACGCGGCCATCGATATCTTTGACTATGTTAAGCGCCATTGCAAGCTCCTTTTTTCTGTTGATTTTAAATTCCTGCATTCGGCAGGGGGGGGTAGTAAGCCTTACTTCTTCGGATTCTTCACGCCCATCTTCTTCAGGACAGCGTCAGTCACATCAAGCCCGGGCTTAGAGAATCCGCATGCCGCGATGTCGACAATGAGGTCGTAGCCTTCATCCTTTGCAAACTCGGCAAGGCGAGCCTCCACATCCTTCTTCTCGATCTTGAAGAGCCGCTGCTGAAGGTCGGAAAGCTCTTCCTGGCAGCGCTGATCCTCCGTGCGCATCTCCTGCTGTATCGAAAACATCCTGCGCTGCACATCCTCAAGCTTTTTCTGAAGTTCCGCCTTGGCGGTCGCCGAGAGCATCGGATTCTGCCAGTCGGACTGATGCTTCTTGCCCTCATCGACAAGCGACTTCAGCATCCCCTGGCGGGTCTCCATCTTCTTGCGGTAATCGTCTGCTGTGGACTTCACAAGTGTCCGGTTCGATTCGTGGCTTGGATGGTTTTTTATCAATATCTCAAGGCTTACCGTACCGATCTTGGCTGCGGCGGACGCAACCACCGCCGTCATGCACACACACGCAAAAACAGCTTTTTTCATCTTTCACTTCTCCTTTTCTTTTTCCGTTTACTACCAACTATCAGAAATCATATCCGACCGTGAACGAGAAGCACTCCTTCTCGACATCGTCGTCAGGTTCGACAACCGGCACGGCGAAATCGAGTCTGATAGGGAAGCTCTCAATGTCCAGACGGAGACCGAGACCGACAGACCAGCAGAAGAAATCTGTATTGAAATCAAACTCATCCTCTCCGACCGCACCAAGATCAGTGAAACCCGCGATACGGACGAACTTCACTATCGGCACGGTGTATTCAGCGTTTATGCACCAGCTGGTCTGGCCGCCCCACGCTGCATAATCGCCTTTCTTGCCGGCCTTGCGCCACACACGCGGAGCGATGTCGCGATACTCGACGCCGCGGATGGAACGGGGACCGCCAAGGAACAGCTTGTTGTAGATCGGCACATCGTCCGAGAACGCGTCGATCGTATCGCCCCGAACGCCAAAAGCTATCACATGGTTGTACTTTTTCCAGACCTGATAGTACTTGCGGAAATTGAAACCGACCTTCCAGTAGCAGTTGTCGCCGCCAACGACATCCCCGTAGATGGACGCCTTGTGGCCGCGCGTCGCGAATCGGAACGTGTCGCGCGTGTCATCCTCCCAGAAAATGCGCAATGGGATCTCGAAGGCATCGCCATACTCATCCTCCTGCCACTTGAACACGGGACCATATCCGGGCCTGTAATCGCCGAACCCTTTGTCAAGATAGTATTCGGTGTCATCGACATCGTCAAACTCAATGTATTCGACTGCGACCCTGAAGCCGAGACGCCCCATGGTCCTGGCCGTAGGCCAGAATTTCACAGGATATGTGATTGTCGCAGACGCGCCGTTGCGGATGATGTCGTAGTCGTCATACCAACGCTGACGGCGATACGCATCAACGGTAAGCTCAAGCATGCGGTCGAAGAGATAGGGCTCCGTCACCGACACCTCATATGTCTGATATCGAGGACCCGCCTGTAGAAGCATGCGCCCCTTCTGTCCGCCGCCGCGGAAACGCCACGGACGGAACAGGTCGAAATTGGACTCCGAAAGTTCAATGGTACCGTACACGGAGTCGACGCTTGACGCGCCGATGCCGACCATGAACTGTCCGGTGTTCTTCTCCGACACTTCGTACACCAGATCGCGGACCTCGGGCTTACCCTTCTCTGAGAGCGCACCGGCCTTCTTCTCAAGGTAGAAGCGTACACGATCGAAATAGCGAAGGTTCTCAAGGCGGCGCTTCGACTGTTCGGCCTTGCTCTCGATCATCGGATCGCCGGGCGAAAGCGAAATCTCACGGCGGATCACCTTGTCCTTCGTGTAGTCGTTCCCGCGGATCAGCACCCTGTCGACCGTGACCGGCACACCTTCTTCGACATCAAACACGACATCAATGGCGTTAGGGTCACCTTCAACGGGAATGCGCTTCACCGTCACATGGGTCTCAGCAAGGGGAGTCTTCCCCGACCCGCAGAATATCTCGATCTCTCGCGCCGCGTCATTGAGGGCCTTCTCGCCGGCCGTACTTCCTGCACTCACCGCGCTGACGGACGCCAGCACTGCGGCTTCGGGGTATTTCGTAACGCCCTTGACCGCAATTGACTTCACCTGATAGCGGGGACCCTCGACAATCTTGAACAAGATGTTCGCCTCGCCCTCATCTTTGGACGGCACACGCTCGGCTGAAGCCACGACAACGTCAAGATATCCGAGATTGCGATAGTACTCCGCCACTTTGTCGCGAGCCTCGGCAAGGTCCTGCGGCGTGACGGGAGTGTCTACGAACCAGCCCACCGGATTCCACCACGGCAAGGCGCCGAACGTCTCTCGAAGCGCATCGGCATCAGCATTGTCATTGCCCTCGAACAGGTATTCGTCTATCTCGCAGCGCTTGCCCTCTTCGATGACCATGGTGACAGTCACGGCACCGCTCGCCCCGGCGACAGGCTCCACGACCGGAGTGACCTTCACGTCGGGGAACTCCTTCTTGCGGTATTCGTCCCTGATGCGGTTCGCAGCCGCCGCAAAGTCAGCCTCACCATAGGCATAGCCATCCTTCAGGTCGGCGAATTTCGCGATCTTTGAAGCACCCCAGTAGATATTGCCCTTGCAGTTCAGCGGTCCATGGTAGCGGGATTTCGGAGCGACCACATAAACGACTTCAATTCCACCGTCAATATGCCTGGCCTCCACCGATATGTCCTCGTACTCGCCTGTGTCGCGCAACGCCTTTACGTCACGGGCGCATGCGGCGGGATCGTACTCCGCCCCCTGCTTGACCTCGCAGCGGGCTGTGACGTCGGAGACATCCACATCGCCAGCCACAGAACTGCGTGCGGTCACGTTCACAACCTTGGCCGCATGCAGCTGCAGCGCCGCAACCATCATCGCAGCGAAGAACAGTCCATTTTTCATTTGCATCCTTTCATTCTCAGATCATTGCGCCATATCGACGTCATCCGAACATCACAGGTGCAACGTGCCAGATGTTGCGGGCATACTCGGCCACCGCACGGTCGGAACTGAAAAGGCCGGAGCGCGCAATGTTGACGAGCGACATGCCGCCCCACTTCACCGGATCACGGTATGTGGAGTCCACCTTGTCCTGCACGTCCGAATAGGAGCGCAGGTCGGCAAGAAGCATGTAATAGTCGTTGTAGTCGAGAAGCGAACGCAAAATCGGCTCGTAGCGGAGCGGCTCACCAGGAGAGAACAGCCCGTCCTTGATGAGTTGGAGCGCCGCCATGATCTCAGGATCCTTCGCGGCGCACTCGCGCGCATTGTACACTGGGCGCAGACGCGCCACGTCTGGCGTACGCATGCCGAATAGGAACATGTTGTCGTCACCGACCTGTTCGTTTATCTCCACGTTGGCGCCGTCGAACGTTCCGATCGTGAGCGCTCCGTTCATCATGAACTTCATGTTGCCGGTGCCAGACGCCTCCATGCCCGCGAGCGAAATCTGCTCGGAAAGGTCTGCCGCCGGTATTATGCGCTCGGCAAGCGACACGCGATAGTCAGGAAGGAACACGACCTTGATGAGTCCGCGCGCACGGGGATCGCCGTTCACCACTTTCGCCAGATCATGTATGAAGCGGATGATCAGCTTCGCCATCCAGTATCCCGGGGCGGCCTTCGCCGCAAATATGAACGTGCGCGGAACGGGATCGTACGACGGATCGTTCACGATGCGGTTGTAGCGCATTATGATGTAGAGCGCAAGCATCAGCTGGCGCTTGTATTCGTGAAGACGCTTCACCTGGACGTCGAACAGCGACGTCGGATCGATATCTTCGCCTACGATCTCCTTCACACATGCCGCAAGCTGGCGCTTGTTGGACGCCTTTATCTTCGCGAGGGCGGACAGGAAATCTGGATCGGCCCCGTGAGCCTCGAGCTTGCGCAGATACTCCAGGCGCACGACCCACTCCGGACCGATCGTCTCGGTGATGAGCTGCGAGAGCATCGGGTTCGCCTTGAGAAGCCAGCGGCGAGGCGTGATGCCGTTCGTCACGTTCGTGAACTTCTCCGGCATAAGGTCGTAGAAATCCTTGAACAGGGAATCCTTGAGAATCTCGGAATGAAGCTTCGCCACGCCGTTTGTCGTCGTGGAGCCGATGATACACATGTTGGCCATCCGCACATAGCGTTCGCCATGCTCGTCGATGAGCGACATGCGCGCGATGCGGTCCGGATCCGACGTGATCTTCGAGGCTATGTCCTTGAGGAACCGGCTGTTGATCTCGTAGATGATCTGCAGATGGCGGGGAAGGAGCGATTCCATCATCCTGACAGGCCACTTCTCGAGCGCCTCGGGGAGGATCGTGTGGTTGGTGTAGCCCGTCGAACTGCGAGTGATGTCCCACGCATGGTTCCACTCCAGCCCCTCCTCGTCCACCAGAATGCGCATCAGTTCCGGTATGACGAGCGCTGGATGCGTCTCGTTCAGATGAATGAACACCTTCTGCGGAAGCATGTCCCAGCTGTCGTTCCTCAGGCGGAAACGGCGCAGGATGTCGCGCACGGAGCAGGCCACGAAGAAATACTGCTGCTTGAGGCGTAGTTCCTTGCCTGCCATCGTATTGTCGTTGGGGTAGAGTACCTTTGTGAGGTTCTCGGCCAGAACCTTGTTCTCGACCGCCGCGACGTATGAACCCTGATTGAAGTCCGCAAGGTCGAACTCATCAAGCGCACGGGCGCTCCACAGACGAAGCGTGTTCACCGCATGCTTGTAGCCTACGATGGGCAGGTCGTACGGAACGCCCTGCACGGTGACGGCGGGATTCCAGGTCCACTTCAGTTCACCGTTGGACGCACGCTGACACTCCACGCTTCCGCCGAAAGACACCGTCTGCGCATATTCAGGGCGCGTTATCTCCCAAGGATATCCGTCCTTCAGCCAGTGGTCCGGCTCCTCGACCTGCTGCCCGTCGACGATCCTCTGGCGGAAAATGCCGTAGTCGTAGCGGATGCCGTATCCCATGGCGGCGAGATCAAGCGTGGACATCGAATCGAGATAGCATGCTGCCAAACGACCCAAACCTCCATTTCCAAGGCCCGCATCCGTCTCGAAATCGCGCAGATCGTTCCAGTCTATCCCGTAGGCGCGGAGCGCATCGCGGCATAGCTGGTCGGCCTTGAGGTTTATCACATTGTTTCCGAGCAGGCGGCCGATGAGGAACTCGAGGGAAAGGTAGTAGACATACTTGGCGTTCTGCTTGTGGTACTCGGCCTGAGTATCCATCCAGCGCTCCGTGATGCGGTCTCGTATGGCATACGCAAAAGCAAGATAGCGGTCACGAGCCGTGGCGGTATCCTCGCCTTTCGCCAGCGTGTACCTAAGATGGTGCGCATAATCTCCCTGAAGCCCAGGAACGCTCATTTCGACGCGTCCAGCCCCCACTTTCCCGTCATTCATTCTTTTTAGCCTTTTAGTTTAAAAAACGGGCGTAAATTATACCATGCAACAGAAGTTTTCGAAAGAAAAATGCGACAGAAAAAATGATCAATCGTTGAGCGGGTTGTAGTCGTCGTTCTCCTTGACGGGTGCGTCGAGATCTTCGATCCGCCCCTCGTACTCCGGCGGCACTTCCGGCGGCGTCGAATGCTCAACATTCCACTGCGTCCAGCCCGGTTTGCGGAACGGATTGCGGATGAACTCCGTGAACATGTTGGCGGAATTCGTGGAGGTGGACGCCGCACACATCGACAAGCCGATAAGCCACCAGGACATGGAACGCCCGGATAGGAAGAAATCCTTCACATCCTTTCCGGCCTTCTTTGAACACTTAAAAGCGATGCCGATGAGAAGCACGAAAGACGGCATTTCCAAAATTGTCGCCTAAATGTCAAACGCCAATTAGCCGACAATCCCATTTGCGGAACCGCTCGATACATGTCTCCTCTTATGAGTCAAACGCCATTTTATCGCAAGCTTTTTGTGTAAGCGATCAATGCATACATTCTCTTGTCCGTCGAGGCGCTAAAAAACCTGCGATACTGGAAGAACGGGACATCCTGCCCGTTCAGGATTGCCAACGGGAGAGACGCCCGTTGTCCCAGTGACGCAAGTAAAATGACGGAATTTTGCAATTGCCTCTCATGCGTCAAGTTCATACTTGCCGACAGTCCCCTTTGCAGAACCGCCCGACACATGCCTCCTCTCATGCATCAAGCTCAGGCTTGGCGACAGCACCATTTGCAGAACCGAACTGATCCGACAAAAATAGGCCTTCCCCTATACATTAAGCTCCGATTCTTCGACAATCTCCCTTGTATAAGCGAAGGAAATAGGCATTCCCACTAAGCGACGATTCCTCGGCAATCTTCCTTGCACAACCGACGAAAATGGGCATTCACATGTGCGTCAACTGCCGACTTGCCGATAATCGCCCTTGTATAACCGATGGGGGATGGCATCTTCGGATATCCTGAGAGCAAGTACGGCGGCAAGATCAAGAAACGTCCCTTCGCAGACGCCAAGAATCTCCCCTACAACCCTCCTCACCTCATCGTTCAGGCTTTCATTTCCTTCACTTCCATCCCTCCCGCTTGCATTTCCCCCACTCCCATTCCCCACGCTCCCGACACATTCTCCACCGCTCCTGCCACCAACAACTCCTTCACTACCTCCATCTGGACCATCCCTATCGCTATCCCTCACACCATCCCTTATACCATTCCTCTCGCAATCCCTCATACAATCCCTCATGCCATCCCTTCCACCATCCCTTCCACCATTCTTTCCTCCATCCCCAACTCCTTGAGAATCAGTCCGAACCATATTCTCAACGCACTCCAACCCCACATGGCTTCCAATATCCGCCCTATTCTCTCCGGTTTCCGGAGCTTCCCCTCCTTCAGCATCCCCGTGAGAATTAGTCCGAACCTTGTTCTCAACAATCCGCTTATCCTCATAAGCCGTCTTATTTTCCGTATTCTTGGAGTTTTCCGCATCTTTTCCGCATTTTGATGCATGGCCGTCCGTGTCCATTCCTGCATCCGTATTCTCGTCCCCATCCGGCAGGACAGATGCCGCAGGCACGGGATCGCATATCCCTACCGCCTGACGGAACCTCCGCGCAAGCGCCTTGTAGCGCATGAGCGTCTTGTAGGATCCGTAGAGGTCGGGCATCTCGCGCTGGATGTACCTCCTTATCCCGCCCTTTCTCGCGATGATCTTTCCGTCTTCGCCGAAGACGAGCGAATTGTCGATGTAGCACTCGAGATCCTCCATGAGTGAACCGAGCCTGACCATGTTCCCTACGGAGTCGCGGGCATGGAGAAACGCATCCCTGAGCTGTCCGGCCGTGGGGCATGGATTGAGAGTGGTGCGTCTGCGGATGCGCCTGCGCTCCTCCGTAAGGCCAAGCCTTCGCGTACGCTCCGTCTCGTAGTACGACGGACGGCGCAGACGGCGCAGATGTGGGTCTATCCTGCGCCTCATGACCCATATCGCGAAGTCAATGAGAATATGGTTCGGACTAGTTCGCGGCAAATATGGACTGTTTTTTCTGTTCGCTTGTTTGCTGTTATGGCAAATTGCGGGGAACATTCGATGTAAAGAAAGTATTTATCCACCTGCAAAAGTCGACCAAAGATCAAATGTGGATGGAAGTAAAGTTCAACCAAAGACAAAATGTGGCAGCTGGAATATAGCGGATGCAGGTTGTACAAACTTCATATCGCAACCTTTACGCTTCTATTAAAGGTTGCGATATGGTAGAATGCTCGCTAAATTTTTCCACAGGAGTATTGTGTACATGAACGAACAGAATCTTGGCGCAGGAACAAGGCGTAAATTCTTCTCGAAGATCGACTGGGCGGCATTCTGGTCCGCAACGATCGCCGCATTTCTCGTCTATTTCTTTACACTTGGACCTTCCGTCGGACTGGAGGACTCCGGAGAGCTCGCGACTGCCGCCGACCATCTCGGCGTTCCGCATCCTCCGGGGTATCCGTTCTGGACTCTGTGCGGCTGGATTTTCTGCCGTCTGTTCTCATGGGTCACATACATGGGCCACCCGACTCCGGCATGGGCGATGTCGCTATTCTCCGCCGTGACCGGCGCGTTCGCGGCCGGATGCACCGCCATGCTTGTATGCCGCTCGAGCATGGACATGATGCAGCAGTCCGACGATGCGAACGACAGCCACGGCAAGCTGACGCCGAACTCCCTCTTCGCGTTCTCCGGCGGTGTCGGCGCGGCTCTCGTGTTCGCGTTCTCGCCCGTGATGTGGTCGCAGTCCACAATCGTGGAGGTTTATTCGCTCAACGCCCTATTCCTCATGTGGGTGTTTCTTCTCTCCTACCGCTGGATGAAACAGCCGTCCGACAAGATCCTGTGGCTCACGGCATTCGTGTTCGGTCTCGGCCTCACCAACTATCAGGTGCTCCTTCTTGCCGCCGTGCCGATCGCGGTCATCATCGCGCTCAAGGACCTGAAACTGTTCCGCGACACGGTTCTCATCCTCATACCAATAGGTCTCACCTACATGCTGCTCAAGATCGGCTGCATGCTCCGCGCCAATGCGTACATGAGTGCGGACGTGATCAACAAGTTCGAGCCTGTTTTGAAGACGGAGTCCTGTCCGAACGAAATCTTCCTCTGGGCAGGATGCGCATGCGTGGCCGTCGCACCGTTCGTGCGCAGGGCATGGCGGCAGATTGGTTTCACCGGTGTAGGGCTCGTACTCCTTGCCGCGACGGTGTTCGCCGGACAGGCCGAATGGAACGGCGCGCACGAGCAGCTCGTCGCCCCGCTTCTGAATCCCGCCAAATACGCATGGATCGGCGCATTTCTGCTCGCATCCGTAGTCTGCTCGCTCGGATTCGCGTTCAACACCGAGAAGAAGGACTGGCGTTGGATAGGCGCCGCCGGAGCATGCGGACTCATCGCGCTTATTGTTGCCGCAAGCGGTCCGTCCGCTGACGCCGCAGGCTACCGTGGCGAACCCTATTCCTTCCTCAAGGCAAACATCCTGCTCATCGCCGGTCTGACCGCACTTTTCGCGCTCGTATGGAAAACCCCGCGCGGACTCGCCTATGCCGTTCCCGTGGCGGCGGTTCAGCTCACGACGTTCGTGCTTCTCGAAAAGGGAGCGATGAATGGACTTACCAATCCGCACAGCTGGTGGTTCATCTGGCCGATAATCTGGAACTTCCTCGTCCTCGGGCTCGCATTCGTGGCGCTTCCGAACGGACGCTCCATGGCCGTCGCGACATTCCTTGCCGAACTCGGCGTATCCTTCTACGCATACATGCCGATCGTGTCCGACCTGCGCAACCCTCCGATGAACTGGGGTTATCCACGCACATGGGAAGGCTTCAAGCACGCCATCACGCGCGGACAGTACGAAGCCATCAAGATGGGCGACGTGTTTTCGCTCCACTTCCTGCATGAACTCGGGTTCTACGTGAAGGACCTGCGTACGCAGTTCACCGCCGTCCTCATGGCCGTCGCGCTTGCCTCCTTCCCGCTCGGACACATCTTCACGCGCAAGGAGCACCGCCGCACATGGTACAGCTGGCTCGCCGGCATCGGAAGCTGCTTCCTCGTGATGTCCGTCCTTCTCATCGCACTCGCGAACACCAAGGGCGACGTTCAGGACGGCTTCATCCAGAAGGTGAAGTTCATCTCCTCGCACGGCATGTTCGCGCTCTGGATCGGCTATGGCCTGGTCTTCGGCGCCAAGTTCGCCGTTCTGCTGTGGAACAGGCTGTTCAACAAGGCGACGCGGTCCGCCGCCGAATCCGATGATTCGGAAGGCTCCGGCGCACGCATCGTGCCGAAGTGGCTCATTCACCTTCTCTGCCTCCTGATGCTCTCGACGTCGCTCATCCCGATATACGAGAACTACACGAACGACCGTCTCGTATTCGAACTCGGTTCCGCAGAGCAGAACGGACATACCTTCGGCTGGCAGTTCGGCGCATGGCAGCTGGACGGCGCGGAGGAAATCCGCGACGAGCTTCTTGCGGACGAAGAACCGCTTCCCAATCCGCTCTGGCCGCCATCCATGGAGCCGCACTCCATCTTCTTCGGAGGCACGGATCCGGGGCGTTTCGTCCCCACCTACATGATCTATTCGGCTAACTTCCGTCCGGACGTGTATCTCATCACGCAGAACGCGCTCGCCGACGACACTTACATGAGCGTCGAACGCGACCTGTACGGCGACGAAATCTGGATTCCGTCGAAGGAAGACTCCGCCGAATCCTTCCAGGTGTATGTCGAGGAGGTCCAGAGCGGCAAGCGCAACGCGAACGCAGACCTCAAGATCGAAAACGGGCGCGTCCAGGTCACAGGCGCGCTCGGCGTCATGGAGATCAACGGCATCCTCACCAAGATGATGTTCGACCATGAGCGTCTGCGCCATGCGTTCTACGTGGAGGAGTCGTACGTCATCCAGTGGATGTACCCCTACCTCTCGCCCCACGGCCTGATCATGAAGATCAACAAGGACAAGAACCCCCTCACGCCGCAGATTCTCCAGAACGACGAGGATTTCTGGGACTGGTATGTGCGCCGTCTTCTCAAGGACAGGGCGTTCCGCCGCGACTTCCCCGCCCAGAAGAGCTTCTCCAAGCTCCGCGCCGCAATCGCCGGACTCTATTCGCATACGGGACGCTACCGCGAGGCGGAGCAGGCGTTCCGCGAGGCGGTGCTCCTCTATCCCGCCTCGCCGGAAGCGAGCTTCCGATACATTCAGGAGGTGCTGATGCCCATGCGCAAGTGGAACGTAGTCGAGGACATTCTCGACTACACCGACCGTGTCGACCCCAACAACTCCCGCGTAAAGCCCATGCGCGGATACATGGAGCGAATGCGCCAGATTACAGAACAGATATCGATGCTCCAGGCAAAAGTGGCAAAGGGTCAGATATCCGCGACTGAGTCGATAATCCTCGCCGGATGCTACCTGCAGCTCGGACAGACCGCCGCCGCACGCGGCTTCACGAAGAAGGCATTGGAATCAAAGGACATCAACTTCGAATGCCTCTACCGCGGTGCGCAGATTTATGCGCAGTGCGGCCAGCGCGGAGACGCGGCCCAGGCGGCAAAGCGCGCGCTGGACCGGTTGCCGCCGAACGCGCCGCCGCATCTCCGCAAGGATCTAGCCATGACACTTGTAGAAGGCGGCATGACGGCAGAGGCGAACGCACAGCTCAACGAATATCTCCGTGTGCAGCCCAAGGACGCTGAGGCATGGCTCGCCGCCGCAGTCGCCAAGGACGCGCTCTCACAGGTCACGGAGGCGCAGCGCGCGATCATTCAGGCGTACCAGTGCGACGCAAGCCTCACTATGGACCGCATCCGCCAGAACGAGACGCTTCAGCGTATCGCCGCCCCGCTGTTCAGAAGAAAATAGCTGAAGCGAATCCGATGCCGCCGAGCCAAGAACATCTGTGAACCACAAAAATCAAGGCATCCTATTTCCGTCAAGCATATTTCTCAGTTTACCCAAGTCTATGAAGACATTCAAATGTATATGCAGTTCGAACGTATGTGCAGTTGAACACTTTTGCATAGGCTGAAGACAGAACTCCAATTCAACATCGGCAATATTTTCCAATTGTCTAACAGTTCTCTAACATCAAAAGCGCATAATATGCGGCAAATCAAAAGAGAACAGAAGACGCAACGAAAAGGAAAGTGAAATGGAAAAGTTGCAATTGTTGGTAACGGTACTTGGCGGACTCGCCATATTCGTGTACGGAATGGGGCTGATGTCCGAAGGGCTTACCCAGATTGCGGGAGCCAGGCTCAAGGCCGTTCTCGGCTACATAACGCGAAACCGTGTTATGGCAATCGCCGCCGGAGCGGGGATAACCGCAATAATCCAAAGCTCGAGCGCGACCACGGTCATGACGGTGGGTTTCGTGAACGCCGGACTTCTCGATCTCACGCAGGCGATTGGCGTCATCTTCGGCGCAAACATCGGCACCACGATAACGGGTCAGATAGTGTCCCTGAAGCTGGATGACCTGGCATTCCCGGCGATCATAGTCGGCGTGGCGGGCTTGATGCTCGCACACCGCGCCATAATGCGCGGCACATGGAAAACCATCCTCGGATTCGGTCTGCTGTTCCTAGGAATGACAATGATGGGCACTGAGCTCAAGGCAGTCGCGAAGGACCCCGGATTCATCGCATTCTTCTCGAAATTCGACTGCACACCCAGTACGGGAGGTTTCCTGCCGATCCTTTCGGTGCTCGGCGCAATAGCCGTAGGAACGATATGCACCATGGTCGTGCAGAGTTCCAGCGCAACGATCGGCATTACGATCGCCTTGGCGGAGGCCGGGCTCATAAACATCTGGACAGCCATTCCGATCGTCCTTGGAGACAACATCGGCACAACCGTCACCGCAGCCCTCGCCTCCATCGGAACGAACGCCAATGCGCGCCGCACGGCGCTCGCACACGCGCTTTTCAATACGCTTGGAACATTCATCCTGATCTGCACGTTCCCGATCGTGTTAGCAAACGCCAAGGGCGCGTGCGCTCCGGCATTCTACCATCTGGTGAATCTCTGCGCTGAGGGCAATGCCTTCGCGGGCGAAGCGCCCGGTCGCCATGTCGCAATGGCGCACACGCTCTTCAACGTCACCAACGTGTGCATATTGTCGTTCTTCATACCCATCCTCGCCCGCATCTGCAAGCGCATCATCCCTGAAGGGCGCACACAGAGGACCGTGACCCTCGAGCCGCACCTGTTGCCCGTTCCCAGCCTTGCTCTTCAGGCGGCATCGAGGGCGCTTGCGGACATGACGCGCCGCTCATGGACGATCGCATCCGCCGCCCTGAATACGCTTGTGGGACGAGCCGCGGCGGATGAAGCCTCCATCGAGCGCGCCGAAAAGGAAATAGACGACATGCAGATCAAGATCCGCGACTACATCGTGAGCATATCGCGCGGGAAGCTCACGGAGCGCGAAGCCGCCGCAATCCCGGAACTCCTGCACTGCGTCAACGACGCAGAGCGCATCTCCGACCTTGCGCTCAAGGTCTATAGGAAGACCTCTCGCGTCCAGTCCAGCCGCATATCGTCCGAAGCAATTGAAGGAATCAGCGCCGTCTCAAAAAAGGTGCGTCAACTCGCCCGCAGCACGATTGAGATACTAATGAAAACAAAAATGGACGTAGGCGACATCTCCACATTCGAAAAGGAGATACACGAGTTCACGAAGGCGACCGCGCGTACGCTAACCCTCCACATGAAGGATCAGGGCGACGGCTCCAAAAACGACATTGCGGTTCTTTCGGTCCTATCCGCACTGCGCGACATCGCCCGCCACCTTGGGAACATCGCAGTCCGCATCCCGACAATATGACATCTCCGTGTACCGTCGCCAAAACACAAGTCCATGGAAATGACGACGGCGATTTCAGACAGTGAACTTTTCAGCAAGTTCCTTGGCCTCGAGATGATGCCAGGAATCTAGCGTGATCTTGCGCCCGTCGTTCATCGTGATGCGAAGTATGCCCTTCTTGCCCCAAAGCCGACGATCCACCTCCCTGACGTCTTTGAAGAACGCATCACGCCCCATCGTGAGCGTTCCGTTCATCTTCTCGTCATTCCATGAAAGCGTCTCCTTTCGCACCTTAAGCAGGTGACAGCCTATCGCAAGTGCGGCGATGAACGCCAGCGACGCAAACTGGTACTGGCGCTTGATTGCATTTACCTTCTCCTGCTCGGCATTCTCTACGTTCTTGTGGTGCTTCTCGCAGAACTCGACCGCATCCATCTTCGGATAGACGACCGAACCGTCATACACGAACCAACACCCAAGCCCCGCCATCAGGAGCGTCACCCCTAGATGGCGGATGAAGAACTCGCGGTTTAGCGTGAACCTTTTCATGAGCGTCCCTGCACCTTGCGATAGCGCATTATCAGCGCATTGGTGGACGAGTCGTGCGCAAGCTCAGGTCTGTCTGAAGTAAGGTCCTTCAGGACATTCTTCGCAAGAACCTTGCCGAGTTGTACGCCCCATTGGTCGAACGAAAAAATGTTCCAGATCACACCCTGCACGAACACCTTGTGTTCATAAAGAGAGACCAATGCGCCAAGCGTTTCCGGGGTAAGCGAATCGGCAAGAAGTGTATTTGTCGGGCGGTTGCCCTCGAACGTCTTGAACGGAACGAGATTCTCCGGATCGCCTTCCGCACGGCACTGCTCGGCCGTCTTGCCGAACGCAAGCGCCTCGGTCTGGGCAAAGAAATTCGCCATGAGCTTGTCATGGTGGTCGCCTATCGGGTTGTGAGATTTGCAGAAGCCTATGAAATCGCATGGAATGAGATGGGTGCCCTGATGGATGAGCTGGTAGAAGCTGTGCTGGCCATTGGTGCCGGGCTCGCCCCATTCGATTGGACCGGTTGCGTAGGACACGGGCTTGCCGTCTTTTGTGACAGACTTGCCGTTGGACTCCATGTCCATCTGTTGCAGATATGCGGGAAAACGGCTTAGATACTGGTCATACGGGAGAACCGCATAGCTCTCGGCGCCGTAGCCGTTGGAATAGAGAATGCCAAGCAATGCGAGAATCACGGGGAGATTCCTCTCGAACTTCGCCGTGCGGAAGTGCCTGTCCATCTTCCAGTAGCCCTTCAGTAGTTTCGCGAAATTGCGCGGTCCGACATAGAGCATGAGCGAAAGACCGATTGCAGAAGGAAGCGAATAGCGCCCGCCAACCCAGTCCCAGAAACCGAACATGTTGGCGGTGTCGATGCCGAACTTCGAGACCTCCTCTGCATTCGTGGAGACGGCAACAAAATGCTTGGCTACGACATCGTTTGCATTATCCGCCGGAATCTTCTCAAGAAGCCAGGCGCGTGCGGAAAGTGCGTTGGTCATCGTCTCCTGCGTCGTGAACGTCTTGGATGCGACGATGAAGAGCGTCTGGTCCGCCTTCACCTCGCGGAGTATCTCTGCAAGATGCGTCGCATCGACATTGGAAACGAAAAAGCATTTGAGCGAACGCTTCGCAAACGGGGCGAGGGCAAGATTGGCCATCACGGGGCCAAGGTCGCTGCCGCCTATGCCGATGTTGACGACATACTTGATGCGTTTGCCCGTGAAACCGACATGTTCACCTTTGCGGACCATCTCCGCGAACGCACCCATCTTCGCAAGGACATCGCGGACGTCAGGCATGACGTCCTTACCGTCGACAATCACTTTCGATTCTGGATCGCAGTTCCTGAGAGCGGTGTGGAGCACCGCGCGATTCTCGGTTCGGTTGATCTTCTCCCCCGTGAACATCTTTTCGATCTCGTTCTTGAGATCGGCCGCCTCCGCCATCTTGACGAGCGATTTCATCGTCGCCGCATCGATTCGGTTCTTCGAATAGTCAAGCGTCCAGCCCGCCGCCGAGACGGTGAACTTCTCCGCGCGAGCGGGATCTTCCGCAAAAAGTTCCTTGATGGTCTTGGCCTTAGAAGCCACCATCGCCTGTTCAAGCAGATTATTGTCCATTGTACTCCTTAAAAACGTTTCCTTACATTATACCATGTATCCATGATTTGCACTATCTGCAACATCTCTGGGCCCATTTTTCTCGTACCGTCGGTCCATGCTGTGCTTGCCCCGAATCTGTGGGCAGTACCGACCCAACCGTACTCCCGGCACGAAAAGTGGTGTTGGAGCTTGCGTGCGACCCGCTCGACAATCACGAGATTGCCTTCGGGGTCGCCCGCTTCGCGCTCCACCTCCTTTCGCAGCGGTGCGTTCGGCGTTGGGGTCGGTACTGCCCACGGTTGCACGTGGCGCGTCGGCGGCACTTCGG
>JAZOAC010000121.1:0-3492 GCA_045595285.1 Kiritimatiellia bacterium | reverse complement strand
GCCGAAGCCAAGCGTCTGCTGGACGAGACGCCCATGTCAATGTCGCGCATCGCCGACCGCTGCGGATTCAAGTCGCAAGTCGTCCTTGCGCACCTTTTCCGCAGACGTTTTAAAATGTCGATGAGCGACTGGCGCAACAGGTAAGAGCATACACCATATGACACCGTTTTGTCAATACAACCGGTCGCCGTATACAAGAATCTTGTTCAAATGAAAGACTTCATTCTTCGCGCCTGGCGTGCGGCGAACGCGGATGAACTTTGCCCTTGCTTTCTTCTCTCCGAGGTCAACACGGTATTCATCGCGGACCTTTTTATCGATGAAAACGCTCTTCCATTTCTTACCGTCCTCAGAAAGCAGAACTTCGATCGGAGCCTGGCGAGAACGATAACCTTTCCCCGGCGTTTTGTTGACAACAAGAACGCCCCGAACAATGCAGGGTCCGGCAAGAACCGCCATACCCCACGGATTAGGTTCTTTGCCGGTATGGAACGCATTTCCTAAAAACGCGGTTTCGTCGAGTGCGAAAGCATAGCACCCTGGATCATCCCAGCGGCTCGTTGACGAAGTCTGAAGCATACCTTCCGCAGATACGAGTTTTCCGCCGAAGTCTTCTTTGGGATAGGGCTTTGGTCCCACTTCAGGCATCGAAAACTTCTTTTGCAGTTCGCCGGCCTGACGGAACACCGCCATGTTCCCTAACTTTGAAGAGGCAAGTATGAGACTTCCAAAATCGGCCTTGACGTTTTTACCGTCCCCTCCATTTCCTGCAACACCTTCAAGCAGCTTCACACATCTTGCCAAAAGAGCCTCTTCCTTACCGAAAGTTCCAACGCTCCACAAAATCGTTCTGGAGAAGTAATCGCTTGTCCCGAACTGTACTCTCAATGCGGCCTCTGCGACGCGTTCCATCCGGGAGATGTCGTTTTTCAGGGGTTTTGTCCATATTGAAAGTGCCCTGTCGAAAAAGCCTTCTTCCTGAATCGTATCGTCCCCCTGCTTGAGAAGCGGCATCATCGCCGTCAGTTCATCGGCAAGCGCGGCTGTGCCGCATTCCTTCTCCACACGCCTGAAATACGCCGACAGGATATCCCACAAAGGCTGACGCCAGCCTTTCAGGACATTGACGCATTCATTCACGAAAAGTCTGTGCTCTTCAAGAGATCTTCCTGCACCGGCGATCCAATCGCCGCGCAAACGCCAGGCGATATAATGGTGAGGCCAGGCACTGCATGCGGCGGCATAGCGGCGGGCGATCTCTTCCGACGGAAGCTTTTTTGACTCCGCAAATGCGGCAAGCTCCAGACAGCGGTCGGCGTTCAAGCGTACCTCGCGCGGGCCATCGAAAGTTCCTTCGTGCGCCTGACAATACGTGTATGAGTCGGTGCCCCGAAACGGGAGAATACTGAAAAATCCCGTTCCTCGTGTCACGCTGTAGTTGATTTCCCATGTCCCATCCGGCAGACGGCGCGTCAGAGCGCAATGACGCGGCTGTCCGACGGGAGCGCTCGGCAAACCGTGCGCGTTCCCGCAACCCGACCCGAACTTGGATAACTCGCCGCAGACGCCGCCTATATGCGGAGTGATCCGTCTGATTGTGTCCACATTCGCCGCGAACCACGACTCATAGTAAAATTTACCCTGCACGTTCTCACCGAAGCAATTGAATGACCTATAAGGCACAATCCAGCATGTGTCCGCGTATTGCGCGAGGGGCAGATTGACGTAATGATTCAAAAAACGCTGCTGCTGAGGAAGCGACTGCAAATACTCCTTCCAACACCTGTCGGAACCGTGAGGGGTCGAACACGGCATCGTATGAGAAAGTGCGATTCGCCACTTCCAGACCTCCTGATCGAGCGCGAGGCGGTGAAGCCGCTTTGAAAGCGCGGTCGAACGGTAGGCGTCAGTCATATCGGCAAGCCACGCCTCATCCTTGTCGAAATGCGAAAGCGCAAGCGCAGTCGCGAAACGCCGCCCTGTGGAATCTTCCGATTTCACCCAGCGTCCGTTATCCTGATAAACTACAGATTCAAGCGCAAGAACCGCCTTGGACCAGTCGTCGCACTTTCCGCTCCAGATAAAATCCTCCATCCATTTCCTGTCGGAAAAGAACGCATCGATGAAATCAGCCGCTCCGGGACGGGCGTTGAGCTTCGCCCAACCCTTCTTGCCGATTCTCCTTAAAACAGCGTGCCGCGCGATCTCAAGCTTCTGATTCCCGGAGAGATCTCCGCCCGGAACAATTCCCGCGATACTGCTTTCAGTGTCCGGAAACGGACACGCTGCAAAATCAAGCGCCGTTTTCGCAGGACGAGGACGGACAGGTGCACGATACGAAGTACGCGGCGCCAGCTTTTCACCGGAAAGAATCAGGTAACCGTGCGCACATTCACCCCATACCGTATCATCGCCCGACGACATAATGCGGCGCAGAAGCGCCTTGTTGGATTCGGTGCGGGCAGAGTCCTTGCGGCAAAGGGCGTATTCCGCCATATCCGCAACCTGCTTCAGCTCGACGGTAAAATGTTCCGACGGTATGCGACGCAGCGATTCAATGAACTTTCTGCCGCCTTCAAAATCGTTGGCGGCGCGAAACGAAGTGGCCTTTTCAACGAGATCGACGCCGATACCCTTCTCAAACCTGAACTTCCATCCGAAACGGTCATCTTTATCCAGTTCGGTGAGAGCCTTCCATTCCTCCTTCCAGGCGAGTTTTCCTTCACGCAGGGATTTTCCGTTGAAATCCCCGACCTGAGCGGTCAAAAGTTCGAATGCCTTTCCGTACAGACCGGCACACGCTCCATCTTCAGTCGATTCCTTTGCGCGTGCGAAACATTCAAGCGCCGCATCCTTCATCTTCGCAAAGGCTGCAATCCGCTCTGCAAGATCCTTTGCGGAAACGGAAAACGGAATATTCTCCATCTGCCCGAAGAATCTACGCGCCTCACCGGTCAAACACGTGATGGCTGGGAAGCGCCTGGTGGGAACAATCAAGGCATCCAGTTTCTTGTTTGCCGCCTTTACTTCCGGCGTGGGGAAATCCATATTGTCATAAACGGCGAATTCATACCTACCGCCCAGCAAGCGCCGGAACTCGGCGCCCTCAAACACGCGCCGGACATCCTCGCCGCTTACACACCAGTCGCTGCCGCACTGAAGAACAAGCAGCATCTTGGACTGATCGGCACCTACCGGCAGCACAAACGCCGCCGCCATCAATAAAACCGCACTTGCAGCCTTTATCATTTTACGACTGTTCCCCCCTCATCAAACTATACGTGCGGATTTCCCGCATACGGCTTTCCATTGAGTGCTTCTCTTTTTGTCACGATTTTCGTCCTTCCCTCGCTTTTAGATGGTGAACGGAAACCTACACTTTTCCGTTCACGCCGCAAATGGTATCATACCGGTCTGTTTCGCGCAATGACCAGGAGGATTTTTTACACCGCCGCCGCGATTTGGCGTCATCACCATTCCGGCGGCCTGCGA
>JAZOAC010000120.1:0-61057 GCA_045595285.1 Kiritimatiellia bacterium | reverse complement strand
CCTTTCGATTGGCAGCAGGTGACGCCAACATTGGAAAGCGACGATCCTTCGTTGCGGGCGCAAACGCCGCCGCCACCCACATTGCCGACGGTGCGGCAGCCGTTGGAGATGGTGAGGTTGTGGATCTTGCCCATAAACATGTACATTATGCGCTCAGATCTGTCGCCGTAAAGCACAACGTCACGCGGATTGTCCGTCTCGCCCTTGAGCGTTACGTATGCAACCGCAAGATGCGATGTGCTCATAAGGTACTGCGTGTCGGCGGAATCGCAGAGCATATGGCAATCGCTCACGTCATACACGCCTTTCTTGAGGATTATCGTGCCCTGACTTTTCTTGGCGGCGGAACTCAACCGGTTCAACCGGTCGAGTTCGTTCGTCAGCGAAACGACATTGTCAACGGTTACCGTCTCCGCGGCAAAAGCCGCAGAGATCGAAGCGATCACCAAAAAGAAAACTGCACGACTCGCCATTGCAAATGCCCTTTCTTTTTACGCGGTTCCAGCCAAGGTTAACCCTCCCCCTGAAGCCCCCAAACCGCACTATCCCGTAAACGAGCGTGTAGAATACCAAAATCATTTTTTTTTTCAACTGGAATATCTTACTTTCCGTAAAACCTCACCGGCCCAATCAGTCCGCTTTCGTGGTTTTCCCGGTCCCAGGCTCTCTGCTTCGGGTTATAGTTTGGATGCGGAGGATACTTGGCTGCTACCTTCGCTCGTTTAACAGGATCCGTAACTGCATTGGCGAGCATATTCGCCACCGTCACCTCAAGCACGTTCTCTCCCGCCTTGGTCTCAACCTCCCAGCAGAAAGGCCCGAAGAACTTCGCCGGAAGCTCCTTGCCGTTCAGTTTCACGGAACACGTCCAGCCGACCTTGCCGAGATCAAGCATAAACTTCTCCGCCTTCGCGCAGTCGAACCTGCAGGTGTACAGGGCCTTTCCGCTGAAATGCTCCCCGAAAAGCGTGCGCCAGTCGCCGAGAGATGTCGGAACCGCAGCGGCATCCATCTTCACTATCTCAAAATCATCCTCTCCCAGCGAATGTGAAACGAGCGGACGCACAGTCCAGCCTTTGCTCAATCGCCGCACCTCCTTGCCGTATTTCGGCGCAGCGGGCCGATCGGCCTTCGCACCGACAACGAAAATGGCGCTGCCGAAAGAGGGGAAAGTCCAGTCAACACCGTTCTCGTGACGGTCAACCGCAATGAAATCCCCGCTTCCGGGATCGGCGAGCGCCACATCCCCCTTCTCCTCGAACTGGAGAGTGACATGTGAAAGACTGCGCGTTTCGTTGACTACGAAATAAAGCGTCTCGTCGCCGTTCACCCGCTTTGCGACGCGGAGAAACGATGCGCAGCGCCCTTTGATCCGGCAGGACGGCTTCGCCTCCGCCACCGTATCAGCAGTGAGCACCTTGCCGCCCTTAACCCTGAACTCGGCAAGTTTCGCCTTGGCGTCGTCTCGCATCCATTTTGACGTGGGCAGCACGAATATCGAATAGGACATCGTCCCCACGCAAAGCTTGCCATCCTTGACTTCCGCAGACGCCAGTGCATCGTCGTCCACAAATTCATATTCGCAGTTCATCTTGTCGAGAGTATCCGCAACGGCATAGTGCATGGCTCCGGCGTTATCCGTTTCGGCGCCACCCGCCCAGAACCCGCGGCTGTCGAAATAGACCGCTATGTCGACCGCGGGCCTGCCGTCCGCGAGTATCTGCCCCGTGCGGGCTATATACTCGAAATATGGCTTCTCCATATCCCACCAAGGGGTTACAGGTCCGGAATGCGGCTCGAAAAGAAGCATCCACTGTCCGGCGTTCGACTGATTGTAGTATCCGAACACGAACATGTTAATGCCGCGGACGAGCTGGTAGTCGACAAGCCACTTCATCTGATCCGGCGTGAACGAGTTGCCGTATATGCCGAACGATTCCGTCATCGAAAGCATATGCCCCTGCTGGTGCGCAATCGATGCCGCATAACGCGGGAACGGTGCACGAGTGCCCGGATTGTCTGAAGTTTCCGGAAAGAGCTGACGCCATATGACGTCGACACCCGGCACATCCATCAGGCGCAAGGACCTGAGAAGCGCCCCGTATCCATAGCGCGATGCCCACTCTGGAATATCCTCGCCGTTGAGGTGTCCGCTCGACCCGAGCCCATTGGCGTTGTCCCAATCCTTGATCGGCTTCATGAAGCGCTCCACAAACAGATCTGCCATCACATCGAAGTAGTCGATGCGCTGCCTGGCGATTTCCGCATCAAAGGAATGTTTGTTTTCAAGCATCCTTTCTACAAAGGGACGTATATCGTAGCCTTTCCTGCGTCTGAACTCCTCATCGAAATCCGCCGTCCAGCCAAGGTTCGCGCCATAGTGGTCCTGCGGCATGGCGGGCTCGTCCATGAACGTATATTTTACGGCCTTACCGAAATGATGCCCGACGTATTTGGCGTACTCCCTGTGCGTCCGGCGTATGAACTCCTCCGTAGTCCCCTTTTCGATGACCGACGGATAGTTTTTCCTTCCGCTTCCGTAGGGCATGGAACGGAGCGCGAGCGGCTGGTTTCCGTCGCCGAACCCGAACATCCGTTTTTTGAACCGGCCTTCGGAATCATCGGCGGCGATCTGTCCGCACACGCCGCCCGAAGGCCATCCACCCTCGTCGTACAGCCACACGTTCATGCCAAGCGAGGCGGCATGCTCCACTACATTGGAGAATACGAGAAGGTAATCCTTCGTCATGTAATCCGGCGACATTTCCGTGTCGAACGCACCGGGACGGAAATTCTTCGGGAACGGATGGATGCACAGACTACGCATTCCGTGCGCCAGCATGTCATCCACCTGAGCATTGAGTCTGGCGGGATCAAGCTTGGCATTCCACATCCAGAAATATGCGGGAGAATGGATGTTTTCGGGATTGCGGAACTTCTCCTTGCTGAACCCACCGAACGCAGATCCGGCGATTGCAGCGGAGAGCGCGGCAGCAAATATTCTACGGCACATATATCACTTTCCTTTCAAAAACGAATTCCCGGTGACAAGCTCCGCCGGAAGCGAATAAACCTCGATATTGTCATATCTGACCGTCTCGTTCGGCCCTGTGAAACGGCAACCTAACGTAAGCGTAAAACCGCCAGCCCCTTCCGGAACCTGCAGAATGCCGCGCAGAGTCTGCCACTCCTGCAGATTGTCGCCCTCAATGGCAAGATAATTGTTGTATCCAAGCCATTTGCGCTCTTTTGTCCGGAAGTTCAACGATGGCCAAGCCCCCTCTCCCATAGCGCGAGCCTTCACGTAATACCAGGTTCCGGGCGGCGTGATGCTGTCATTCTCAAACGTCACGCATCCGCCGGGAACGCCCTTGATGAACAGACAGCAGCTATCGCCGTCGCCACAGGACGTATCAACGCCAATCCGGGTTTTCTCCTGACCCTTCTTCGGTTTAGGACTCCATGCGCCGAAAGGTTTCGGTACGCGCCCGGGTTTCAGCCCCGGCTCGCCCTTTGCAGGGAAAGCGCAGGTCGGGTTGCTGATCATATTGGTGATTACACCCTTGGCGATAGCTTCATCGATTTTGGGCAGAAGGTATTTTGCCGGATCTTTGAGAAGCTTTAGCGATTCGAAAAGCCCTCCTGGAATCAATTCATTCCAGAGCCCCTTCTTCGCGCCGCCGTGAAGCCTTCCCTGTTTGGTTATCTTCCAATCGATCCAACGGCCCTTCTCACCCCAGAGCCAAACGTACTCATCCGTTCCGCTCAACGCCTGAGAGACGTTCCGACGCAGATACTCGAGCCGCGATCCTTCGATGGGAGGGAAATACCACGGAGACGTGCTGTCTGTTATCGTGTAGGAATCCATGTACAGTCCAAGACCTGTTATTACCTGGGTGAGATATTTCACGCGGTTTTCCGGGGAGACAAGCGGTAGATACCAGTTGCAGTTTCGCGTTTTTGCAGTAAGGAAGTCACGCTTCGCATGGTCATAGCGGTAAGCATTTTCATTGCCCTCCTGAAAGCGGGCGGTTGGCGGCATCACATCGAGCAGACCGTTAAGAAACGCAGGCAGAAGATCGCGTTTCGCCAATGCGACAGACTCCACAGATCGCTCCTCCAGCCGGAAGAACATAGCACTTAGTCCGAAATAGCTGAAAATCGTCACTTCCGGATATGCGTCAAATATAGCCTTGCCGACCTCTCTCGCCCGATGGCGTACGTGCAATTTGAGTTCCGGAAGCGGAGGATCATTCTCAACACGCCAGAACTGACGCAGTCCGGAATAGTCCTCAACATCCATCTGTATGCCCGGGAAGCCCACCTTCTTCGCGAGCCGCGCCACAACCGCTACGTTGTTCGCCACCACTGCCCAGGCATTTGTGTCGCGCCAGTCCAAACGGCTGCGCTTCGGAGCGCGGAACGACTTTATGAAACTGTGTTTCATGGAACGATGTTCTGTCATTTTCTTGAACGGCTCCACTAGATCGGAGAAATGCTCATCCTTCCAGACATCCCCATCCATAATCTCAATGGCGGAAAAATTGCGACCAACGGCGGGATTCTTCTGGATGTATATCACAACTCCGTCAGCAGGAGTTTTGTCAAGTTCATCCGCATTTGCAAGATAATCCGCCGGAGTGAGATAGGAGAACTCCCATCCGGTCAGAATGATCTTCTTGTTTCCACATCCGTGAGGCTCAAGCTCCAGCGCTCCCGCCGCACACGATGCTAAAATCATCACGGCTAACAGTTTCAGATACATTCAGCAGTCTTTCCTTTCTCTTTGTTTCAAGACATTGCATCCGCAAGCAAATCGATCGCCCGAAGATTTTTCTGCAGATTCTCCTCAGTGTCACACGATGCCCATGGCGCCATGAGATAGCCAAGGATATGCTCCTGCTTAAGATCGCGACGGCAAAGTTTGACAACATTACCCATTACATCATCTGCACCGACCTTCGCCCGGCGACGCGCCATGCTCGCCCAGGTAGAGCCGCACGGAATCTGGTCGAAACCGCGTTTGTCCAGTTCGTAAAAACACTGTAGACGCATCTTATCTTCGGTATTGTTCGTTTTGACATCGAAGCCTGCGTACTTTACATCATAGTACCAATTGCTGAGCACCACGCTCTTCGGACAGAAATCGTAGAACGACGGATTGTACCAGCCGTGGTCAGCCCACGCCCACGGACGCATACCGTTCTTTTCGCTTGTACGGACAATGTGGAGGAAATCGTGCTCCCACAATTCCTTCAGGCGGGCGATCACAATGCGATGTCCATGAAACTTCAACTGCTCCTCCGCCCGTTCCTCGTCATAGCCGATGTGAAGGAAACGCGGGCGTTCGAAAACATCCGCCACATCCTTGATGATGTCTTCACACATGCGGTAGTAGGGATCGGTTGATATCATCCGATGATAGTGCTTCATCCAACCGTTGTGCGTTGTCGAAAAATTGAGCTTCGGTATCGCCTCTATCCCAAGCGAGCGAAGACGGCGCACCTCGGCATTGAGTTTTTCCGGAGACCAAGATCCCTTGATCGCCAACTCCGGATGGGACGGATAGACCAATCCTTCCGCGATATCAATCACAAGCATATTAAGCTTACGTTCCGCCATCCTCGCAACAGCGCGATTCCAGAGCTCATCCTTGTTGCGCAAAACCGTATCCGGCTTATCCTTGCCGAGGATCTTGTCGTTGTCCATATCCTCAGGCAGATAGTCACACCAGAGATTGTGTCCCAGATGCAGAAGCATCGCGGAAATCTCCTTGCGCTGTCCGGCTCTCAAGCCCAAGGACATTGCAGCCGACGCACCGGCCATTGCTGAAACAAAATTCCTGCGTGTTATCCCATTCATGCGTTTTTCTTTCTTCTTGTTGTTATTTCCATCTGTTATTTTCGACAACAGTCGTTATATCGTGATTCAAGTGCTCTGCCAAGCTTCTCGCGATGGATCTCCATATGCACAGGATCGGCAGAATAGTCGTCAATCGCACGGTACACCTCCTTCGGCACCGCAAGGAGCGGATTTTCCGGGTCACAGCGCTTGAGCATCGCAAAATATTCATAGTCTTCAATTCCGTCTCGAAGCATTTCCATGCGGATGCATCCTACGGGATCTTCTATAACGGCATGGCCCTGGCGACCGTCACGCGCCTTGAGAGGCGGATACATATACCGGCCCTCCCCGTTGCACCATGTTGACACCTTTACGCCTTTCTTGAAGTTCTTTCCCCACCCTACTGGATCAAGATACGGATCTTGCGGAAATGCATCATCCGGATACGCCGCGCGCCCCGTCCACCAGTTCACTGTCCAGATGAGAATGCCTGTGACGTTCTCGCCCCAGGTCTGCCAGAGCCACGTACGCATGTCCGTCCCCGGATGGTCGATGTGCTCGCCTACCTGAGTTCCGGGCGGACTGCAGCAGATGTACCACCACATATTGTCGCCGCGCGCCCGGCACGCTTCCAAGTCCGGAACATGAAAGTGATGCGGAACCGGACACCACGTATCCACGGCATCCATCAGGTCTTTCGTGCAGCGGTTGGTGATCATCCGTTTCAGCTTCGGGGCATATTTCTTCAACGTACGCATTCCGGCATTCACGAATTCATACTGCTGCCCCATCGGTTCGTCAAACCAGTATGCGAATGCATAATCCAGCCAGCCCTTTTCCTCCAGATGCCGCTGCACCTGACCGAGATACATCTCCATGAGCCGCTCATACAAGGGTTCACCCCTTTTGGCTCCCGCGATTTCGGCTCTCCGGGTGAAATGGTGGTTGCCTCCGCCCAATCCCTGTATGGGAACCTTGAGCGCATTGAAGTGATAGGTGTTGAGCAGGCGCTCCACATCGCGGTCAAAGTCCGTCCAGTCGATAGTCAGCGAAGCCTTGGTCATATCCTTGTTGTCCTTCCATTTGAGGACGGGCTGAGCCGTGGTCATCGGATCTGGGGAAATATGGTTGTCGCCGAGATATTTCATATACCGTTGCAGAACAGCAGCCTTGTCAACATCGGTGCTGACGCAATGATAACGGTAGAGTCTTTCGGTGCTGAAGCCGAATGGCGTCTTCACAGTCATCCTGTCCGGAAGTTCAAATCCGAACACCTCCACCTCGAACGGTACCTTCACGCTTTCCCCCTCGGGATCCGTCGAATCCGTAAACGTCACGACAAGATTTCCGTGATAGACGCCTTTAGGAGTCCCCTTAGGCGGCTTAACCCGCACCCAGAATGGAGTGCTTTCCCCGGCCTTGGCGGGCCAAAGGCCGCTGTCCTGCGGCGGCAGAGCGTCCGGCCACGCACCACGCGTTCCGAGCTGATCGGTAGTGACATCGACATCAATGTAATGTTCGCGCAGAATCTGCACGGCAGAGGACGGAATCTCGCCCTTGCGGAACACACCCCAGCGCTTTGCGGCAAGAGGTCCCTCAAGCGAAACCCGCACATCGCGCAGTTCCCGGTCCGGCGTGAGAACCAGCTGCACAGCCTCCGCCTCGTTGGCCGCAGTCTTGACGGCAAGCGCGTCCGCTTTGTCCGACGGAACGGCGGCATCGCGGAAAACCTTGCGCCCGGAACTTGCGCGCCAGAATGCGATGCCGTCCGCTTCGACCGGAAGCCGCTCCCCGAACGTCTCGACGCGGTAATCGTTCGGACTCGCCTCCAGGAACACCGCCCCCGTATCCTTCTCCACGAATCGTGTGGCTCCGGCAAGCCTTGCCGGGCGTCCTTCAAAGTGGCCGGAAAAACCGACCATGGAAACATGCATGCGTTCTTTGGGCTTTCCCTCCATCCGCAGACGCAGAAGCATTTCATCGCAGGGGAACATCTTCGCCGGGAACGACACTTTGTACGGAGTGGCATCGGTAAGGCAGGCAAGGCCAGACCAGCTCGCACCGCCGTCTGCAGACCCCTCCACCTTGAGACGCCCTCCATTGCGGTAAGCGCCGGCAACTGTCGCCTCCGCATTCTTGAACCTTCGTTCCGGAAGAGAGAACCTGTACAGCACCTCGCCGCCGGCCGGGATGTCCATCTTTATGAATCCGCTGCGGGCACCGTTGCGTACACCGACAAAGGGACGCGTCACCGCACACGAAGAAGCCTTAAGATGCGTCACAAACGAATAGAGATTGCCGCAGACGAATTCGCCGTGTCCGAGCTCCAGTCCATCCGACCTGCGCCATTCGGGAATCAGCTCCACAATGCGCAGACGGTCGAACAACGTTTCTCCCTGGGACTGAAACTCCCCCAAGGAAAGGTGACTTACAAGATTTGTCGGCGAAGGCGGCGTCTTGAACACCGTCTTCATCTCCGTCCATCCGGACGTAATGTGGGAACTGTATTGAACCCAGTGGTACGCATTCTCAATGCACACCTTGGAACCGGTGCGCTGGCGGTTCAACCAGAAAAAAATCCCATAGCATGTATCAGGGCGGTACTCATGCAGGCGTTTGCGCCAATAGGCGCTCGCCTTACCGCCCGCCTTTCCGCACACAGCCATCGCCATTCCACCGTCCTTACCCCTTCCGGGAAGCATCCGGCACATCTCTGAGTTGGTCGTTGTCCACCGGGATGGATCTGTCGCACCTGCATGAGAAAACATACCGGCAAGCAATATTGCCACGAAAAGCTGACCTCTCCCGTCCGACTTCATCAGCGCACCACCATGATTGTTCCGACCGGACGGTACTTGAGCGTCACGGAACCGCCGTCGACCTTTACGGACCAGCGTTTTGCAGATTCCTCATCTTTGACGGAAATAGAGCCGGTTATATTTGCGGTCGACTCAAGCACAGTCCACTCGCGCACACCGGATACCGATCTCGCCGCAAGTGGATTCTCAATTTCCAACTCGACATCCTCGCCGAAATCGATCTTCCGGTCCGCAATCTTCACGCCTGCCGCAATGTCCTCCGCATCAACGGTCCACTTATCCGCTATGACCAAACCGTTGCCGCCCACCACGGACGGAAAACCATAGACAATTCCAACCCTGAACACGTTTGTCCCCACATTGAGATTAAGCGTACCGCCGGAGAACTTAATCGTATCGAATCGCGGCAGATATCCGATCTTGTTTGACTCTTCCGTTCCAGGATAGAACACATCCTCCCCTGGTATCGCCCAAGTGAACAGCGAACCGTCACCGGGATCTTCAAGCTTGACAAAGTTGTTGGTGTCTGACGAACCGCGACCGAGCGGATCCCAACGGAATCCAAGTTTAGGCCATTCGAAATTGGTTGCCGCTCCTGACGCTCCGCCTTTTCCAAAAATCGCATAGGAGCCTATTCTAAACGGATGGGGGCCAGGCGTGACGTTTTCGATCGTAACAAGTCTTGCATTGGTTGCTTCGCCATCTGTTATCTCTTTAACTCCATCGAAATAAAAGAAACTTACAGTAGCCACCCTGCAGCAGAAAGTCCAATTTACATTTGTGGTTTCGCGGTTCCACATATATCCTTGATATACAGTTGCACTTGATGTGAGAAGTTCTTCAGTATCCCATTCCGGCCGTTTGTTTGACCAGTAGGAACCGTTGCCGGCATATACATAATTTGGTGACAGCACAACATTGTTCGTCCACATCAGGTTCTTGTTCTCTGCGGCGTAGTAGCATTCAGAGTTGTTGTCGAAGTATTCTACGCCTTCAATAAGGCCAGCAAAACCGTTGTGCTGAAGCGAAAGATCCACAGAACCCTCCTTTATCACAAGGGCATCAGCACCGACTGCGGAATTCCAGTTCACTGTTCCTGGTCCAGTTTTTACAACCGTCTTCCATTTTCCGGAGCCATTGTTCAGCGACATAACGGCACCCTCTTTTACGTGGATGTAGCCGTCCGGCAATGCATAGTTCTTTTCCGGCTCGAAATTGACGATACTGTTGGTAAGTGCCAAAGCGCCTCCATTCTGAGGAACAGCATCACGCTCCATAACATTGAGAACCAGATCAGAAACGCTTACGCCGCCCATAAAAGTGCTTCCGGCATTGGCAAGATTGACGAAATTTGTAGGAAGCGGACTATTGTATTTATGAGCGAATTTCAAGTCCAGACCGCCCTCTCCTGATACGGCACCTGACAATCCAAACGTACCGGAGCCGGTAATATCCACTCCCATCGTTCTGCAAAGCTGCACCGGCCCGTGCCATGTGTTGCGGTTTGTGACTGCGTCTGCCGTAGTCTGTTTTTGCATGGAGATTCTATTGATGGAATCCCAAACCATAGGCCATTCATACCGGCCTCGCATTCCAGTGCTTCCGAATTTGGAGCTGTCCTTGAATGCTATTGTTCCATTGTCGCCGACCATAAGGGTCTTACCCTGGAATATCATATACGCGCCGTCCTTCATCTCAATATCGCCAGGACCAAAAATCTGGCTTTTATCCGTACCTCCAATCACATATCCCTTGTTGTTTACGGGATCATGGGTGATGGTCAGCTTATATCCATTAAGATTCCACGAGGTGTTGGCCTGCGTGAAATACACGGTATATTTCAAATAATGCCCTATCGTTGCATCTCCGGCAAGCTCTATGTTGCGGCCCAAAACACCACTTGAGTAATCTCCGGCTGCAGTTGCAAGCGCCATTGTCAAAGCGCCTTCGCCATTTACTCCACTTCCTGCTATATATATCTTTTTGCCGACATTGGATATCGCCCTGTCGCTTCCGCCCACCGCAAGAGAGCCTCCTTCTTTGACAAACACCGCTCCCACATCGCTGCAGTCGGCTTTCGAGGAAAGCTTTCCAAGCGCATTCGTACATGCAATGACCCACATGCCCTGTTCAATGTGGATATCCCCCTCGTAATCGGCAAGTTTCTTGTCGACAATTATTGCCCCTGTGCCTGTTTTCACGATGTTGGTGACAGAGTTATCGTTGGCGCATTCAATATCGGTCGCCACAACGCTATTGGTCTCGCCCTCTGGTACCCTGATGGTAAGAATCCTATCCGATACCGAATATACGGTAGCGGCTGAAACGGCACCTGCAAGCGCAGCGGCGGCGAATGCAGAAAACATCAGTCTTTTCATGGCAACATCTCCTGTTTTCTCTTAACTTCAAATCTGCGGCAACGTATCCGGATACAGAAGTCCGCGCTCCTGTTCGGCGGCTTTGTCTTTCGCCGCTTCACGCGCAAGCCGCTCACGCGCCTTGTCGTAAAGTGCACGAACCGCTCTTGCGGACATCTCGCTGACAGCTTTCTTCACTTCGCGCTCCGACGCCGGACGAATTGCAAAATCAACGGTACGAGCCGCACCGACAGCGACGAAAATCCCTTTTGCAAGCTCTGCGGAAGTCCATGTCACACCTCCACCCGGATTGGTCCACAGCACCTTGCCTTCCGACATGACCGTATAGGAGCCGTCAGCAAGGCCTTCGAGCCGGAGCGTGAAGAACGCCTCGCCCTTCTCCCAGAAATTGAGGACTCCGACAACGCGTCCGCCTCTGTGGTCGTATGACGGTGTCTGCAAAAGCGAGACATTTGTTATCTGCGGCAGAAATCCCGTAGCCTCGCGACAGTTTGCCGCGTACTCCGGAACCGGTTCGGCAAACGTGCGACTGTCGGCGCGCACACCGTCCAGCACCGCATCCTCACAACGTGCGGCGCGCGATGTCGCTTCGGCGAACACCTTCCAGTAGCGGGCGTCGTAGCCGCTTGGAAACGAATAGACCGCCGTACCTTCCCAACGATTGAAGAAAAAGGAGTCCATTGCCATCCCGATCCATTCCGGAACGGCAATCCACGTCTTCCCCTGCCAGCCGCTCGGGAATGAAAGAAGTTTCGGACGATTCGGAAGAGGGAACTCCCGATCCACAAACTCGCGGATGTTCTTCGCCGCCGCATACGATGCAAGAGACAGATGCTTCCGGTAGTAATACGGAGTGTTGACGTCCCACCAGACATACGGTCCCCACGGATTGACCCACCTCAGCCCACCGGCATATTCGCGTGAGCTGATTTCCCCCTGCTTCCGGTGGTACATATGCGCGTCGGCCATTTCACCCCACGCTATTTCGGGTATGAATCCATGCGACTTTTCACCGCCTGTAAATTCGCACACATATCGCTGGATGGTCTTCACCACCTTTCCATGCTGAATGGCGCGGAACCGTTCGATTTTCGATGCGAACCTGCCGCCTTCCCGCACACAGGCCGGCCAATCCTTCGCGACATCCGATTCCGGCAATCCAATATGGCGCGCGAATTCCACGCGACAACTGTTGCACGCGCATCCCTGACCCAGGAACGGATCCGGCTCCCAATTCGATTCAAGGCAGTTGTATCCGGCAAGACGTTCCTTGAGCGCCGGAAGGACAGCGTCCCTGAAGAAGGATTTCTCCTTGTAGATCGCCACAGGGCAGCTTGCCTTCGCAAAGGCTTTCATTTTCCTTGGCGGCAGATTTGTTTCGTATGGCTGAAAACGCTGCTCTGCGGGGCGTTCCACTTTGCAGCCGGGCGGCGGATTTATATTGTAGCCGTCTGCCAGATACCTATATGGCGCAGCTATGCGCTTCATCCCATTTGTACGCAAAATCGAATGAAGGCTGCCATGTCCGCCATGACAACTCTGCACACCGGCTTCACACCAGGCCTTCACAAGCGCATCCACCGACTTCAAATCGTAAAAACTGGTGCATATCTGATCGGCAGGAATCGTTATTCCGTTAAAATACCTTCGCGGCAGAGATTCCGCCTTGACAGGATCAATTACCGAAAACCTGATTTTGAGAGGTTTGGAAGCCAATCGACCGTCGTAAAAAGCCTTGAACACCCCTTCTCCCATCGCGCTTCCAGCAGGCAGATCACTCGTCACTATCATGCCCATCAGAAACCAGTGGTTCCAGTTGTCGTAGGGTGCCATGTTCGGATGAAGGTCGAATGTAACCGTGGAGCTTCCGTCAGGATGCACAACATTCTTGAGATTCCTCTGTATTACTTTGAGTGCGGACAGACACTTCACGCCGGCCGGAAGATCGACAGACGCCGACCACTTCTTCGGGTCATATTTCCCGGAATCTTTCCTTTCGAGCGGATTCGCGTAGCGCCAGGTGAAATACATCAATTGCGGTTGCCCCGTCGCCAATGCAAAACCTCCGTCAAGAAACGACATTGGGCGTACAATCGGCTCCACGATGTACTCCCCATTGGAACCATCCGGATCTTCACCTTCGCTGATACGCAGATCCTTATATTCCAACCGACCCAGACACCCGTTCAGTCCGAACTCGAAATCCACGAATTCGGTATCGGCGGAGGCGCCCATTCTTCTGCGCGGAAAGCACAATTCGCGCCAACCGCCCGAAGTATCGTGAATGCGATAACGCGGACCGCTCACAACAATGGGTTTTCCATCCTTGCCGATCTTGCGGAAATGCCACTTGAGAAGCACCTCCCTCTTGCGGTCGTCACAGGGATGCCTGTCCACCCGCAGACGGTAACGCAATGAAATCACGCGCGAGGCCTCGGGGATTGCGGTCTCCTTCCATGGCACGCTGCCGATCACGGGAACATCGGGATCGGAATCCTTCGAACGGCTCACGCATCCGCTCAAGCCGCCCGTGGGAACATTGAAGCTGGCGGCGGAAATCTTCTCCAGATCAAATACGGTTCCGCCCGGATCAAATTGCGCCGGCGGCAGTGCCATGCCGAAAAACCCAAAGACGGCAAACACCGGAAACACGACATTCATGTTACGGATCCTTTCTTTTTTCGCATATTGCGAGAGGGGTTACCGCTCCCCAAGGTGGATTTGCGGACGACCAACGGAGCCTCGACAAGAATTTCACACGGGGGCAGGCTATCTCCGCGGATCCGTCTCATGAGCGCCCTGAAAGCCTGTTCCGCTATCTGCTCCACCGGCTGATGGATCGTGGTGAGTGCAGGATTTGAGAATCTGGCTTCCTCCATATCATCAAATCCGATCACGGCAATGTCATCCGGCACGCGCCTGCCGAGTTTGGAAAGCGTCTGCATAAGACGTACGGCGACAATGTCACTGGCGCAGACGATGGCATCAGGAGTGTACCTTCTGCCGATGGCACGCCTTACGCCCAAGACATCGTCCGCCCGCACCGTCAGCACATGCTTCGGATTCCATTCCACACCCGCCGCCATTACCGCGCTCGCAAGCCCGAACAGACGGCTCCGCAGATTGATGGAGATGCCCATCGGAGTATCGTCCATCAGAAAAGCGATTCTGCGCCGTCCAAGCCCCAGAAGATGATCGGCTATTCTTTGCTCCGCGGCGATGTTGTTTATTTCCACCACGTCGAACGCGCTGCGTTTCGGCGGAGCCACTAGATCCGAATCTATCAGAACGAGCGGTATCCCGACCTGATCGAAGATTTCCGCAATTTCGACATTCACCTTCTCGTACGACTCATCGACCAAAGGGCGGAACATCACTCCATCGACATGGTGCGACACGAATTCATGCGCAAATCTCCTCGTTTGGGAGACCACAGACTCCGCATCGCCGACCGCCGCCTCTCCGAAAAGGAACGTGTATCCTGCATTCTGTCCTATTCTGGCTATTTCGCGCGAAAACGACTGGAATATCGTTGCGGACGTTGCATCCGGAATCAGCAGTCCCAACAGACCTGTCGTCCTCTTGCCGAGATTTGAGAGGAACGTACCCTTTCCCTGCCTGCGCACAACAAGCCCCTGATACTGAAGCTCAAGAATGGCTCGCTGTACGGTCTTGCGACCGACCCCAAACCGCCGTACAAGCTGTGCCTCGCTTGGCAACGAGCGCCCGGCATACTTGCCGGCGCGAATTTCGTTCTCAAGCGATTTCGCGACAACCCTGTATCTCGTTTCTTCGTTCATCGCCATCGATTATACTATAACGATGCAGAAATTATTTACTTATGCGCACAAGTTTGTCCAGACGGCAAGAGACCTTCTTGCGTCCTTCGGTCCTTTGAGCGTGAGATCCCTCGGCCGGGAACGTCACGTACGCAAGATTTGGGATACGGAACGCGGCATCGCCCAACGTGAAGGACGGAGAGCCGTGAAAGAAGGTTCTGCACGCCTAGGGATGCAAAATTCCGGAACCCGTGGAGAATGAGAAAATCAAGACGCGAAAGTTCTCGGACGCTTCACAGAAGAGCTGGACACGAGAGCTGCGTTCTCCTCCGGAAAAGGGTCGGGAAGAATCCCGCAGAGAGGATGCTGGCGCAGATGGGAAAGTATTCTCCTCGGAGAAGGAAGAATTCCCCATACGTTTGTCGCATCGTTCTGCGAATCATGCAGAACCACGGATTCCGGATCCGCGTCCTCCTTCAGCGCGAATCCCGATCTGATGCGAAGCCCCCTTTCGACAGCAGGCTTCGCTATCCACCCCAACGTCAGATCCGCAATCTCATGATTGTCCGGATATATCCCGCCGATGTCGCTGTGGCTTCCGGGGAACACCATTTCCTCCGCATTGCGGCCCTCCATCGGCTCATACGAAAAGAAACATCTGCGTTCGTCCCTTGCGACGGCATGGCGCGCCTGCGCCACACCCCCGGGGACACGGCGGTATTTCTCTCCGTCTATGCCCACGGACGAATCCACCGTGTCCCAGACCCCGAGATATTCCACACATCCGGGATGCAAACGCTTTTCCTTCCTGAAGGCGGCAATTGCTTCTGGGTAGTGTCCGCCCATCCACCACTTGAACACCTTCCGGGCGTCATAGGCGTCAGAAGGGATGCCGCAGTTGCATATCAGATCCGCCAGCACCCTTGCAATCATCGCCCCTCTCGAAAAACCGAACAGGAATATCTTCGCGTCCTCTGCCACGCGATATCGCTGCGCCAGCCATTCATAGTGTCGCATGGCAATATGCAGCGCCCCCATGCCGAACACGTGTCCGACGATGATAGCGCCCGGTCTGGTGCCGGGGCCGCACTCAAGATGAACACACTGCCCGGCATCCCGGACGCAGGCATCGGCAAGGACGGATACGTTTGTGCGTTCATGGACGCCCATTCCCGTCCCCTCTGTCAAAAGAACATAGTTCATCTCAAAACACCATCCCTGTCATAAAGCAGAAGGTCGCCACACACCATGTGCGGCGACCCTCGCATACGGCTCAGTGCCGCCGATCAGCCATTCTTCTTCTCGAAGTCCTTCATGAAGGACACGAGCGCGTCAACGCCTTCCATCGGGAATGCGTTGTAGATGGACGCGCGGATGCCGCCGACGCTGCGGTGGCCCTTCAGCGAACCCATGCCAAGCTTCTTCGCCTCGGCGATGAACTGGGCCTCCAGCTCCTCGGTGGGCAGACGCCACGTGATGTTCATGTTGGAGCGGAACTCCTTCTTAGCCGTGCCACGGTAGAATTCGGTGGAATCGATCACATCGTAGATCTTTCCGGCCTTCTCGGCATTGAGCTTGAAGAGGTTCTCCTTGCCCATCTTCTTCACCCACTTCATCGTCTCGCCGAAGATGTAGATGCCCCAGGTGGGCGGGGTGTTGTAGAGGGAATTGTCGTTGACGTACGTACGGTACTGGAGCATCGTGGGAAGGGCTGCGTCGCCCTTCTCCGCGAACTCCTTGCGGATCGCGACAACCGCCATTCCGGAAGGACCGAGGTTCTTCTGCGCACCGGCGTAGAACATGGAGAACTTGCTGTAGTCGCGCGGGCAGGAAAGAATGTCGGAAGACATGTCGCCGATGAGAGGCGAACCCGTTTCGGGGATTTCCTTCATCTCCGCGCCGGAGATCGTCTCGTTCGTGCAGATGTGGCTGTAGGCCGCACCAGGAGTCCACTTGTACTCGGATGCGTCGGGCTGGCGGGTGGGGATATCCTTCTGGCAGTCGGCGGCGATGTTCACCTGGCCGATCTTCTGGGCCTCCTTGATGGCCTTGCCGCCCCAAGTGCCGCTCTTGACATAGTCGGCAACCTGATCCTTGCCGAGGAAGTTCATCGGGATCATCGCGAACTGCATGGACGCACCGCCCTGGACGAAGCACACGGACCAGTCGTCGTCAAGGCCACAAAGCTCCTTGAACGTGGCGATCGCCTCCTGATGGATGGCATCGTATTCCTTGCCGCGATGGGACATCTCCATCACGGACATTCCACTGCCCTTGTAGTCAACCAACTCCTTCTGGGCTTCCTGAAGGACTTCGAGCGGGAGCACTGCGGGACCTGCCGAAAAGTTATAGATGCGAGACATTTTCTCAACCTCCTTTGATGTGAAAAACGGCGGATATTTTACTCTTTTCCCGTTGGCGTTGCAAGTCGCTTTGACGGGAAACATTGATCAGAATGCCTATCGATATGAATGCGGACATCAGATTCGTTCCGCCATAGCTTATGAACGGAAGCGCAAGCCCCTTTGTGGGCAAAAGACCCGTAACAACCCCCATATTGAACATTGCCTGGAAGAAAATCAGGAACGTCACGCCGAAAGCGATGGACTTCCCGAGCCTATCGCTGGATTTGGCGGCAATGATTACGCCACAGACGAACACCGTCACGAAAAGGACGAGCAGAAGCAGCGAAAAGCCGATGCCCCATTCCTCAGCCCCTATTGCAAATATGAAATCTGTGTGATTTTCAGGCAAATACATCTGTTTCTGCATGGAATTACCGAAGCCGACACCCGTTTCCCCTCCGTTTCGAATTGCGACAAGAGCCTGCTCAAGCTGATAGTTGGCCTCGTCCGCCTCTGCCGAAGTGACCGTAAGGTCCCCTAGCCACGGACACCATACCGACAGCTGCTTGTTGAGCCAGTCAGGCAGCCAGGCGGCGATTCGACGCATTCTGTTCCCATTTGAAATCAACAGCGCCCCTACGCTTGTCACTGATGCTGCGCCAACAATTCCAATATGCCGCAATCGCATGCCTGCCACAAACATCAGGACACCGCCGGTGAGTCCCAAAACCATGGTTGAACCAAAGTCAGGCTCCGCAACCGCCAGCCCCATCGGAACAGCCAGAATCGCCAATGCCTTCGCCGCACCCTTCCAGAAAAGCTCGATCCGCCAGCCCAACTTGTCAAGAAACACCGACATGGCTATTACCACGGCGACTTTCGCAAACTCACTGGGCTGAAGACGTATCGGACCGAACATCAACCATCTGCGCGAACCGTTAACCGGCCGGAAACCGAACACCGCACACAGGGCAAGAATCACCGCCACGTACATCACTACCGTAAGCCACGGATATTTCCGCCAATTGCGGTAGTCGAAAAACATCGCCCCGAAGAAAAGGGGCAACGACAACGCAAGCCATTTGGCCTGTTGCTTGACAAAGTGGTACTGATCAAAAGAAGGTGGTGTTCTCAAACCAACCGGACCACCGGCGGATGAGAGCACCACGAATCCGATCGCGACAAGTGCGAGGACCGAAAGTCCTAGAACGACGCGAGCCTGCTTCACTGCAGTTTAGCGTTTGCCGGAAGTTTAAGGACCTGACCAGGCGTAAGCGCATCGGTGTTCTTAAGATCATTGAGATCCATAACCGCACTCGGAGATACGCTGTACATGATGGCGATGGAAACAGTGTCCTCGCCAGCCTTGACCGTATGGGTGAGCGCAGCAGGCGCCTCAGGTGCAGGTGCCTCTTCCTTGGCAGGCTCTACAGCCGCCGCAGACTCGACAGAATTCACCTCGGACACCGACTCAACGGCGGGTGCGGCAGGCGCCGATTCCGCGGCAGGCGCGGCCTCAACAGGCTTTGCATCAGGCGCAGGGGCGGGTGCCGCCTTGGGCTCGACAGGCGAGGAGGCCGCCTTGACGGCAGGCGCAGCCTTGGCGGCGACAGGCTTCTCCGCCGGCACCTTAAGCTTCTGACCGATCCGAATCGTGTTCTTTTTGAGGCCATTCATCTCCTTGAGGCACTTGATCGTAATCCCATTAGAATAGGCGATCCTGCCGAGAGTATCGCCGCTCACCACGACATATTCTTTTGTCGCACCCCTGTAGGTGGAAACCCTGGTCGCAGAAGCCTTGACGGATCTCTTTGCAACAGGCTTTTTCGCAAGCGATTTTGCATCGGCATCCTTCAGCACGATCTTTCCGGGAAGCTTGATCTTCTTTCCGACATACAGTTTGTCGGCATCCATGCCAGGATTGAGCTCAAGAACCTTGCTCTGCCTCAGGCCATAGGTCGCGCAAATGGACGAGAGCATATCGCCGCCCTTCACACGATAAAGGGTGTACTCCGGCTCGGCAGGCTTCACTTTGCACCTGCAGTCGTCCGCGCCGCACGCACAGGGGACTGCATGAACAGTACCCGGCGCGCACTTGCAACGAATCGGCTCCGGCGCGGGTGCGGCAACGGGCTTGGCGACCACCGGCTTCGGAGCCGGAGCAGGTTCTGCCACGATACGCTGGGCAGGCTTCGCCGAATTATTGGCGTTCTGCGCCTTGGGAGCCTTACAACCCGTCATCACCACGCATGCCACAGCAGCGCCAGCCATCAGACCGAACTTAATATTCATCGTTCTTTTCCTCTCTTTGCAAACTCGGCAACCCATTTGCCTCATTCGCCATAAATTGCGTAAATCTTCATAAACCCGCCATTTTAACCGAAGCATAACGCACCGGACAAAACAGCATCATGCATTAAAGACAAAAACCCTAATGCACAACAGCGCGTAAGATACACTTTTACGCACTTCAATGCAAGTGTTCTTTTTCATTTTCTTGTTTCTTGTCTTGGCCGACAGCAGTCTCACTTGAGTTCGATACCGTAGATTTCCGCCTGATCTGCAAAAGAAGGAGCTTCTAGCACCTTAAAACCACCTTCGACGCTACCGTCCGGGCGAATCGAATTCGTCCTGTATTCCTGGAGATTACGCATCCTGAACTCTCCGTTCTCAAGAGGAAGCACTTCAGAAATCGCAACAATCTTGCGCGAGCCGTCAGACAGACGGGCAGTGTGCACCACTACATCAATCGCACTTGCGACCTGAGCACGCAATGCCGAAAGCGGGATGTCGATACCGCTCAAAAGCGCACAGGTCTCGATCCTGCGAAGGCAGTCCATCGGCGAATTGGCATGGATCGTACTCATGGAGCCCGCATGACCGGTATTGAGAGCCTGCAAAAGGTCAAGTGCCTCGCCGCCGCGTATTTCGCCTATGACTATGCGGTCGGGACGCAGACGCAACGCCGAATGGATCAAATCACGCAATGTCACCTCTCCCAGTCCGTTCTTGTCGGGCTTGCGGGTTTCAAAAGGCACTACATGGCGTTGCTGAAGCTGCAATTCACTGGCGTCCTCAAGCACTAGAATGCGCTCGCCCGTGGGAATGAACGAGCTAACCGCATTCAGCACAGAGGTCTTTCCGGAACTCGTGGCGCCGGACACTATCACATTCTTGTGAAGGCATACTATGGCGCGGATGAGATTCAGCATCTTTTCATTCAGACTTCCGAATTCAAGAAGCCGCTGAACAGTCAATGTCTCCTTCTTGAATTTTCTGATTGATACGACTGTTCCGGTACGGCTCAACGGAGGTATTACAGCGTGTACACGGCTACCATCCGGAAGACGGGCATCAAGGCGCGGATGCATTTCGTCAAGGATGCGCCCCACAGATTTAGCGATATTAGTTGCAGCCGCCTTGAGCGCCGGTTCACTTACAAACTTCTCCGGCACTTCCTCAAGCTTTCCGTTACGCTCAATGTATATCCGATCGCTCCCGTTGATCATGATTTCCGAAACCGACTCGTCATCCAGATACGCCGCCACCGGCGCAAGGAACAGTGTCAAAAAAGAATTATTTTCATTCATGATTTTCTCCTAATGATTACTTAAACTTACTTTCTCCTCCCATAATGCGATAGCGTGAATCTGTTGTTTCCGCATGTTCACACGGACAATTGCATTGTTTATTGGAGAGTCTACATTTCCCAGGATGCCAAGGCAATTTATACTGAACATCAGCCCGCCAGAACCATTTAAAGGTACACTCATTACACGCGCAACCGCACCCAGAAACCCAGTGTCCTTTAGGCTCTGAATACGGTATCGAATCTGACTTATTATTACGATTTGAATTATTATTATGATTTTTTATATTGAAAAATACCAAAAACGCAACACCAATGGCAAACAACGTGGCAACTCCGGCGCCAACCGCAGTCCGTTTCAACAGCTTCCGCAACATCTTTCCGTTCTTTTCACTCAAATGCATTTTTTACTCCCATAATAAAATTTAAATCAATCTGTGATTAACCTCTTTCAAATAAAGATTATCAAAAGTATTAACAAAACAAATCCTATTATTAGCAACAAAACCTTCGGCAATAATTTTTGATATAAATCATTTCTTTTTTCAGAATATGCATTGAGAGCACATTCATTCTCATTACCCACATTCCTCAGCATCTCAAATGGATTTTTCTCGGGCAATGTTGCGTAATCAGCTTTATCTGATTTTTTGTGGAGATATTCAGAAATGATGCATAACAATTCAGCGGCTGAAGATATTCTCTTTTCTGGATTCTTAGCACACATCCTAAACACCAATGCAGACACCCAGTTCGGCACATCGGGATTGAGGCGCTTAACATCCGGGACAGGCTCGTCGCTGATGACCTGCGAAATGATCGCCATCGGAGTACTGCCCACATACGGACGGCTGCCGCAAAGCATTTCAAAGAGAATAACACCCAGTGAATAGATATCCGCTCTGGAATCGACTTTTGACGCATCAAGCGCCTGTTCCGGGGCAACATAGGCCGGAGTCCCGAAAGCGGCGCTCGTACATGTATGAATCGTCTCCTCGTCACAGACCTTTGCGATGCCCAAATCGACAAGTTTTGCGACTCCGCTCTCCGAGAACATAATGTTCTCCGGCTTAAGATCGCGATGCACCAGTCCCATCCGGGCGCCGGCATCCAGCGCCGAGGCAATGCAGCGCACTATCTCAACCGCCTCCAACGCGGGAATAGGGCCACCAAATGCTATCTTCTCCCGAAGCGTTCCGCCGCCCATGTAGTCCATGACCGAATAATAGACATTCTTCACCTCGTCATAGCCGGCGTCATGCACCCGCACGAGATTGGGATGCTGAATACGCGCGGCGATTTTTGCCTCACGCACGAAACGCCGCGCCATCTCGCCATCCATGACAGTTTCGGAAGCGGTCAGCACCTTTATGGCATACAGCGTATCCAGCATCGAGTGACGGGCGAGATACACATCGCCCGCGGCTCCACGTCCAATGCGACGCTCGATCACATATCCATGGAAATGCTCACCGAAAATAAATTTCTCATCTGCCTCTTCCGCACTTAAAAAATCATCGTCCATCTTCAGTCGTCTCCATGTTTTTTGGTTTCAATGACAGACACAGTATCCACAGCGGTTTTAACGCCTCGCGATGTAGAATCGGACATATCACGCACCGTATCCATTATCTGCCCGAAAACCCCCGATTCAACCCATGTGCCGGGCAAAGGCAACTCCAACGGCTCACCTATCTTAATCTCTATCGGGAATCGCTGATCCAGAAATCCTTTTCTTGAGTAGACGCAGACATATCGGCCCGGCTTGAGCTTTATGTTGCCTGGAACTCTCTCGCCTGAGATTCGAAGCTCTACATCCCCTTTTATCGGCTGAACCACCACATCAACAGGCGAGGGAAGCAGGATATCCTCAGTAATATTTGCCGTCCCATTCGGAAATTCCTTCAATGACGAAACCTTGATTGGATCATATCCATCAACCCTAACCTCGGCCGATGGAGGGATGCCATTCTCATAAACCAAAAGCCTATTTCCAAATGGCGGTATCTCCACCTCGCCTAAGTCCGTGTGTACATGCATCAACCGGTCCGTCCCATTTTCAACATAGCCAACAACTTTACGCCTCTCTGCGTCATACCGGGAACGCAGTTCCTTCATGCCTTTGTCGCCAATCAGCGGAGCAACACGTGTATCATTGATGAACCGCCAAACGTTTTCAAGGCGTTCTCTTCGCGTCTCCAATGGCATCAACTCCAACATCCGGCCGCATTTCTCAAGAATCTTTCGACCCGCCTTCACTGCTGCGGCATCACGTTCCGCCGATTTAAACTCCACAGATTCCATCCAATTTCCTGGTGGCGCGACTGACAATCTCTGACCTTCAACCGACTCGATTATTGTCATTTGATCCGAATAGCGCTTGATCCCATCATGTCCTAACGCGGCATTCCGGTAGACAAGTTCATGCCTGCCTGAACGCACCATCGCAATTCCGCTTCCATAAGGCACACCGTCTATAAAACACAGGACACCTTCCTCAAGCGGCGGAACCACCAATTCGCTGTTCCCTTGGACTTTGCGCAAATCCCTCGGCATGATCCGCAATGTCGTTCCGTCAAACCTCTCTGCCCTTACTGCGATAGGTTCATACCCCGATGCAGTAATGGCTGCTCCATTCGGAATCCCATTTGTGAGTACGAACGTAACACGATTCGCTGGCGCATGATCCACCGAGGGAATGCGACGGCCCAAAAACTCGAGATTGCAATGAGAGCGGTTATCAACGACTCCAACAATCCATTTTCCCACCTTGGCTATTTCTCGACGAACAGACGCCGCACTCTTATCCGTAAGACGGCCGGCACCCAGCGCCTTTTTGATTTCGATCTCGGCACGACTCAAATATCCACGCCAATTCCGAACGTTTTCAGCCGTGCAAATCCATACGTTATCGATAAGACGCATACATTCTGCCATCACCTGCCGTTCATTTTCCTCATCTATCCTTTTTTTCCTTGCCGAAATCAATTCATCCTCAATTACGGCAAAGGCCCCTTCACCGCTCAGGGACGACCAAGCGTTGCGCCATTCAGCCATGCGAGAATTCATCGCCTCCAAGGATTTAGATCTGTCGGCAAAACCGGCAACTATCAAGGCCGACTCCTGACGGGCAGACTTGATATCGCTCGCCACCTTCCTCTTTTTCTCCTCGCGTAATGCAGCTTCTTGCCTTTCCTCTGCCGCACGCCGCTCACAAGAATCTCTTGCCTGATCTAAAATGCCCAGACACTTATCAATTGCTCCTGGGGCGAGCTTAACATCTTTGTTGCGCCATTTGCGAATCCATGCGTCCCTTTTGGAATCTGGAGCCGCCGCATTAGCCGCATTCAGATACATGCCTTCCACCATATACGCTTCAGCGAGTGCCGCGTCGGTATCGGCAGCTATTTTTTCAGCCGCCTTTCGTTGACGATCAAGCGCCTCTCGCATAGCCCGCTCTTTTGCAGCCTGTTCCTCTCTCTCCTTCCGCCTGCGCGCTTCCTCCTCCGTCTTTCGCCGCTCCCGCTCCTTTTGATCGGCGATACGACTGGCTTCCGCCTCTCTTCGTTCCTCCAGATACGTCTGAGCGCGATCCTTTACTGAGTCCCATCCCTTGAGTACATACGGCCAAGCCAGCCAACCGACAAGCAAGACTCCTACGGCACATGCCGCCTTCAGAGAAAAAATGACGACTTCATGTATCGACTCCGCCCGAGCCGAATCGCGTTGCGGATGCTGCGGCTCACGCCCTCCTGTAGGGGCGGTATCGACTGTGGGCGGATCATCAGGCAAAGGCCGCCGCGTCCGCGAAGCATCAATTTCCGCCAAGCGACCATCTACACGCTGCACTCGTACCGGATCAGTTTTACGAGAAGCTGCGCCATCCCATGATATCCCAGCCAGAATCCTTTCCACCGCCGAGGCATCCGACAGACGCTTGCGCCGATCAGGAGCTGTCATGCGGCACAGAAGGTCAAGCACTGAAGGTCTGCACACAATCTCCGGATCGTCAAATCTGGGGGGAACCAACGACTGCGCCCTAGAATAGAATGCGCCGAACGCTGCCGTCCCCGACGGAAGTCGCTCATACCCCATCTTACCGGTAAGTGCCTCATAAAGGCAAAGCCCCAAAGCATAGATGTCCATCCCCGCATCGCCACGGCCGCCGACCGTTACAATTTCGGGCGGCATATAATCCAATGTACCCGGAACCTGCCCCTGAGTTGCGGTACCGCCCGTATCACGCACGATACCCATATCCATTATTACAGCGCCTTCTGGATGCCCTTCGGGATAATAGAGATTCGCCGGTTTGATATCCCTATGAAAAACCCCCTGCTTATGCATAACCGAAAGACCATGCGCATAGCGACGGAACGCCTTCAGCACATCAGACCCAGGAAGCGACATATTGCGATGGCGTTTAATCGCATCACGAAGCGACGAACCTGGCATACCGGGCAGAAATTCCATAACAAGAAAGGCTTCGCGCGTTCCAGCGGCGCCAGTCTCGAAATAATCTATAAACTGCGTGAAGCACGGCTCGCGGAATCGCTGCATTATCCGGGATTCGCGACGGAAGCGATCGCCATAATCGGATTTAAGAAGATGTTTGATTGCAACCAGCCGCCCCGTCCCGGAAATACGCGCCTTGAACACCTCGCCAAAACCGCCTTTACCGACAACGCGAAGTAGACGATATCGGCTGGATCCATTCACAAGTTCGCGAAACCGCACCTGTGCAAGTGCTTCAGCAAACATCTGAAAGTCCCGATAACGTCGTTTCCGGTCTGTCGACAAGGCGCTGACAAGCACTTCTTTCATACCCGAAAGCAGACGAACCGAGCGAGCACTCATGCGCAATGGAGACTCGCCACCGCCCGACCAGCGAGATATGAAATCAAAATCTCCGCGGACAGAATTCCTGTCAGATACTGCATATGGCGTACGCCCGGAAAGCGCCTCATGAATTACCACACCTGCAGAAAAGACATCGCTCGTCACGTCTCCGCGAAACGAAACGTCCGAGAATTCCGGTGCCATGTAATCGAAGGTTCCGAAAAAACGACCGACCCCAGTAGAAATAGTGCCATCCTCTTGCCGGGCAATCTCAAAGTCAATCAATTTAACCCCTCCGTCTCTGCAGAGGAACACATTGCTCGGCTTGATATCCCGATGGACAATGCCTGCAGCAGACGTCTCCACCAAGGCCGCCACAATGCCATTGGCTATACGCATCACCTCATCTACATCCAGTCCTTCAGGATTATCCCTCAAGCGATCCTTGAGAGTCTCCCCTTCAAGACATTCCATCACCACAACGTGAACGGAATTGAAAGCATCCACCAAGGAGAAGCAGCCCCGATATCTGACAACATTCGGATGATCTATAGCAGCGAGCGCATCAGTGCGCTTTTTCAATCTACGGAACTGGGATCCGTCTTCATCGACAGCCGACATTGTCTTCAGCGCGACAATCTCGCCAGGATTGATCCCTGGGAACGGCGGAACCTCACATACAGCACGGTAAAGCGTCCCTTGACTTCCGGACGCTCCATGCAGCGAATCAAGGACCTTGAATCCACCTATGCGCTCTACACGCAACTCCGTCATTCCAACGCCTCCGGCATCTCGCCAAGCACCTTGACAGCCGCCCTGACCGCAGACGGCGTCTCAACATCTCCGTCAGCGATTTCGCTCCATGCAGCATTCAGCGCCTTATCGCCTCTGACGAACTTCGCCGGATCTCCAAGGGACTGCAGAACATATTTAAAATCCACCATGAATCTTGACACCGACTTTACATCCTTCAACCGCACCACAGACCGAGCGCTGGACGAAGCACGTTTCATCTGTTCCGAAAAATCAAACCGTTCAGCATCTTTCTCGATCCGACGCCGCACATAGGCAACAAAGGCCGACAGCTGCTCTTTCCCGCAGACGGCGGCAAGTGCCTCGAATTCCAGATTCACCGGTTTCAGCTTGGCGGAAACGGTCGGCACGGAAGCCGTCGAAACATTGATGGCCTGCGGCAACACGGATGTCCGACCATTCACCTTTTGCGTTTTCCCGGTTTCAGACGAAACGTTTTGGAGCTCCTTCCCCCGGAAGGGAAGCATAACAGGCTTTACCACGGTTCGCAAATCTGCACGCGAAACAGATTGCGTAACCGTTGCAGTCTCGACAGGCCGAGGCGCAGATGGCTCGATCTTGCGAACGCTCCTTTGGGCGGCGTTGGAATCAGACGCTGAAACTGCACATTCCGATGTCGTCTCCTTTCCCGCGGATGCGTCTGGATCGCTCCGGACAAAGAAAAACACCACAAGCGACGCCGCCAACACCGCAACCATTGCGCCAACTAACATCCGGGGACATATCCGATGTCCTTCCGGCATTCGCCTATCGGGTTCGTCAGCCTGATCATGCGTCTGAGATTCCGCCTCTCCGAACACAATATCGTCTGGACAGTTTGTCATGCGCGTCACTTCACCCGTATCCTGCGTTGCGGAATCTTCCGTTCCGATGCCTGTGGATGCAGTGTTCGTATCGACCCTGTCAAACGGAAACGGAATCTTCGCCAACGCCTCAGGCAGATTCCCTATCTCAAGGAGAATGGCGGTTATGTTGTCCACGCCTCCCGCCTCATTGGCGGCCGCCACCATGGCAGCGACGGCCTTTTCACATTCCGTTTCAGCCGACAATATCTTCACCAACTCACGATCTGGCACCATGCGAGAAAGCCCATCACTGCATATCAGTATGCGATCACCCCGCTTGACATCGAAATCAGTCAGTTCAACATCAACATTTCGTCTGACGCCTACAGCTCTGAGAACCATCCCTCTGAACATCGGATTCACCTTCGACTCATCTTTTGCTCCAATGAGTTCAGCTGCTGAATGATCCGTGGTTATCTGCTTTATCTTCTTTCCCCGAATTCGGTAAAGTCGGCTGTCGCCGGCATGGAATGCAACCGCTTTGCCAGGGGAAACCGCATCCAGCACAACTCCCACAACAGTTGAACCGCAGCTCGACAGGCGCAATTCCTTTGTCCGGTCGAATATCCATGCCGACGCCGCATCTACTGCATCGGCGATTCCTCGAGCAAGATCATCAGCCGAATATGCACCCCCCGAAGGGAATGCGAACTTCGATGCGAATCCCTCTATTTCACGCACGACTGCTGCGGACGCGACTTCCCCGTCGTCTCCGCCGCCCATGCCGTCAGCCACGCACCAAACGCCAATCGACGGGAATGCACCGAAATTGTCTTCGTTGTTCTTGCGCTTGCGGCCCACATCGCTCAAGGCCGCCGCTTTTATGTATCCAAACGGGCTCATCGTCCCCCCACCTTTTCAGGTCCTCCGAAATTGTCTGCTCCTGCTTTTTTGCTCACACCGTACGAAAAGGCGCTTTCCCTCGAGGATATCCTCCATATCATGACCGTAAGTTCCTCGTCCGCCCTGCTCCATGCTTCAAGAACACGGTCTTTCCCCAGTTCGATCGTGTGCAGATGCGTCCACCCGGCCGCAGCGACCGCAGCCGCAAGCCTTCTCTGCGCCTGCTGGAAAGAAAGCCCCAACGTGCCGTTGCAGTGCCACCCTTTCGCATCCCCGACGGGTTTTTCCGCAGATGCGCCGGGAGGCAGCCTAAACGGAGCGGCGACGGCGGCAAACGCCGCCGCCGCAACCGCCGCACACGCGATCGCGCTCTTTACCGTCAGGGTCATTTCATCTCCACCGTCACCTTGAAGAATCTGTACTTTGCGTCCGGGGAATCGGACTCTATCAGGGTCCAGCCATCCTGTCCCGGACTTTCGGCACCGAATATGCTGTATGTGCGCTCCGACCTGCTGCCTCCTTCGTTCAGGTCGGGAGTCCACGAAACGGACAGTTTGCCGTCGACGACCGAGAACGCCGTCACCTTGAATACGGACGTGGGATCCAACGGGTCCGTACCGGCCACATAATCCTGCCAGATGTACAGCGCGTTGCCGGAGCAGTCGGATTTTCCGCTCTTCGCCGCCGCCATCGCCGCAGCGCTGCCGTACTTCTCCAGAAGTTCAGGGTACTGTTCGAACCAGGAGCGGGGGATGGAGATCGACTTGCCGTCGCCGATGTCCACGTCCACGTCCCCGCTTCCAGCACCGGAAGGTGTCCATACCACGTAGTCAACCCAAAGACAATCCTCGCCGACGAACATGCCTTCATCACGATCGTTCTTGATGTAGGACCATTGCAGGACGTGGGACCCGGCTCCCTCCACGGGAACCGTCATTGTCTGCCAGCCGGTGGTGCCGTCGATCCGCGACAGTGTCGAACCGTCAACCGAAAACGCACCTAGATCGTATCCGTAATTGCCCGACACGTCCGACACGCAATCCGTCTTCCAGCGGAACGAAAGCGTCCCCGGACCGCTCACGGAGACGGACAGCGTCGATCTCTGTCCCAAAGAGATGCGTCCACTTCTCGCAGACGACCCCCTGACGGCCGTACCGTCGATGACTGCGCACCAGTTCGCGTCTCCGCCGCAGACGGCTGTGACGTTCGTGACGTCAAGGGCATCATCGAGCGTCAGCTCGCCCGCCTTTATGATAGTCGCCTGTTTCATTTCGCTGTCCTCGAGGCCGTCGGATACCGCGATCGCCTTGATGACGGTCGTTTCCGCTATCTCGAAAGCCGAGGCATACAGCCTGCCGGAAAGGGCAGATGGCTCGGAGCCGTCCGTGGTGTAATAGATCTGCGCACCTGCAGTGTCACATTCTATCGAGACAAGGCATGTATCAGATTCGAAGACACACCCGTCCGCCGGACTGATGACCGGATCGGCCGTCTTCGTGATCTCGATCTCGCCGGCGCCCTGTATGACCGTGAACGATTTCGTGATTCCGCCGCCGGTGACCGCGATCCGGCCGGAGCGGACTTCCCCGGGGTTCTCCCCTACCGTATAGGAGAAGGAGCTTCCATCATACTCGACCGCAATCCAGTCGGCAGAAGACTCCGCGGTCCAGTCCACGTTAGCCGTAACGTGAACGGAGTCATATCCGCCGAACTCGCCGACAGAGGCAGACGTCGCAGGAAGTTCGAACACCAGCGGCAGGACGAAAGAGAACTCCAGCGTCTCTCCGAATGCGGAATCCGTCATGGCACGAATCTGGCAATAAACCCGTTCTCCGCCCTGTATCCCCACCTCGATCGGCACATCGTAACAGATATGTTCGGCACCGGATACGTACTGCCAATCCTCGTCGGACAGCGTTTCACCTTCACCAAACAGTCTTATCTGATGACCGGTCACCGTAGGGCTCACCGCAGTGTCCCACCGGATGATCACCTGTCGCCCGACATTATACTCCTCGATACCGCCGCCGGAGGTGATCGCATGGACGTTCGCCGGCATCGCCGGCACCCAGCTCAACTCGACCTGCACGTTCAGCGGCAAATATTCACATCCGAACGCACCGACATCCATCACCGTATCGGGATCCACCGGCTGAAGCGCATAATCGGCATCCCGATACTTCCATCCGTCGGAGGTGCATCCCGGCACGGAAATATCAGGCACCGGAAGATCCCCGACCTTCTCGCCGGCGGTATAGGACTGCTGGAACGAAAATCCTACGGTCTCATCCCCGCTGTAGTCATTGTAGCTTCCGCTTATCTCACCTGCAAGGGCACTCGCTGCACCATCCTCAAACCAGACAGCATCGGCTGCGGACAGCGGATATATATTATCCCCGTCAGCATCATCCATTGCCCAATTCTCGAACGAAGTCCCCTGGAGCTTCAGGCAGCCGCCCGCAAGGATATAGATCCTGACAGCACCTGCAAGACGGACATGCGCTCCGTTGCAGATCGTCAACGTAACGCCGTCCGGCACCGTGACATCCCCTCTCAGAAGATGAAGCACGTCCGCCGTCCATACCGTATTGGTCGTTATGATGCCGTCCTCGACGACGACATCCTGCGAATTTTCGACATAGACGAATCCGAATGCGGATGCAGGATCCTCCTGCAGCGGATTCAAGGAGAAGTCATAGTATCCGTTCGCCATCAGAAGCGTGTTTGTCGTGAAATGCCTCGTTCCGTCATAGAAGCTTTCCTTACCGGAAGCGAGTATCCGACTGCCGAACTGCACCTTGACCGGAGGAGTGTCGACCCATTCCCCGTCTTCGACACGGACGCTCAAAACAACCGTCTTGCATCCCTCGTATTCATAATGATCGACACGCAGTTTCTTGAACCCGGCCGTCATCACGGATCCGTTTTCAAAGGAATCCCCATATTCATTCGCGCCTATATCGTAAAAAGAGCATTCTTCTGTGATATCCGATCCGCTGGCGACATCAACCACCCTGAATTCGACAGGCATCGATTCAACCCCGTCTCCGAGTGCGAAATCGAACGAGCATTCGAGCATTCTGCCCGATGTCGTATCCGGCCAATAGCGTTTTACCTCCAACCCGTTGATTACGCCGTTCCCGGCTTCGGGCGTCCTGTCCGCAGCAGACTGCGACACCGCGATGACAACCGAAACGGGGTGCTCCGTCCCGCGGCCGGCCGTGATCTCGACCATGCCGTCACGCGGTTCCAACGCAGGATTCTCGGAAGCCGTCACGGCGAGCGGGCCGTCGCCTTCGCCACCGGTCACGGAAAGCGTCAACCAGGATGCCGACGATTCGGCGGACCATTCCGTGTTTGCGGACACCGCAACCTCCACCGCCGAACCGGAGCCGGGGAAGGTCAATGCGTCCGTCGGCACCGACAAGGCGATTCGTCTGTATGCCGAGACCGGATCGCTGACGGATTCCCCGCCCTCGTTCACCGCCGCCACGCGGTACCAGTAATCGATACCGGGCACGGCGGTGAAGTCCGTGTATTCCAGCGCCGTCAACGCGTCCGCGATGATCGTCCCCGCACCACCGTACGAAGCTGACCTGTAGATTCTGTAGGAATCCGCGTCGTCAACGGCGCCCCACGACACGGGAACGCCGTTTTCGTCCCCCGTCGCAACAGGTACGTCAGGCGCGTTCGGCGGATTCACCGCGCTGATGTTCCCCCAATCGGATGAGCTGAACGAGGATCCGCTCCCGTTTATCGCCTCAACCCAATAGTAGTAGCGCACGCCGGGATTGAGCCTGGAGGCATTGGCCTGATCGCGGTACGGCGACGTGACCCCGGTCTTCACCGGCGTCGAAGGCCTTACGCCGCTCTCCGATCTGTACAGATTGTATGACAGGGCACCGTCGGCGGACGTCCAGGAAATTCCGATGTAGCTTTCGTTCGCGGTGGAATCACGTGTCGTCACCGTCAGAACGGGGATTGCCGGAGGACCGGGCATGTATATGGCCCTGGCGTCATCGCCGCCATCGGCGGGGAACACGGCCGGCAGAACGGTTGAGCCAGCGGTTCCGTTCCATCCGGTGGAGCCGACGGGGACGTACGACACCAGCGCGGACGGCGTATGCCGGTAGATGCCCGGCTGCACGGCAGGCGCATTCCCCATATACGTGACATTGGTGAGGCCCGAGCATCCGATGAACGCGTAATTTCCTATTTCCGTCACGCTACGAGGTATGACAACGGAACGGAGAGCTGTGCAGTCGTCAAAGACGTTCTCGCCCAGCTTCCGGACGCCGTCGGTGAGCGTCAGGTCTGAAAGGGCCGTACATCCGAAAAACGCGCGGAACGCGAGACTCTCCACGGTGCCGGGGACCGTAACGGATCTGAGGGCCGCACAGTCGAAGAAGCAGTTCCTCGGGATCTCCTTCAGTCCGCTTCCGAACGTAACGGACTCCAGCGACGAACACCAGTAGAAAGTATGCCCGTCTTCCATATCCGTCACGCTGTCCGGGATCGAGATCTCCTTCAGCGCGCTGCAGAGATAGAATACGCCGTAGCGGAGCGTCTTGACGCCCGATCCGAGATCGGCGGATACGAGACTCTTGCAGGAGAAGAACGCGGAGGTCCCGATCCGCTCCAGCGAATCGGGCAACGAAATCGAGCGCAATCCCGAATTCTGGAACGCCCACCCTCCGATTTCACGCAGGCCTTCGCCGAAATCGACCGTCTCAAGGGCGTTGCAGCCATAGAACGCGGAATCGCACACATTTGTGACCCCGTCATGGAAGATCACGCCGGTAACGGTGCCGTTGTTCTTGAACACCGATGCCCCGATCGAATGAGCCTCTGCGGGAATCGTCACAACTCCGCCGCTACCGTTATAGCCGACAAGCACGTGGTTGACGATTACGAACTCCGGGGCCGCCGCACCCTGCGACACCGTCACCGTACGGGTGACGGGATAATCCGTATCGGAGCCCGCGACTATGCGCACCACGGCATCACGTTCGGATTGTGAATCATTCTCCTCCGCCTCCAGGACGAACGAACCGCCGCCCGACGTTCCGGATGAATATACGGTAAGCCATGTCGTCTCGGACACCGTCGCCTCGCAGGAAGAATTCGCCGACACGGACACCGACACCGATCCTCCGGCGGCCGTGAACTCCACGGAGTCGCGGCCGAGCGAGAGAACGACCGCGATATTACCCCAATCGGAGGAACTGTAGCTCGTACCGGCGGAGTTCACCGCAGACACCCAATAGTAATATTTCTTGCCTGGCACGAGGCCGCTTGACGAAGCGTAATCAAGATACGGCGAGGATACGCCGGTACGGAACGGAGACGAGGGACGGACATTCGTCTCCGACCTGTAGATGTCGTAGGAGGAGGCTCCTGCCACCGAACCCCACTCGACCTTTATGTACGACTCGTTGGACGAAGATGTCCCGTATGTAGGGATGTAGATGTCCGGCGGGTCGGGAAGTTCGATGGTCGGAGCCGTGACAGCGCCGTTGACCACAAGTGAATAGCGCGTCGCGTCCTCCTTGCCGCCCGTCCAGGAGGTCGACATCGGCGTATTCACCGAATATCCGGTGACCTTCACGGTGTAGTCGCCGGTTTCGGCCGATGACACGCGTACGCCTTCGACATTGTTGACGCGATCGGCGGAAGACCGCGAATTGGGATAGATTTTCCGTCCCGAAGGCGTAGTGACCAGAAGATCAAGATCGTTCACGAGCTGCCTGCTTGCGGACAGCGATGCAGGCGCGTCGGCGTACGCAAGAACGAAAGCGAGTTCCGATCCCGGTTCCGAGACCTTGAATTTATAGGTGTGCGACTCGCCGGTCGATATCACGCGTCCGTCAAAGACCTCCACGCCGTTGTCGTTTGCGACGGAATTGCCGAGATTCGCCTGTCCCCAGCCCTCGACGTTGTTCGGATAGGAAGCGGGGATCTCGCGCGCAACCCCCGTGCCGTACTGCCCGGGGGTAAGGCTTTTCGCACCTGCCAGCATTACGGCCTTTACCGTCGCGCCGTCGGGGTTCGCCAACCCTTTGCGCTCGACGAGCCACTGACGAACCACAGCAGCCGTTCCGGCAACGAGAGGCGTTGCCATGCTCGTGCCGCCGGAATACTGGTAATACGAGTTGTAGTATCCCCACATGCCTTCACCAACGGAGGACCGCATCGAAAGGATGTCTGTTCCCGGTGCCACGATATCGGGTTTGATGCGTCCGTCATCGCAGGGACCGCGGCTTGAAAACGCGGCCATGCCCTGTTTGCCGGAGACGGCCGGTCTCGATATGTAGTCGCCCGAAATCGGACTTTCCGGAAAATTGTATGGCCAGGCCTGCCCCCATTTGTAACCGGAATACCCCCCGCTCGTCCGCTGGTTCTCGGCCGCACCGACCGACATGCAGTTTTTCGCGGTAGCCTGATTGCAGAGAGAGTCTTCGTCGATCACGCCGTCCTCGTCGTAGTCTATGCCGGAATTGCCCGCCGCGAAAAATATCAGCATGTCTGGGTGCTCAAAGCAGAACTGATCGATATCCTGGCTGCTGTAGTTGTAGGCGCCAAGCAGCCAACTGTAGCTCTGACTCCCAGACCCCCAGCTGTTCGAATGTAGCCTCGCGCCTTTTTTCCCCGACTCGTCGTTATATGCCTGACTGAAAAGAACATTAAGATCGGACGGAACCGAAAGCCCACCGCTTGAATTCAGAATGGACTGCATGATCAGCGTAGACTCGTATGCGACGCCCCTGTACGACGAGGAGGACGCCGCACCGCTGCCGAGCACCGATCCGACCACATGAGTTCCGTGTCCGTCAGGATCATCCCACTGCCCCGTTCTCCCCACACCGTATGTCCGCGATATGCGGCCGCGGACATCCCGGTGGACGGTCGACGCGTTTCCCGTATCCAGCCCCGTGTCGGCGACCGCGACCACCTGTCCCCTTCCCGTCAATCCCAATCCGCTCGCCCCCGACGGCCAGACGGAGCGGACATTCATGCGCGCGGCATCGACCGCCACGTTATTGAGAAGTTCGGGTGCGACGAACGGTTCGACCCATTCCACCTCGCTCCAGGAAGCGACTGCGGCAAGCCCCGCCTGCGTGAGTCTGGCCCGGATGACGGAACCCGATCCGGATCCGGATACCGAACAACCGTCAAGAGCCGAAATCCTTTCGGTCACGACGTCGGTGAACGTCGCATCGAAAAGCGAGATGACGAACTCCGCCGCAACGGCATCGCCCTCCGCGCCGGATCCGGCGGCGGTGACGGACTTCGCCTGCGCCATGACGGCGTCCGCCGCGCCCGACAGCTTATGTTCCGGACGGTACTCGCCGAAATAGGAGAAATCAGACCCGCCCCTGATGGCGGCTGCGGCCGCAGCATCCGCAGCCACGAGATAGGCGTTCTCCGGAACATAGCGGAGCACACGGGCGCCTTTGGTGATCAGTCCTTTGCGCCATGCCGAGGTTATCACACCCTTGCACTGCACGATATAGACGTTTTCTCCTGCGGGATTCGCGGTCGTGGTCATTGCGGACACGAACACTCTCGCAGCCGCGGCCAACGGATCTATCTCCCCGGACTTAAGCCGGATCGGATCGGCAGCGACGGAAATCGCGGCACTCAGTGCGCAAAACATGGATATCGCCATCATCTTTGACTTTTTCATAAGATACTCCTCTGTATTTTTCAATTGCTCCAATCGACGAAGGTGCCGTAGCGGTTATATTCGGCAAACACACCCGTCGGATGCGTAGACTTTTTCGAATTGGCACCATCATTCACATCGTCATGCCAGTTCTCTTTGTAGACTCCTTGGTACCATCGCGATCTAGTGGCGCGACTGTTTACGATGTCGGAAATCGGTCGCCAGTTGTCACGCCAGGTGTGCTCGGATACCGCATATTTCACCCTCTTCAGTGTGTAATAGTTATACGCATACGCACGTCTAACGTTAGTATCCTTGGAATACATCGCAACGCGGTTTCCCAAAAGAAGCTGCCCCATGTCATCCGTCGCCGACGGGGCGCGGACCGAATTCTTGAAAAACCAATCCGCATATGCGAGCCGTCCACGCGTCCCGTCTCCGGACAACGCATAATCATTCCGGACCGTAACTGCCGCACGGAGCGAGAACGGCCCTTCGACCTCAGTATCGGCATAATATTGACTCGTCGACTCTTTAGCAAGCCTATCCGCCGGGGATCCGTCATCCGCAACTTCACGGCTTTTGTGGAAAAGCCCGGACAAAACACCCTGCCATCCGTTGGCGGCGCTGTTCTGCACGTCAAACGCAGCAATCCTGTCGGCTGAGACCAGACGGATCGATTTGACAAGCATGTCCCCGATCATGAAGACGCCGCCAAAGAGGACAAGATAGATCGGGAACACCACAATCAACTCCATCAGCACGGAACCTCTTTCGGACATTCTCATTTCTCTTCTCCTCAATGGAACATCCTGTCCGTCAACTTATCCCAATCCAGGGTCTGGGCATTGTTTTCCACCTGCCACCGGGCATTGACCTGTTCGGCATGCCGCGGGGCAGCCCCCAACTTATTCCATTCATGGAACGCCTTTGGCCTCTCGTCGGAAGGCGTCCAGGTTCCGCCGGCAAAGCAAAGATCGACGTCAACGCCCAACTCAGACGCCCAATCGTACAGAAATCTGCCAGCCGCACCCCAACGCCCATCTGTCGCCGGCGATTTCGCCATCCTGACGGGAATGAGCACGGCATCCCAATCACTCTGGCAAAGGTTCCATTCTTGATTGCCTTCATCCCAATCGATCCTGTATTCACGTGAAGATGGATCTTTGCCGAGGTATTTGTACCCTGCCTTTGCAGAAGCGAACACGACCGTGTCCGTGATGAACGGATTGAACGCCGAATAGATTCCGCCGAGCACGTTCCCGGCGTACCCCAACACGTCTGCCCAGGGATTGGTGTTATCGACGGAAATTCCCACCGATATTGTGCCTTTCTCCCCAAAGTATGATTTCCTCAAGACTCTTGGACATGCCGTCTGTCCATAAAACTGGGGATCTGCAGCGTCTCTCCCCAATACTGCACTTCTCCCTTCCCCTCTTTTTCCCCGAACGCAATGATGCCCGTATTGATCACTATAGCACTGCCATCCCTGCCACCACCAATCCCAGCTAGCTTTAAGGCATGATGGCCGCTGCACATAATTACGCACAAAACCTTCAGCTGAAGAAGCACCTCCGCCCAACGGGAACCACGTATTGTATCCCGTTTCGAATGTTAAGCCTGCGTTTCGATAGCGCCGCAAACCATCTCCATTTCTTACAAAACCGATAAAAACGTCTTCCTCCCATGCATCAGGGCCCAATATCCTCGTAAAATCATTCCTGCACCATACTTTATGTCGTTCGTTGACTGCAGCCGGAAATTCCTTGATGTTCGCATATATCACTTCATCAACAATGCCGTTCACTCTCTCAGGCAACTTTCTCAGCAATTCATCCTCAGCGCTGTTCATTCTCGCTATGGCGGTCTTATCATCGACAATTTGATTCCTCAAACCGCTTATATTCAGCATTCCTTTATTCTCGTCATAAAACGACGCTTCTTGCCTGCGAATCCAATTTAATGAAAAATCACCGAGCGCATTCCTGACCCTATCGATGGAAACGTTATGGCTCCCGTTCAGGTCAACGAAGCGCAGTTGTCTTCCGCTTCCTATGTACCATCCGACATTCGGCACCAGCCGCCTCCAAGGACAGATTGCCAGGCTGCTGTGCGCCAAATGCAAACTTTTCGTCATGCTCTCGTCAGCGGCGTATTTCTGGGACGTTTTTTCAAGCCATTTGTAGACGATGTAGTCCATCTGACGGCGGGTCATCTGTACGTACGCCCAGCTCATGGCGCGATTGATGGTGGCGATGCGCGAAAGCGTGTCGGCCTGGACGACTGCGGCCGAATACGCGGCAGCGTCGCATGCGTTCTGCAGATGGGTGCGGGTCTTGACCGCCGTGCCGACCGCAAAGACGCCGATGCAGACGAGCCACATGAACATGAACACCGCAAGCGTCACCACGAGCGCGGCGCCTTCCTCATCCCGTCCGAGGCGGATGACCTTGTTTCGCAGCGTCCGCAGCATCATGAACCGCCTCCATCGCGGATGTTCACCCCGTCAAAGGCATCAGCCGGGAATCTGGCCGTCGAATACGGCATCGGAAGGACGCATGTCTCCGTCAGCTCGATGTACGGCCAGCCGTCGATCAGGTCAGGGTTGCCTGCCGAGCTGTCCAGGTCACCGTAGAAATCCCCCGTCCCTTTGGCGAGCGAAGCGCCAGAAACCGCCGCGCGCGCGATGATCTTGTTGATCGCCATCGCGGGAATCAGCAAGGGGAACTTGAATTTCACCTGAACCGACGACACTTGGAAGTCGTCGTCCGTTCCATCCTCCAGGACCGTCACGGAGGTCCGCCTACGGCCATGGTCGGATGTGCCCGCCCCATTTATCCTCCCCCACCCGGGAATCGTGACATCGTCATTCTTGCTGTCTGCGAGATTCATCCAGGAAAGCGCGACCTCCGCCGCGTTCTGCGCGGCGCTCTTCTGCTCCTCCGGCGGCACGATCATCACCGCACGGGTGGCGCAGTATGCGGCATAGGCGGTCATCTGGCGCGCAGTCCAGATATGCGCAAACTGGATGACGCCGAAAATCAGCAGCAGCAGAATCGGCATCGCGATCACCGTCTCCATCAATACCGATCCGCGCTTCACAGGCAGGCCTCCGCGATCAACGTCGCCCACGTACCTATGGCGATAGCCACTCCGAACGGTACGCGTGCGCGCTCGTCATCCCTTGTCGGCAGAGCGGCCTTTCCGGCCTTTCTGTCATAGCGCCAGTCGAAAAGCGTCCTGAACGCATGCTTGAGGCGCGCGGCGGTGACCTGTCGACGGCATATCATCCACAGGGCGACGAACAGCCCGGCGAACGAAACAGCCATCAGAAACATCGGCATCGAGCGAAGGCCGAGAAACGCCCCGCACGCCGCAAGCATCTTGACATCCCCGGCACCCGCTGCGCGGACGAGGAACGGCAGGAGAAGAAACAGGACGGCCACGCCGGCGGCGGCAAGACCGTCCTTGAACCCGGCCCATCCCCACCAGGCGGACTGGACGAAAAGCCCCGCCGCAAGCCCGCCCAACGTCCAGACGTTGGGCAGGCGGCGGAACTTCACGTCGCTCCGGCACAGATATCCAAGCCAAGGCGTCAGCAGCAGTGCGCGGAATATGATCCAGGAGATGGGCATGGTCGCAGACCCTGACGGTTACAGGTTGTCGGTGCTTCCGGCGGTCGTCGCCTCCCTGACATCGATGAACTTCTTGTCCTGGGTCGTCGCCTGGTTGTGCCCGCGCTTGGATTCCGTACGAGCCGCATCCTGAAGCTGACGGGCCTCTGTGATGTCGCTGGTGGCCGCGCGTCCAGCCACACCGAACATGTTCAAGATGTCCTTTCCGAAGAACCAGGCGCCTGTGGCGACAGCGGCTGCGATCAGCACCGCCACGACGACGTATTCCATCATCACCGCGCCGGTTTCCTCACCGAGAACGCGGCACAGGACACGGCCGAGGAAGGTTTTCTTGGCACGCGTGACGACACCGAGGGATTTCTTGTTCTTGTTCATGGTTTTCTCCTTTTTCTTTTTTGTTTTTCTTTTTTGTTGACTTTTCGCTTGAATCGTTGCTGGAATCAAGGAACGGGAAGCGATAACCCGCCCAATGTCCGTTGATAAAACGCCACAATCTGCTGGCCCAGAGGACCGAAGCCCGTCTGGACGTCATAAAAAGCCCTGTTCATGAAGACAACGGCGGCGGCACCCAGCCCGCACATCACAATCACGTACTCAAGCATGATCGAGCCCTTTTCCGAAGTTGTTTTATGGACAATGTTTTTCATGACACTATTACATAAGCAAAAACCGTGCCAAAAGCATCCGCCAGTGGTTTTACGGGCAGACGACTCCGCCCGTGTCCGTATACCGGACACACCTGATCCCGATGAATCCATCTGTGTACGGAACCGGTTCATTCCATCGACTCCACCCAACGTTTCCGGACGGATTCACCACCGGGAATGCCCTTGCTGAGGATTTCCTTGCGGATTGCAAGCCGTTTCTCCGGATCCGATTCCGTATCATACTTTTCATTCAGGGCGTTCATCTGTCTTTCCAGCGTCTTGAAAGAGGTTTCCAAGGCTCTGAGATCGGCATAGGACGGTTCATCGGAGAAGTATTCGGCAAAGAATCCCGCGACGATCCTCTCTCTCGTCAGCCTTGAACCTTTTGTCAGGCCTTTTTCACATCGCGCCTTCAGCTGGGAAACAAGGGAATCCCGCATTTCCGATATCTTCATGGAGGTCGCGTACAGCTCTCCAAGCCTGCCTGTCTGGAACTGTCGGCCTTCAGGACGATCGAGCACGCCGATGAACGTCTTTATCTGTCCGAATATCATCCTTGCCTTCTGGGTCTTCGGGATGAACTTCATCCGCACGTCCGTCTGTCGCCCTGGGGCCTTCGGGAGCTTTCGCAGATTTTCGTAGGTGCATTCGATTCCGCAGAGCTCATCATATACGCTGTTCGGGTCATGACGGCTCGACTCGGGGAATCTGCCCGAAAAGCAGTCGAATCCCAATGCCTTGTCCCAGGACTGCGCGGAGGTCACGAAATCCAGCAGGGACCCTGTGCTCCCGTTGCGGATGCCCGCCTCATTCATGTTTCTCACCATCGGGGCCAGCAGTGACGCCTCCATCTGATACGACTCATGCTTTGCGATAAAGGCATCCCGAGCATCTGAAAACAGCGTAAAACGGACGCAGTCGTTTTTTTCGGGCAGCGGCAGTGACGTCCGCATGCGGTTGACCTCGACGAAATCCATGTCAGTAACGGCGGCGAACTCGCGCCTCAGGAAGGACTGCGTCTCAAGGAACGACTTGCAGACAGGCAGGAGAGATCGAGCGTACTCGCGAACACCGATCGAGAGTTTTGCAGAGACCGACACTTTCTCCAGCACTTCGACCGCCTGGGTGAAATCAGGATTCACGCGGTCGATTTTCGACAGTGAATCGTCTATGCGGGAAAACCCACTGCTCAAGTCAGACATTTTGGCCCTCAACTGCGCAAGAGCCTTGATCGCAGGGGACAAATAGTCCTTCCCCTTGAAACCTCCTTCGTTCTCCGACAGATAGCGATCTATCTCCTTTATCCCTTCGGCCACCCTGTCGCGCACCTCCAGGCCCTGATGCTTCATGGTGTCCGCCGCATTGTGGAGCCGGCGTATGAGATTCCCGGCAAACTCGGCATCCCTCCGCATGCTCACAGCGGTGGAGGTGTTCCATGTCCAGTTTCCGGGATCGGACATCAATTCGCCGATCTTCACCCTGGCTTCAACAAATCTTCCTGCGGACAGATGGCCCATGGCCGCCTTCCATCCGTCATAGGTGCCCGCCCACGCGTTCAATTGGGCCGCCAGCGATTCGTTCTGCATCCGCTCCGTCTCGCCGTTACGCGCATTTACCGCATTGGTGACGGCAACGTATGCGGATGAGAAATTCTCCTCGGCCGCATATCTGAAAGCCTGATCCCTGTATATGCGGGATGGCGGCTTCACTATGAATTCGCGGATGACGACGCCGGTCGTGATTATTATGGCCAGAACTGCGAGCACTCCGAGCTTGGTCCAAAGATGCGCTCTGGTGTGAGAGACGTCCTTGTGGAGAAAGCGGAAATCGAAATAGGCGATGGACACCTTGTCGCCGTCGTGGAGAAAGCGCTCCTTGCCCTCAAGCTTCTCCCCGTTGACGTACGTGCCGTTTCGGCTGCCAAGATCCTGTATCCAGCAGGCTCCGTCCCGCTTGACCAGAAACGCGGCATGCCGGCGCGAAACGAGCATGTCGGGAAGGACGATGTCATTCCCCGGATCGAGACCCAGCGTGAAAAGCCCGCCCGTCGAGTCGGCCTTCGGCTTTATGTCTACGATATCATGGGCCCGGTCACCGTTCAGGAACTCAATCTTATGGCATCTGTCATTACGCCGGATCTCCGCGCCCGACTTTTTGGAAACGACGAGACGGCATCCTCCGATGCAGTAAATTCCGCCATCCTTCAGTCTCACGGGCTTTGTGATGCGCACACCATTGACGTATATCCCGTTTTTGCTTCCGCAGTCCTCGATGTACACATTCGACGACTTCCAGAAGATGCGGGCGTGTTTCGCACTGACGGAATGGTCGTCCTGCGGCGTACGGAGCGCACATGAATGCGAACGGCCGACGGACAGCTCAGCGCATCCGCGGACCAGCTCGACGGTTGAGATTGTTTCCTCTCCGCACCGGAGATAAAGCATCAATTTTTTTCCAGACACGGCCATTTCTCCGGATCGTTTGACAGAATGAACCTCATATCGGACGGATCGGCTGAAAACACGCTGCGGCAATCATCACGTATCGCCGTTTGCCTTTCCGAGCCAGAGATGGCGTTTATCTTCGCCACCTCAAATTCGTTCATGAACCTCCTGTAGGTCCTGTCCTGCACCGCACGGAACCTTTTCAGGCAGTCCGCAACCGTCCTCACATCAGCATCCCGCCTGCCCCACGTCAGCACCACAAGCGTATCCAGCGCCTTTTTTATGCTGAACCATTCGGACACCCGAGGCTGCTTCCTGTCCAGCTCGTGCGTGACATATTCGACAAGCTCGCGCTCGGAACGGCCCTTGATCAACTGTGCCTCGCCCGGCGACTCCCACCGGGACCGCATGAATGCGGGGTAGAGCTGGATGTTGGAATCCGCCCTGAGCAGCCACTTCCCCCTCGGCCATTCCGATTCCGGGATCTCGCGTTCCACCGTATATATGGTGTCGTGGTCGCGGATGAGGATGAAAATCCCGTGCCACTTGACCCCGTCACGGTCAACCAGATATTCGCTTCTGGCGAAACGGGTCCCCCTCTGAAGACGGATCACACACGACTGGGGATGCTCCAGCTCGAAAAAGAATACGCCTGCCGGCCATTCGGCGGGCGAAAGGAAATCAACCCCCAGTCCGGAAGCGAGCTCCGACTTTTTGGCCGAAAACGAATCCTCGAGGGACAGGCGCATTTCGGCCTTGTCCCTGCGTCGCGATGCCTTCAGCCGAAACGGGACATCACGGTCCCGGCCCGTGAATGTCGACACGAAGAAAACGGGTCCGTCCCCGTCGCCGCTTTTTTTCATGCGCTTTGCGTCAACCGGAAAATCAACGACGAACGCATTCGCTCCCGCTTCGGACTTCATCACATGATGCGCTATGTCCGGATCGTCGGTGCCGGCCTTCAGCGGGACGGAAAGCACAAGCTCCGATTTGGGCCAACGGATCCACACCACGGTGCCGAGCATGGCAAGGAACAGCACCGTTGCGGCGGCCATCAGGGAACGTCTCACGCGTTTTTTCTGCGCCATCAGCTTCTTGTGGCGTTCTATCTCGTCCATCGACCCGGCCCGCGTCTGCATGACCTGGGTCGCACCGTCCGCCTCGGATGCTCCGGTCTGGGTTGACGGTTCAAGCATGCCCGTAGGAGTATCGGCGAATCCGGCCGCTCCTGACGACACACCCGTGGAGATCATCCCCGTGGCGTCCGGATCCAGGTCGGACGGGGCGGATGCCATGATCACTTCCGCGTCCGGAGCAGGACGCGTGGCGAAGGTGGTGTTGAACGACTTGGACGGCATCCTTGTAGCGAACGTGACATCGGCGGCGGATGGCGCCGGCCTCGTCGCATATGTCATATCGGCGGAATTCGGCATGCGGGTAGCGAACGTCCCCCCCTGCGTCATCGCTTTCGTCTCGCCGTCCCCCGGCAAGGTCGCGCCGTCGGCTCCGCCGTCTGTGCTCCCGCCCGTCGGGGAATCTCCCGACACCCCAAGGGCGTCAATGCGGAAACGAGCCTTGGAACCGAAGGCGAACACATCCCCGGGATTCACGGGACAGGATTCCCCCGGCTGAAGAATCGTTCCGTTCACCATTGCCTTGTAGCGGCTTATGTTCAGCGCCATGACGCCGTCGCCTGAACGCGAGATCTCAAGATGCTTCCCCGACACGTCGCTTTCACGGAAACGTATCGAGGCGGAGTGCGATCTGCCCACCAGCACCGGAGCATCAAGCGGCAGGAACAGCTCCTCTCCAAGATTGCCGCCGCCAGTGAATGTTATCTTCATGTTTTCGATCATTGCAATGCACCTTCCCGTCATATGCCGAGCTTCATGAGCTTGAGAACCATCGGCGTAAGAACCACAATGAACACGCTCGGCATTATGAAAAGCGTAAGCGGCAGGATCATCACGATCGGCGCACGCGCAGCCTTGCGCTCCGCAAGGGCAAAGCGCGTGCGGCGCAGCTCCGCCCCGTGCACCTTGAGCGTGGCGGAGATTGGCGCACCGATCTCCGCACCGTACGAAACCGCACCTACGAACGAGGAGAACGCGTCGATCCTGACCCTGTCCTCCATGTCCTTCAGCGATTCGACAAAGGGTTTTCCGAGAGACACGTCGGAAAGGACCCGCGTGAACTCATCCCTGAGCGCACCATCCACGCCCATTCCGGTGTAGTATCTCAGAGCGGCGCCGAACTCAAGTCCCGAGCGCATCGCCGAACTGAGCAGATCGATGGCGAACGGAAGCTGACGCATCAGTTCCTCCTGCCGCCTTTCCGCGTACGCCGCCAGATTCTGCACAGGCCACATCCATCCGATCCAGAACAGGAACAGAAAGGCGGGCACCACCGTCCACATCGCCGATTTCGGAAGTGCGGTGAGCATGATGCCCGCCACCGCCAGGCCGATCAGCGCAAATACGGATCCGGCGACGGCGCTCGCGCTGAGAACCCTCTCGGGGGTCAACGGCAACGCCGACACCGGTATCAGCGCCGAAATCTTTTTTTTTCGCTCCGGCATCCATTCGGCAAGCACCGCGCCGAGCGAGTCCTCAAACGCCAGGGAAACGCCCCACAGCACTTTGAACACAGCAGGCAGCCGGACCCACCCCGACCCTTTGTCAACGCGGAAATCCGATGCATCCCCGCTGGCATTCACCGTGAACGACCATACGAACGCAACCACCGCTGCAACCACCATGCCGTAAACCGTCAACTCCTGCACGTTCATCGGTCACACCTCCACATCGCATATCTTGCTGACGAACAGGAACCCGAGCAGCTCCAGGAATCCGGCCACACCCAACGCACACCAACCGACGGTCGTCTTGAACATGACGCTCATGAGTTCGGGTTGGATGAAATAGAAGATCAAGAACGCGGCAACCGGCATCACCCCGAGACCGATCCCCTCGAAACGCCCCTGTGCGGTAAGTGTTTTCAGCTTGTCCTGGAACTCCCGCCTGCTTCTTATCGTCCCCGTCATCTCGTCAAGGACCTCGACGAGGGAACCGCCGGTCTTCGTAGTCAGCTTGACCGCGCTCGTGAGGAGTCTCATGTCCTCGCACGGCATGCGTTCGACAAGGCGTCCGAAGGACTCCACAAGATCCAATCCCAGGCGGTATTCGTTCAGGACCGTCTCAAGCTCCTCCCTCATCACACCTTTCATCCGGATCGCAATCCTTTCCACAGCCTGCGGAAAAGCCATTCCGGACTTCAGTGCGTTTGCGCATCCCATCGTAAGGTCGAGTATCTTGTCCTCGAACTCCATCTGTCTCTTCGCGACAAGGCGCCGGTAATAGGCAAGGGGGAGCTTCCAGCCCGCGAACGCGAACGCAGATGCGAAAACCGCCAGGAACAGCGGGTTCATGAAGCCTGCGGCAACGAATGTGCCCGGCACAAGCAGCGCCGGAACGGCGGCGAACATCACACGCATTCGCAGAAGCTTCCCCGGGGAGATGAACCGCTCTATCTGCGGCTTCTGCTTTCCGTCGGCGCCTATGCCGTTTCCGTACTCGAGACGCTCCGAGGACGCCTCGCCGGCCTCGACGATGCTCTGCCAGAGAACCCAGCCAATAGAGGCGGCCGCAGCCGCCACAAGCAGATAGAGAAGCATGTTTCCGTTCATGTAGGGTTTTCCTCCGTTTATCCCTGCGGCACGAACACCTGCATGTCAAGGGAGAGCGCACCGCGCTTGCGGAGCTCTTCGACGAAATAGGGGATGTTACCCGTGGCCGCGTAATGGCCGAGAATCTCGCCCCCCTGTCCGATCCCCGTCTGCTGGAACTCGAAAATATCCTGCATCTGGATCACATCCCCCTCCCGGCCGGTCACCTCCACGATCTTGACGACCTTGCGGCTTCCGTCACCCAGACGCGACTGCTGCACAATGATGTCGACCGCACTCGATATCTGTTCACGGATAGCCGCGCTCGGAAGCTCGAACCCCGCCATCATGACCATGTTCTCAAGTCGCGACAGCGCGTCGCGCGGGTTGTTGGCGTGACAGGTCGTAAGAGATCCGTCATGACCGGTGTTCATCGCCTGAAGCATGTCAAGGGCCTCCGCACCGCGGCATTCGCCGACGATGATGCGGTCCGGACGCATGCGGAGGCAGTTGACGACGAGGTCACGGATGGTTATGCGCCCCTTGCCTTCAACGTTGGCGGGACGTGCCTCGAGGCGGACTATGTTACGGTGCGACAGCTTCAGTTCGGCGGAGTCCTCCACGGTGACGAGACGTTCGCCTTCGGGGATGAACCGGGAAAGGATGTTGAGCAACGTGGTCTTTCCGGATCCCGTGCCGCCTGACACGAGGATGTTCTGACGCGCACGGACCGCCTCCCGCAGGAAGAGCGCCATCTCTTTTGTCATTGATCCGAAAGCGATGAGGTCTTCCGTCGTGAGCTTCCTGTCCGCGAATTTCCGGATCGTCATGGAGGATCCGTCAAGCGCGAGCGGGGGTATCACCGCGTTTACACGGCTTCCGTCCGGAAGGCGGGCATCCACCATGGGGCTCGCCGCATCGACATGACGCCCCAACGGCTCGACGATGCGCTGGATGATCTGCATGAGGTGCTGCTCGTTGAGGAATCGAACACCCGTCTCGTAAAGGCAGCCCTTGGATTCGACAAAAATCCTATCCGGGCCGTTCACCATGATTTCGGTGATGTCGTTCGCGTCGATCATGGGGGATATCGGCCCGTACCGCAGAAGCTCGTCCACCAGCGCCCCTCGCAGCTTGTCGACAGCAATGCCATCGGGCAGTTCATGCCTTAGCTCCTTGAGCACCTGATCGAGACATTGTTCCGCTCTGGCCGAAAGATCCTTGTCTGCGGCCAGATTCAAGGCCTTCCCGCCTGCGTTGAGCCTGGTGAGGATGATGGAATGCACCTTCGCCTTGAAATCCAGCATCTCGTCGCTGCAAAGCAGAGCCGCATCCCTGAAACGCTCCATGAACAATACCGACTGCACCCTGTGAGGTTCCGGCACGGAGTCGTCCAGTCCGTCGATCAAGGTGATCACGGCCCTTCCGATGCCGATCTTGTCGCCAGGCCGCAATGCGACCGGTCCTGCGACCTGTTCGCCGTTGACGGTCGTCCCGCCGTGGCTACCCTCGTCGGTGACGGTCACCTGACCATCCTCGACATGAAGCACCGCATGGCGGCGCGAGACGGAGTTGTCGTTCTCGATCCGCACGGAGCTGCCGGGAAGTCGCCCGATCGTCACATCACCGACGGCGGGAAGCTCCACTTCCCGCTCGTCGGCTCCGTTTTTAACGAGAATTTTCATATGGGGATCAGAATGCGAACCAGTTGAGCCAGCTCCAGAAGCCCGTGTATTTCTTGCGCTCTTCGATGACTTCATCCGTATCCTTCGACGCCTGGTCCTGAACGCGTATGTTGATCTCCTTGTTGACGTCCGGCTTCGTATCCTGGGTGTTGTCCACGATTTCGGGACAGATCATGATCACAAGACGGCGGTCGGACACTTCCTTGCCGGAGTCGGCGACGAACCAGTTGAGCATCGGCGTCGAGCGGAGGAACGGAATGCCGGACGGAGGCGTATTCCTGTCGACGAGATCCATGAACCCGCTGACGAGCGTCGTGCGACCGATAGGGCAGGTGATCTTCTGCTTGGAGAGGTCCTCCTTGCGGTCATACGTCTCGTCATCCATCGGGATGATCGTCGAAAGCCCGAAGTCGAAGTCCACGGACATCGTGGTCTCGTTGAGCATACCGCCCTTCGCGTCGATGGTGAACCCGTACGGGATCTCCTTGAGCTCCGCGACGTCGCGTCCGTGGATCTTCACGAAACGCGTACCGCCGCTCTTGAACTTCGCACCGTCCTTCGCCCAGCTCTCCATCAGTGTGTATCCGGTGTCGCTGATGCGGCTGATTCCGTTCTGGGCGAGGAAACGGGTCGTTACACCCAGCGAGGCCCCGATGTCGGCGGTGTTCCTGGTGGTGTCGCCATGCACGAGATCGCGCAGGACCCCGAACACTCCGGTAAGCTGTAGCGGCCCATCCCCGACGTTGGCTTCACGGTTCCCTATCTTGCGCATATCCTGTTCGCCGATGGCCATGTAGGCGACGGAGAGACGCACCAGCGGCTTGTCGACGAACACCTGTATGTTGGCCTTGACCTGCTTCTCGTCGTCGAAGTCGTCCTTCTCCTTCTCATCGATGTAAAGCCAGCGGCGTTCGCTGCGCAGACACGCGAGGATCTTCTCCTGATGCTCGGGGGTGTAGACCTTCGCCTGAACGGTCATCGTGCGGTTGACCTTGCTGTAGGCCAGCGCGACGCGGTTCGCTTTCCATGTTTTCGACTCCCCGGCAAAAGGGGTGAACACGACATCGAAACCGCTCTGCCGCAGAGATTCCTTCATTCTCACGAGGATATCGTCACCAGGCGTGAATTCAGCGAAATTGCGGATGGACGGATATCCCTTGATCACCTTCATGAGATAGTTCCATTTCTTGATGGACTTGATCTCGCCGTCAATGCGGATCGATTCTCCAAGAATGCGGGCATGGACCTCCGGCACCGACTCGAGCTCGCGCTGAAGCGTATCGAGCAGCTTGGGCAGGTCGCCGCCGACGGATATCTGGAACTTCTGCGTCATCTCCATGTCTCCACGCACCTCGATGTCGCAACGTCCGGTCTTGAGCGCGGTGATGCGGAGCGATGTGTCGGATATCTTCTCGATGCGCACGACGTCCTTGTTGGACGGGATGTAGCTGCGGATACCGAACGGCACGGTGATCTGCGTTATTTCCTTCTCGACCATAGTGACCTCTTCGTCCGCCATGGCGAACATGGCTGCGGCCGCAGCAACCAGCATTGTAATAATCTTTTTCATTTTTTTTTGACCTTTCCATCTGGGTTTGGAACTGATTCACTTCGCCTTGGCGCCGTCGGGTATGACGACGGTTTCAAGGCCCTTCTTAAGATCGTTGAACGTGTTTTCGTTCACCACACCGACGTCGCGGCGCTTGAGAGAGCCGGCATCGTTGCGGCGGCGAAGCGCAGGATAGAGATCCATGGTGCGCTGCGCCGCTATGAGCGTCGCCGCCTGCTGCGGATCCAGGGCCACTATTATTGTCCCGGCATTGCGCTGGCTGGTCTCCCGGCGGATACCGTCGCCTCTACCGATGTCAAGGATCTTGACGCACGGGAAGATTACGCTTGTCGCCTCCTGCTTTATGATGTCGGGCTTTTCCGTTCCATCCATCTTGTGGATGGTCTCCTTCATGGTGAAGGTGCCGAGGATGGATATTTCCATGCCAGGCTCGAGGAACTGCACGAGCGATGCGTCGGCAAACGTGACCGGCACTGCCCATTCGCCCTCAGAGATGAGCATGTCGAAGTCCGGTGAAATCCCCGCGACATCGCTGAGAAGCAGGTAGTCCCCCTTCGCGATGGTACGTGAGCTCTTCTGCCCGATTACGCGGTTCGCCTGATTCCAGGGAATGGCCTTCGCGGGGATAGAGGACACCTCCACACTGCGCTTCTGCAGCCAGGATTCCTGTATCTCCGCATCAGGTTCTATCACCTTGGATGCGCTGACGACGTCAACGAACTGCTTTTCGGACTCGCCATCCTTCGGCTTGATCATCCTGCTCACCGCAAACACCGCTGCGGCTGCAAGAACGACCGCGATTATCAATGGTATCGTGTTTTTCATATTTTTCCTTTCTGTGATTCTTAGGCAAAAAGCGTGCCAAACCGTTTTAAGGGGCTATCTGTCCGGCATCAGGACACCCTCCCTCAGCAGTGTGTCCGCAAGCCGTACACTCCTTGAGCTTTTCGTACAGCGTGGAACGGCTTATCCCCAAGCGTTCCGCTGCAAGCTTCTTGTTGCCCCCGCACTCCTCAAGGACAGCCTTGATGTGTGCAGTCTCGAAATCAGCCAGCGATGATCCCGAAAATGGATTAACCGACTGCTGCGTCTGCGGAGCCGGAGCGGCAGGAACCGAAGTCTGTTCGCCGGCTGCGCCAGTGGGAACGTTGCGTATCTCCTCAGGGAAATCCTCAAGCTGCAGTTCGTCGTTGGCGGAGAGGATTATCGTACGCTCCATCATGTTGCGGAGCTGACGTATGTTTCCCGGCCAGCTGTATGCGCACAACGCCTTCATCGCCTCCTGCGAGACCCCGCGCATGGATCCGCCGATCGTTTCTGTAAAGTGCAGTACAAGATCACCTACATCTCCAGGACGCTCCCTCAGCGGCGGCAGATTTATCTGGATTACGTTAAGGCGGTAATAAAGGTCTTCACGGAACTTGCCCTCCTTCACCGCCTCCGGAAGATTCCTGTTCGTAGCAGCGATTACGCGCACATCGACCTTGATAGGCTCGATGCCGCCGACGCGCATAAACTCCCCCTCCTGAAGGACGCGGAGAAGCTTCACCTGCATATCATGCGACAGCTCGCCAATTTCGTCAAGGAACAGGGTTCCGCCGTTTGCCTCCTCGAAGAGACCTTTCTTCTGCCTGTCAGCACCGGTGAACGCCCCTTTCTCATGTCCGAAAAGTGCACTGGAGAGCAGATTCTGCTCAATGGCGCTGCAGTTGACGGCGAGATATTTGTTCTTGCGTCTCTTGCTTTCCTCGTAGACGAGCCGGGCGAACAATTCCTTGCCCGTACCGGATTCGCCGCACACCAGTACCGTGGCGTCGGATTTCGCCGCACGGATGGCAAGCTGCATGGCGGCCTTGAGCGGTTCGCTGCGCCCTACCAGCGATACTCCTCCTCCGCACTGCGAGAATCCCGAGGTCGACATGGATGCAAAAGTGCGCGTCTCCTCCCCAACATCGGCATCACCGTCACACCCGCTTATGGATAGCTTAAGGCGCACGTTGCCGAAACGGATGACATCCCCGTGCTTCAGCCTTCCACGCTGCACCGACACATTGTTGACGTACGTACCGTTGCGGCTGCCTACGTCCCTTATGTTCCACTCTCCATCTCGGAACTCGAAAACGGCATGCTGACGCGAAACGCTGTTGTGCGGAAGCTGAATGTCGCCATGTCGTCCAACAGACACCTCACCTCCGGTAAGCACGAAACTTACGTTCCGCCCATCCGGGAGGGTGCCGATAAGAACGGCGTGAGAATCATTGTCCAACCATTCACCCATGAATCGTTCTCCTCATCACCTGTGTCCCTTTACCTTGGAGTTCCACTCGATCAGCTGACGCATCTCCTTCTCAAGATCAGCCAACGGACGGATCGGTGATTTACCCAAGGCGATATCCTTGTGGCACCTGTCGATCATCACCTGAAGACGCTTCTTCTGCGTGGCATATGCCTTCTCGAAATTCTTGCGGTCCTTCTGGGTCAGCGCATAGCCTGCGGCTGCGGCCTCGGAGTAGTACTTCGCGGCATCGTAGTACATGCCCTCTTCAAAGTACAGCTCCGCCTGATCCCGCTTTTCGGATAGCGCAGTCTGGCTGGCGATCCTATCGATTACCGCCTGTTTGCGTCTGCGATTCGCCTCGGACACAACATCAGCGAACTGAACCGCGGCTTCAGCCTTTATCCAGTCGCCGCTCTTTGCCGCAGCCTCTGCAGCCTCAAGCCGCTTCAGCCCAGTCGTAGCCTTCCACACCCCTGGCGGCGACAGTGTTGTTGCTGTAGCGGGCAGCACCTTGAATTCAAATGTCTGATCCTCATAATCTTCGCGGGAATACACGCAACGATGGTCGCCGGGAACAAGCGAAATGCTCTGCCCAGCAAGGGAACCATCCACCCGGCACACGACATCCTGCGGCAAAACCGGTAACGTCACGACGACAGGAGCTCTTCTCTTTGCCTCCTCTGCCAAACGCTTCGCTTCTTCTGCCTTGCGTTTTTCCTCTTCCGCTTTGCGTTTCGCCTCATCAGCCTTGCGCCGTTCCTCTTCGGCCTTCCGCTTGGCCTCTATCTCCTTGCGCTTCTCCTCTTCCGCCCGTTGTATTGCCGCAGCCTCTTGGCGTTTCCGCTCCTCAGCGCGCTTCTCTTCCTCAGCATTTTTCCTCTGCCGCTCCAGTTCAAGAAATTCATCCGTATGCTCCCATTCCTTTGGTTCCGGAACCTTGACTTCGGCATTTGCGTAGACGGAGAACATCACTTCCTGCACCTTATACGTGTCACGCATATAACGGCATTTGTAGTATCCTGGCATCAGCTCCACCGTTTCGCCGGGATTCCGACTTCTCCCCTCCAGCTCGCAGCGTACATCATCGGCGAATGTCGGTAGTGAAAAACGAACCGGCTTTGCCACAAACTCTTCATCCGTAATCTCATGCACCTTCCCGTCAATGTCCTTAGGGAGATGCAATGTCTTGAAGCCAGGCCGCGATACGATTCCGTTCTCCGGATGACCATCCTCGTACACCATCACCTTAGAGCCGCCGACGGGAATTTCCGCTCCATCGACCCATATAGAGTTTGCGCATCCGTTTTTCACGATGCTTACGCACCAGGCCTCGGCATTCGCTATCTCCTGCTTCAGCAGAGCGGACTCACCCGGGGACAACGCCAATGATGCCCAACGGCTGCCGACCAGCTGCCGGGCGCGGTTCAAGCGAACTCTTCTGGTCAATGGAGGCTCTACCTTGAGATTTTCCCTTACCGAGGATGATATCGCATTACCCAGTTTCGTGACATTGCCGGAGAGCGCCGACAATACAGACTGGCTTACTGGAATCTCAACCTTGTCAAGTTCGGCATAGTTTCCGTCATGCAACAGCCCATCAGCAAGAATGCAGGAATCTATCCGACTCCTGAAACCGGATACGACCTTTGCATCCTTGGAGAATTTCGACACGTACTCTACCGCCGGCTTCCATCCGAAATAGACGGCCGGAGGTGTCGCAAGCATCATCAATGCAAGAGGAAGCCCAACACGTCTCAAAAGATAGCGGCGACGCTCACGCCTGATGTCGTCCGGCCCCACGCCTCCCCACTGCGTTGCCGCCGTAGCCCGCGTGGAAGGATCCAAGGCAATTGTCGTCGCAACGGTCTCAGGGGAGTCGTCAACATCCTCGACGGGAGCGGCGTTGTGCACCTTGGATCCACCGTATCGGACATCTAGAATCTTCTTCAGGCGATCCGCCACCTCGCTGGCATTGTTGATGCGCTTTTCCGGATCGAGATTAGTCATCTCCTTCAGCAAATCGAGAACCACAGGATCCGAAGCCACCGTCTCATGGGAAAATTCGGGGGTGGATTTGTTTTTCGCACGCTCAAAAAATGCAGTGTACGATGCAGTTCCTGAAGGGAGTCGAGGATATGCGGTCTTTCCGGTCAACGCCTCATACAGGCAAAGCCCCAACGCATACACGTCCATTCCGCCATCGCCGCGATTGTCGGTGAGAACCACCTCCGGCGGCATGTAGTCAAGGGTTCCGGGAACCTGTCCGTGCGTAGCGGTGCCGTTGACGTCACGGGCAATCCCCAAATCCATGATCGCAGCCTGTCCGACACTGTCTGCGGGATAGTAGAGATTTGATGGCTTTATGTCTCGATGGAATATGCCCGATGCATGCATCACGCCCAAACCGTGTGCATAGCGTTCGAACGCTGTGAACACATCATGGGCATCCAACCCGCTGCCGTTCGAACCGCGTATCGCATCTCTGAGCGAACTGCCTGGCATCCCGTCAAGGAAGGCCATCACCAGAAACGCCTCCTTGCTGCTGCCTATGTCCATGGTGAAAAAGTCCACGAGCCGCACAAAGCACGGATCTTTGAGCTTTTTCATTATCTTGGCTTCACGGTAGAAACGCTCGGCATATGCAGCCTTGAGGAGGTGCTTGACGGCGACCAGACGGTCTGTTCCCCTGAGACGGGCCTTGAACACCTCTCCAAAACCGCCCTTCCCAATGAACTGAAGCACCTGATATGACCGGCTTCCGTTGCGCAGGGTGCGAAACTTCACCGTCTTCAGCGCCTCGCGGAATTCCGAGAATCCCGCATATCTTTCCTCGCGTTTGGGGGCAAGGGCCTTTTGCAGAACCTCTGTTGCGTGCGCAAGCAGCCTCTTCACCCGCGAACTGATGTAGATAGGGTTGCTATCCTCGGTGAGAGCCTTCGACCATCGCGAAAGGAACGCAAAATTAGCCTGCTTGCCTTCTCCTTCAAGACGCTGGTACGGGGTTTTGCCCACAAGAATCTCATGAACCACCACACCCATGGAGAACACATCGCTCTTCTCGTCGCCGTGAAACTCGGCATCGGTGAAGTCCGGAGCCATGTAGTCGAACGAACCTCGGATGTTCCCGGCTGTAGATGTGGTCGTGCCGCCTCTCTGCTTGGCAATCTCGAAGTCAATAAGTTTGACGGTTCCGTTGGCGCAGACGAATATGTTGCCGGGCTTGACGTCTCGATGGACTATTCCGCAGCGGGAAATGTATTCTAGACCCGCAAGAGCGGCATCGGCGATCTTGAGTCCCAGATCCACATCCAACCCGGAACGGCACTTGACAAGACGCTCCTTCAGCGTCTCGCCATCCAGAAACTCCTGAACAACCACATGGACATCATTGAACAGCCCTGATTCGGAAAAGCATCCATAATAGCGGACCACATTGGGATGGTTGAGACGGCAGAGTTCTGCAGTGCGCTTTTCGAGTTTATTCCAATGCTGCTTTCCGTCATCCTGTACAGCCATCACCTTGAGAGCCACAACCGTACCCGGTGCTACGAAACCAAACTTATCAACCTCACATACGGCCTTGTACACGGTACCCTGACTGCCGGATCCCGCCTGAATCTCCCGGAGTACCCTGAATCCTCCAATTATCTTGTCGTTCAACTCTGCCATCTCATGCCCTAGAAGGAATCAAACCACAATGGAACCATCTCAATCATCTGAACGCACGCCAAAAGCACATCTAACTCTTCCGCGTTCTTGCCGATGATGCGTCGCGAATTCAGAAGAAACTCATCCATCTTCGCAGGCACATCCTTCAACTCCTTCTTGTAGTCCGCAGATGTCATGGGATCCTTCAGTTCGGTCAAAGCATCGGATTTGTACATGTCCGCACACTCCGTCAACTTCACAACGATTGGCTGCATGACCCGAATCAAACTGACCGCCGCCTCTTCCGTCTCATCCTTCGTGTGCGCCGTCAGTACAGGACGGAACATCCGACAGATGTCATTGACCGAATTCTTATCGGCAATGCCCTGTATCTTTCGGACGAATGCGATTGCCGACCTGTCTTCACACACCCTGCGTAGAGCTTCAAACGCAGCCTTCCTGCGTCTCTCGGCCAGGGCAGCTGATTTCTTTCTTGTCAGCTGCTCAAGCAGGGCTTTCTCCTTTTCAGCCCTTTCCTTTTCCAGCTTCGCCTTCCGTTTCCGCTCATCCTCCATCCGTCTGGAATCTTCTGCTGCTTTTTTAAGTTCAGCCTCCTTGCGAAGCCGCTCCTCCTCTGCCCGCTTGAGAGCCTCCTCCTTTTCCCTGCGTAGGCGCTCACGTTCAGCCTTCTGACGCGCCGCATCCTCTTTCTGCCGCTGTTCCTCTTTTGCCCGCTCCATTTCCTTTTCACGGCGGATGCGCTCTTCTTCAACACGATTCAGCTCCGCTTCCTTCCGAAGACGATCCTGCTCCGCCTTCACTTCCTTTTCCTTCCGCATACGCTCTTCTTCGGCCTGCAACCTGCGCTCTCTGGACTCTTGCTCCTGACGGATCCGTTCAGCATTTGCCCTTCCTTCCGACTCCTTTCCCGAAGCGTTTGTCTGGTTGTTTGAATCCGAGATTTGAACGGGGGTTGTGCTTTGGTATGGTCTTACGCCTTGGTAGGGCGGCATGACCCCATGCCGCCGCTCACCTCCAGAACCGCCCTTGTTTCGAGCGCCGAAGAAAATCACCGCAGCGGCAACAACAACCACGGCAATGACAGCTGCCACAATCCACAGCCCAACCTTGCTCTTGGATTTTGCATCCTCTTCACTTGCTGATGCGGTGTCAGCAGGGTTATCCGTGTTCGCCGAAACTTCAGCCTCAAACGCCTCAGGGTCTGCAACACTTTCCGAATCATCCTCCGGAATGGTGACTGTAGCCTGCTCCGTCGCTCCGGTGCCCTCGGTCCGACATGAAGTGTTTGTGGATGAGGTCGCCGTCCCAAGATCAAATGAGACTCCCGTCTCAGAACTTGTATCCAAGGTGTGTCTATCGGCATGGACGGTGTCATCCGACACTTGATCGAATCTCGGCACATCGAGATCAACCGCTGGCAAGGCCGGAGGCAATTTACCCACCTCAACAAGCACAACGGTCACATTGTCGAATCCTCCAGCTTCATTCGCCGCCGACACAAGCTTTTTCGCCGCCGTCTCAACCGTATCAGACTCCTTGACGATGGACGCAATCTGCTTGTCTGAGATCATCTTGCTTAAACCATCACTGCATATGAGAATGCGATCGCCCTGCTTAACCTGAAACGGTGTCGCGTCGATCTCAACGCTTTCCTGTATTCCAACTGCGCGCAGGATCATGCCGCGGAACATGGGATTGATCTCATTCTCATCCTTTGCCCCGATCAGCTCAGCTGCAGAATGGTCTTTCGTTATCTGTTGGATTGAGCGTCCACGAATCCGGTAAAGTCTGCTATCCCCCGCATGCAGGGCGATGGGGGTGTCGGGAGAGCAAGCGTCAATCAGCACACCCACAAAAGTGGATCCGCAGCCTTTGAGATTTTTCTCCTGAGCACGCTTCAATATCCAGGAGGAAGCCGAATTGACGGCACCGCGCAACCCGGCAACCATGGTTTCCTTCGAATATCCCACCTTCAGCTGAAGCGGATTGGCCTTGGCGAACATCTCAATGGCACGGACGGTGGCGGCGGACGCAACCTCGCCGTCGTCGCCACCACCCATTCCATCCGCAACGCAGAATACGCCTACCTCCGGGAAGAGCCCATAGGAATCCTCATTGTTCTTGCGCTTTCTGCCCACATCGGACAGGCCGGCATACTTTATGTGAGGAAAGTGGTTCATCTATGGACTACCTCTTCAGCACCTCACTTCATGGCAGTCACGGGATTCGATCCCGTTTCGGGCGATGATCCGTCGCCGCCAGACTTGTTTTCACTCTTGTCTGAGTCGTTGGCGTCATCGGATCCATCTTCCTCCTCTACGGTCGGGTTCTGTCCAAACCAATAGGAAGTGGTCGGGTTGAGTCCATTGGCCGACACCTGCTTCTCCACCCCTATCGGGAAGTCGCTGGAGAGTTCCATGCGCGGCAGCTCAAGGAGCAGGTAGTCGATCGCGCCCACGGCGAGCGGAGTGGCTACGTCAAGGTCGTCATGAAGAAACAACGGATTGCCAAAGATGCCCTGTTCAGACTTGAGTTCAGGCGTCTGAACCGGGAATGCTTCGACTGCGCCCAAAAGATTGATTGCCTGTATGTCACCTCCGGCAAGACGACCGTCGATGAAGATGATCGTCTCGTTCGGCTGATTGTTGATCTCAGGGTTCTTATTTCCTCCGTTGGTCTCGAAGAACGCGATCAGGGGCTTGTCGCCGCTCTGGAAATTGTTGACGGTAAGAGCATTGTTCATGTTCATCTTGACGGCACCGCCGGAGAAGTCTTTGGCCGATACCGTAAGATCGCCGCCAGCCGTAACCGTTCCGTTAGGACGGATCGTACCGGTCGTGAACAGGGATACATCAGCACCAGCCGTTACACAATCGACATTGATATCGGAGCCGTTTGCACCGGCAATGGCCGCATCGATGCCGGCCTCTGCAGCGACGGAACCTGCATCAACCCCTACATAGTCCGACGTTCCCTGTTCGGCATTTCCAATAGAACCGCCCGCGATCAGATTTGCGGAATTAGCCTTGACTGCGGCATGAAGCTGCTGGTCATTAGCGTATCCGCTGCCGTCAACCGTCACAGAAGCATCCGCCTGCGTGATGTTTCCAGATGCCTCAACGGTGACAGTATCGCCCTCGACCGCACCGTCGGCATCGAACTCTACGTTGCCGCCCTGAGCCGAAACCAATGCGAAGTCCGTACCGGAAACCGTGCCGTTGACCTTTACGTTTCCTTTCGCGCTCAATTCGGTCACGTAGCCCTGCACCGTAGCGCCATCATTGACCGTGATGTCTCCGGCGACCGTCTCGACGAGCACATCCCCGTCCGCCGCCGTCGCGGACACATCGCCGAGATTGATCCCGTTTGCATCCTTCAGCGTCACATTGCTTCCCTCCGCCGTCACCGTACCGGTGAAGTCGTTCTCGCCATTGTCGGCATAGATGTCTCCGGACGCGGTGAAATCGGCGTCCTTAGCAAGCACCTTGCCACCCGTGAGATCGATATAGCCATCCGTAGCGGCAACCACCTTGAGGCTTCCTCCCTTTGCATCAACCGTACCGCTGTTGACGACCACATTGCCCTTGGTGGTGACGATCTCGACCGTACCAGCCGTTGCCTTAATCGTGCCGTCGTCGACCAGAACGTCCTTATCGGCGGTCATCGCAACGCCATTTGCGCCCGTCACGGAACCCGTGACCTTAACGCCGTCGCCATCATCCGTACCGTCGGCGTTGATCGCAACGGATCCGACCGTGGCCTCGACCGTGCCGCTTACTTCAACGTTGTCGTCGGCCTGGATGTCAAGCGCCTTGTCCGTACCGTCAGCGCCCTTCGCACGGACCGTACCTGCGACAGTCACATCATCATCCGCATCAATATCGATCACCGTCTCGGCGAGAACCTCAGCGCCAGCCCCAACTGTCACCGACGTACCGGCATCAAGCGTCACCTTCGCATTTGAGCCGATCTTCGCATCCGTGCCAAGGACTTCCACCTTGCCGGCGGTTGCCTTCACGGAAACATCCCCAACAGCGGCGACTTCAGAGGCATTAACCGTGACATACTTCGCCGCTGTGAGCGTTGCAGTATCGTTGCCGCCCACGAACGAACCGCCAGCCACGGAGATCGAACCGTCGTCATTCAATCCGTCAGTATTTTCTGCGGTAACCTTCAGAGCCTTATTCGCGGCAAGCTTAGAGGCTGTGACCGTCACATTTCCGTCATTCGCCGTCACCGTCGCAGTGCCCGATGCACCGACCATTGCATTGTTCTGAAGCGTCACGCCCTTTCCTGCTGTCATCGTAAGCGCAGCCGGATTGCCGCTCACGGCATAGGTAGCCTCGTCAATGACACCAGCCTTCACAACTCCGCCATCCACAGTTACGGCACCTGCCGCATCAAGCGTCACTCCTGCCATGCCGGACACTTCCGTACGAGTACCGGTTCCCTTCTGGATGTCCGCATCGCCGGTTGCGTACACCTTGACGGATCCGGCGTCAGCCTTGACCGTCGCGCCGTTCTGCGCCGTGAACGTACCGCCGATGCGAGTCGCCGCATCCGTGCCGACCGTGACATCGCCAGTCGTCGCCTTCACCGTGCCGCCATCGACCGTCACATCCGCGCCATCGACCGTAACGCCTGTCTTGCCCCAGACTTCACCGGCGACGGTGACGTCTCCAGAGGCGTCAACATCTACCGCCGTCCCCGCCCAGGCCTTGGCTCCGGTCTGAACATCAACCGTCCCGGCGGCATCCGTCGCCTTGAGCGTCAATGTCTCGTCGGATGCAACCTTGGCATCTGCGCCGGTGACAAGCACGCTGTCCTTCGCCGTCACGTCGAGGGCGTCCTTCGCCGCAAGCGTAGCGCCGTCGATTTCTGCAGAGGCAGTATTGCCTGCGGCTCCGACGGAAACCGTAGAATTGCCGCCCACGAACGCCTTGTCCGAAACCTTGACCGCGCCATCCGCGGCATCGATGTTCATCTCACCGTTGGCCGCAAGCTTAGTATTGTCGCCTGTCACCGTAACGCCACCAGCCTTCGCGTCGACATCGACCGTACCGGTAGCAATGACATTGGCCTTTCCATTGACATCAATCTTGTCCGCAGTAAGGGTAAGGTCGCCTTCATGGTCGACATCCAACTCTCCGGTCGTCATGTCGAGGTTTTTGTACTCGCCGGCCTTTACAAGCGAACCACTGACGGAAACAGATGTGCCACCGTCAATCTCCACTTTCCCAGACGCACCGACTGCGGAATCATTCTCAATTGCCACACCTTTCTTGGCAGTGACCTTAAGATCCTTGCCGGAATAGTAGAATTTCGGCTCGCCTGTCGTCGCATCTGTGCCATGCTTGCCTGCCAACACCTTGGCGCCGCCAACCGTTACCGCATTCTTCGAGTCAATCACCACGGACTCCACGCCAAGAACGCTTGCACCCGTGATTTTGATGGAACCGTCCACCGTCGTGGTGGTGAGTTTCACCGCAGCATCGGCACCCACCTTCGTGGCGTTTCCATCGACCACAATGTCCTTCGCGGCAGTGATGTCAACATCGCGCCTCGACGCAACAGTTGCATCGTCTTCAATCACCACCTTCCCATTTTCCGCAGTCACGGAGACCTTGTCACCATCATCCTTGGCGTTCGCCCCGACATAGGCCCCGCCAGCAACCGTAACACTGCCATTTTCCGCAGTGGTCTTC
>JAZOAC010000119.1:0-2959 GCA_045595285.1 Kiritimatiellia bacterium | reverse complement strand
GTCTCAATGCCGCGACGTGCGGTGCGAAGGGTCTCACGATAGAGAGCGATCATGACGTGACAATTGCGCAGGGCTTTTCCGACGCGGCGGGCGCGACCGGCGAGCTCATTCTTGCAGGCACCGGCGTGAAGACGCTCTCTGGAGCCAGTACGGTATCGCGCATCGTCGTGGCCGGCGGAACGCTCCTTTTCGCCGATGGTGCGACAGCCTCCGGAACGCTCGTTGTCACGAACGGCGCGAAAGTGGCGTTCGCTGGCGATCCTGGCGAAGTGGGGCTGACTGGGCTTTCACTTGGCGATGCGACGACAGCGGGTGTGGTGGAACTGGGCGAGGGGCAGGTTCTTGCCGTGGCGGGTGGTGTGACGGTGAACCGCGCCAGACTTTCGCTTTCAGGCGACTACGCCGTCGGCACGGAGACGACGCTGCTGACGGCCTCCGGCGAGGTGTCTGAAAGTTCGCTCGCGGCGTGGACGGAAGCACTCATCGCATCCGGCGCGGCGGACGACCGTTCGTATGGGCTCGGTTTCGAGACGGTGGCGGGCGTGGTTTCGTTCAAGATGTCCGTCGGCGACTATGCGCTCAAGATCGTGCAGGAGAGCGGGGCGCGCAACTATGCGGACAACATTGCGTTCGACCCCAACGCGAAACTTCTCGTGGCGGTTTCGAACGCCGCCGCGCTGACGGTGAGCGGAGATGTCGGCCGAGGTGCGTTGCGCAAGGCGGGCGACGGACGATTCTACCTGTCGGGCAATGGTAACGTGTTCCTCGGGGGCATCGTATCGGAGGCGGGTCTTTTCTCCGCTGCTACCGCCGCTGCGCTGGGATGGGATTCAGAGGGTGTGGGCGGATTCACTCTGAAGGGCGGCACGCTCGAGTTTGCGTCGTCTGCTGCTGAGATGTATTCAGGCACGATTACAATAGACTCCGGCGCGAAAACTGCGGCGGTGGTCAAGAACGAGGGAGACCTGACGGTGGGCGGTCTTTCCGTATCTTCGGGCGATCTGGTGAAGCGCGGCGCAGGCAAACTCGTGGTTGATTCTACTGGCGGTGCTGAAGTGGTGCTGACCCGCGACAATGGCACGTCGTCCAACGGCTGGGATCCTGCGACGGAGGCGGCAGACATCGATGACAGCGGAACAGCCCCTACGACCGGTTACATGGGGCTCAATGTCGCTGAAGGCGCTCTTGTGCTGAAGGGTGACGCCTCGGTCACTTTCAATGCGCCAAACTGCGTGATGGTCGGCATGCGCACATCGGAAGGATTTGCCCAGCCGGAACTGATGGTCGACGGTGCGAAGGCGAATTTTGCGACAAGTGGGGTTTTTCAGTTCTGCGGCTACCAGACCGCGTCGACTGCGGCGCATCGTCCGCGATTCACGCTCGTCAACGGTGCCGACGTGTCGGTTGCGACGTTCATGGTCGGGCGCGGACAGAACTATGAGGTCACGACATGGCCGACGACGACTGTGGACAACGCCACTCTTTCCGTTTCGTCATTCCGCGGCGGGTACCATGGCATGTGCAACCATGGCATCGTAATGCGAAACGGCGCCAGGCTGCACGCCGCGACAATGCTTCATTACGGACCGACGTATTTTGATGTAGAGAATTCCTCTGTGCAGAAGAACGCGGCGGGCGATCCGACGGAGGTCGCGTTCAACGCGAAGGCGGGCGAATGGACGTTCCGCAGCGGCTCGTATCTTGCGCTGAGCAAGATGACGACATCCAAGACTTCCGCCGCCGACGCATTCACCATCAACTTCGACGGCGGTACGTGGGAGACCGGCGGCGGCGACTACCAGACGTTCCACCTCTGCAACGCAGAGATGTTCATCATCAAGGCGATTGGCTCTGGCGGCCTGACACTGCCCGTTGCGCACGGAAAGACTGTGAATGTCGCCCGGGCGATATCGGGCGAAGGCCCTATAGTCAAGACCGGAGCGGGAACACTTGTGTTTGAGACGCAGGGCACATGGGATTCGGCACTCACGACTAAGACGCCGCTCGAAGACGGCGTTTCCCTTGCCACAACGGGGCTTCTCGATGTGCAGGAGGGCACGGTGTCAATCCGGTCCGGCGCGTGCCGCGATGGAGGATCGTACCGTGCGGCGGAAGGCGCATCGGTCGATTTCTGCGGCAACTTCGTCGGCGCGGCATCGTTCTCCGGCGCGGGCGAATTCTCGTCGGCGACAGTGTCCGGCGGAATGATCGCGGTTCCGGTGTCCGACAATGGAACAGTCGAGGCGGCGCCGGTCTTCACGGACATGGCGTTCACGGGCTTCGTCAAGGTGGACTTCGGGCGCGACACGCCGCCGGATGATACGGTAGAGGGGATTGTGGTTGCGACGTTTCCGGACGGAGCACCCGATGTCTCTGTCTGGCGTGGCCGCAATACCGGCGAGGGAACTCGCGCCACGTTCCGCATCGCCGCAAACGGCACGGACGTGCTTGCAGACATAAAGCCCGCAGGAGGCTTCATTCTCATATTGCGCTGACGACAGGAGGATATTTAAAATATGGATACAAATCGGCGTGATTTTCTCAAAGGGTCTGTCTGGATGGGCGCTGCGGCACTCGCGGGCGGTTGCATGACTGACGGCTTCCATCTCTGCGACGGCGGAACGATGCAGGGTTTCTCCTGCGCCCCGCTCAGGAAAGTGCGTGTCGGGCTGATCGGTCTCGGTTCGCGCGGCCTCGCCGCAGCCCTGCGTTTGCCGAAGATACCCGGCGTCGAGCTTGTCGCCGTAGCAGAAGTGCGCGGCGCACGGCTTGATCTGGCGAAAAAGGCGTTGGCCGAGGAGGGGCTGCTCTGGCCGAAGCACATCTACGGCAACGGGGACGCCGACGGCTGGAAGCGTATGTGCGAGCGCTGCGATATTGATGTCGTCTACGCCGCCACGCCCTGGCATCTGCATGTTCCGAACGGACTCTACGCCATGGAATGCGGCAAGCATGTGTT
>JAZOAC010000118.1:0-19113 GCA_045595285.1 Kiritimatiellia bacterium | reverse complement strand
CGAAAGCCGTGACAAAAAGAGAAGCACTCAATGGAAAGCCGTATGCGGGAAATCCGCACGTACGGTTTGACGAGGGGGAAGCCGCATCGACATGCACCGCAGCGATTGAGACCGAAGGTCGAAATAGCCCGAGCATCGCGCAGGGCCTACCTTCGCTTCGGAGGGTATCTTGCCGAAGGCAACCCGAAGGGCGCACAAGCGGGTGCGCAACGTCGAAGCGTGGGTCTCTACTCTACAATATCAAACAACGGTGGAAAACGGCAGGAGACAAAGCTTTCGAGCGTCTCTTCGCATTTGTTTTGATGGTGGTGTCTAGTGCGTGTTTCGCGAATGGCGTGACCGTATCTTCCTTTGGAGCCGATCCGGTCGATTCCACAAAAATTCTCCAGAAGGCTTTGGATTCCGGGGCAAGCTGCATTATCGTGGATAAGGCGGGCAGTCCTTGGGTGACGGGACCGCTTTTCGTACGCAGCAACACAGAGCTTGTTTTTGAAGAGGGTGTGGAGCTTGTTGCGAAGAAGGGTGAATTTAAGGATTTGTATGATGCGCTCCTTACTTTACATGGCGTGACTAACGTGACATTGCGAGGTCTTGGCAAGGGGGCAAAGTTGTGGATGCACATCAAGGACTACCAGGGGTCCGAGTACAGGCATGGAGAATGGCGCCATGTCGTAAACCTTCTCAGCGTCAAGGATGTGACGATCAAGAACCTCACGTTTGCCGATTCCGGCGGCGACGGCGTATATGTAGGTGCCAAGCCGTCCAACATCCCTTGCCGCAACGTTGTCATCAGCGACTGCATCTGCGACAACAACAACCGTCAGGGAATTTCAGTGATTTCCGTCGATAATCTTCTCATTGAGCGTACTGTGATGAAGGATACGCGCGGCACAGCGCCGAGAAGCGGAATCGATTTCGAACCGAACTCGCCGAATCAGGTGCTTTCAAGGATCGTCATGCGCGACTGCCTTACCGAGAACAATGTGGGAGGTGGATATGAAATCTATGTTGGACAAGGGCGTCATAATCCCGTTGACATCACACTTGAAAACTGCCGATCTATTGGTGATGGTGTAGGGTTTAAGCTTGGCTTTAGTGAAGTCATGAAGCCCGGTACCGTTCCCGGTGGCATGGTGCGCGTGCGAAACTGCTCGTTTTCGAACAGTCGCGGATCGACTTTCTACATCTTCAACAAGCCTGCAGGCTTCATTGACGTTCTATTCGAGAACTGTATGGTTGTGCGTCGAGCAGGACAGCACGGAAACGTTCCTGATGTAAAACTGCATACAGCCGGCAGAACTGCTAAACCAACAGATGGAGTGGAGTTCCGCAATGTGACCATTCGCCGTAAGAATGCAGAGGGCTGGTTGTTGGTATCGAAGCAGCCATGGTCTTCAGTCGGCATAGAAAATGTAAAAGGTACCGTCAAGCTCGCCTTTGATGACGGAACGTCAAAGACCATTCAGTTGGATGACGAATGGAGACGTTCTGTGTTTCCCAAGGCAACGGAACCCTATGTAATCGATGATGTCCGTTTTGATCCTTCCAAGGTAAGTCGCATCGTCGATGAGAAGCCAGGCGAGATGGTTGCCCTATCTCCACTTACATTGCGGTTTGGTCTTGATGCATGGGTTTATGCGGCAAAGCCAGGACCTGTCAACTTTAATGTCAGGATGCGTCGGGTTGTAAATAGGCAACTTAAGAAAGATGGTTGCTTTACGGTCAGCAATGTTAAAGGAAAGAAGATTGCCAAACTTCCCGTTGCCTCTTTCAAAACAGAATTGCGTACTTTTATTGCGCCGACAGCCGGTTTCTACCGTATCCAGTGTGATGTTCGGCCTCAAGGTCTTATATTTGAGAGCTGTGACGCGCCTATCGGTTTTACCCCGATACCGCGTTTTGGACTAGATATCTTTCGTGGTAATTCAGATCTTTTCTTTGCACATTCGGTTGGCGTGGACGAGACATTCTTCTGTGGTGGAACGGGTGAGGCTGCAACGATGAAGCTCTTCGATTCAAACGGAAAGAAATATTCTGAATGGCGCAATCAGTTGGATTGGGGGTTCGTGCGCATTCCACCGTCTGCGCCTGAGGGATTGTGGCGTGTTCGCATATCGATGCCGGATAAAGGCTACAGAGCTGAAGATACCTGTTATGACAGGACTGGTGCGCCATCGGTGTTCTTCATGTCGAAGGAGAAGTGCTGGTTTTCAGCGAAATAATAACAAAAGAGAAAGGTATTGATGCCATGAATGCAAAAGTGCTTGGAGTGTTGCTGGCTGCCGGAATCTCCGTTGGAGCATCCGCAGGAAATGTGTGGTGGGTGGACAAGGCGGCTGGAACAGATGGCGACGGACGCGGCAGAAGCGAATCGACCGCCTTTCTGACCATACAGGCGGCAGTCAATGCGGCGCAGTCGGGGGATGAAATCCGCGTCAAGCCGGGTGTCTATGACGAGGGCGGAGGTTATTACAATAACTGGAACAATCGTGTACTTATACAATCGAAGGTTTTGAAGATCGTATCGACCGGCGGCAAGGATGTTACGCATATTGTCGGCGGCAAAAACATTCGATGCGTGTGCATGGCCAATGCGAAGGGGAGTGTCGTAGAGGGGTTCACCATCCGTGACGGAGAGGCAACCTATTCCCAAAGTGGTACTGATACGGTCAACGGTTCAGGTGCGGGTGTTCTTGGCATATCCGCCTCCAAGACATATGCGACGGCAAATGGATGCATAGTTGACTGCGTCGTCTCAAACTGTGTGGCCGTGCGCGGCGGAGGTATGCGAGGTTTGACGGCGGTAAGGTGCTGGATTACCGAGAATGACGCTTCAAATTCGGGACCAGCCGGACGAAAGTGTGATTTCGTCAATTGCCTTATTACGCGAAACTATACTACGCAATGTTTGTATGATGGCTGCAAGGCGGTAAATTGTACAATTGTGGATAATATGAGGGGAGCGCAGAGTTCATCCTTGTTCAATTCCGTGATGCACAACAATTCAAATGGAACAGCGGATGAAAGGAACATCTATCCGGGCACCTTGATAAACCATTGCGTGACCCGCATCGAAGGCTTCGATGCCTTTACCGAGACTTCACAGCCAGTGGATTCGTTTACCAATTCGCTGCCGTATCAGTTCATAGCGCCTCTTTATGACGACTTTCGCGTATTGAAGGGAAGCGAAACGGAATTTGCCGGAGATGCGGTGCTGATTTCCTCGGCTGGAATCGAAGTCCCTGCGGGAGTAGATCTGTTCAAGGACCTGAACGGCAAAACCATTCCCTCTACAGGAGCAATTGCGGCAGGGTGCATCCAGACGGTTGTAACGCCTCAGGGAGGCGGCATTGTCTTTGACAACAGGCGAACCATTCTCTCCCGCGGCAAGATGGCTCTTGCGAAACATCTTTACGCCTTTGCGGAGACATGGCCCACTCAGTTCACCATCCAGGCCGTGAATAAAGGCAATCCTGCGATATTCAGCTTCCTTGTCGGAGGTGCATATGTGTTCCCTACGATGGATGACACCATTCACATTGTCCCTCCGGCTTCGTCTGACATGGTGACAACATGCGGAGTTCAGGCGGCTACCGCTACATATTACGTTGATCCGGTAAAGGGTTCTGACGATACATCGAACGGAGCCGATCCGGCGACCCCGTTTTTGACCCTGAAGGCTGCAATATCCGAATGCGGTAATGATAATGGCCGTGTTGTCCGTGCGGCAGAAGGCGACTACAAGGCCGGAGAGACGTCTGCAGGAGGTGTTTCGAACCGTATTTACATGTCCAGCTACGGCATAAGAGTTTTGGGGGCTGGCGCCGGAAAGAGCATAATTTGGGGCGCTCCAGATCCAGCTACGGGTGGAATGGGCACGCATGCTACACGCTGTGTCTTTTCATCTTCATCAAGGGCTTGTGTGCAGGGGTTTACATTGCGCGACGGATATGCCGTTGGAACGAGCACAGGGGATGATGCTTCCCAGCGAGGAGGAGGTGTGTATAGAAGCGCCTCCGGCAAATTTGACACTTCGCTTCATATTCTTGATTGTGTGATCACCAACTGCTGGGCGTACCGTGGCGGAGCGGGCTATGCGGGATCCTATGAGCGATGCCATATCACCGGGTGCGGCGCAAATAATGGTGTCATGCGCTATGCCCAGCTTCTTTCCTGCATAGTGGACAACCTTCCCTGCAGTGAACTGACCAGCAAGGGTGCAAATAATGTCTATGGCCGTGCCTACAACACAACGTTCATTGGGCGCAATACGTCGGAATATGTCATAAACAAGAGTTCTGATGCTGTAACGAACTGCATTATCATGACAACTAAAGAGCTTACATCTTTGCCTGCAGCAGGAACATTTGCCTGGAATGTGGCAAATTGCGTTGCAAGTGTCACGAAGGCAGACCCAAAACTGGTTGATGTTGCGGGCGGTGATTACAGGCCTATGCACTACTACCGCAGAAAGCGTCTGTATGAAGTTTCACCGGTGTTCGGTGCTGGCGTGTGGTACAATCTCCCTGCGATAAACATGACGGACTTTGAAGGGCGTCCCTTCAATCTGGTCGCAGGAAAGCCTGCTGCAGGCGCTTCCCAGTGGCCGCATTCCGTCTATGAGACGCCCGGACTGATAGTTACTTTCAAATAAATAGGCTCTTCGTGCATAAGTGTGGGTCTGTTTTAGTTGCATAATGAGTTTTGGTCCTTTATTTTCGGCTCTTCTTCATTATTCGTGAGAGCGGCTTAAAGTTTCTTTCTGATGTCGGTTGAAGGCAGGTCAAATATCTTTAGCCGAAAGTATTTGAAGCCTCTGAAACCAAAGGCCTGCTTGATAAGCCAGCGCACCTTGCCATTGAATCCTTCCATTGATGCATTGGTCGCTCCTCCAAGTTTCCAATAGCCAAGAATGCCTTTCATGTGATTGCGGATTGTCTTCACCATCGCCTTTACTTCTGGAATTTGCGTCGCTTCTGCCATTGAGCACCAACTTCTAAGCAAACAGTATGCGTCATACCCATCTTTTGATGTTGCATAGATGGTTCTTAAACGCTCCTTGAGAATATAAGCTTCGGTGAGATCGCTGCTGATTGTTTTGATACGCTCAAGTGCCACTTGTCCGTTTTCATCAAGCGATTCCTCTCCCTTTAGCAAGATGAACTTTTTTTGCCTTTAAGGTCTTTAGCGACATCCTCGTCCAAATTGCGCGCCACCCGGCGTCAAGATTGCCGTTCCTAAGCCGCGTCCTCTGGCTCATGTCCGTCGTTGGCAGCGTAAAGCCATAGGAGAGTTGTGGCAGCTGGATGCGACTCCAGACAGGTTTCTCGGAGCGGGCGGCGGGACATATCAGCTTTTGGACATGATTGATGACTGCAGCCGCGTGCAGGTTGGATGCCGCCTTTACCGCAGGGAATGCGTCACGTCTTATTTGGACCTGTTTTACAGGGCTTTTCTCGATACGGGCTGCCATTGGAGATATATGTGGACAAGGCGGGATTCTTTCACGGCGAGGATGGGTCGCTGCCGCAGCTGGGCCGGAGGCTGAAATTCTACGACATTTCGTTCGTGTTCGCGAACTCGCCAGAGTCCAAGGGGAAGATTGAGCGGATACATATTGTGTGGCAGGATCGCCTGCCGGCATATTTTGAACGGGGAGGTTTCAATATGTGCGCATCAATGGATGAGATCAATGATCATGTGGATAGGTTGGTCGACTACCGCAACGGCTTTGAGGTCCATCGTGAGATCGGCATGACTCCGCAAGAGGCATGGGGGAAGGCGATAGAGGAAGGTCGAAGTAAATTAAGGTCGATCAGCGGTGCTGAAGAAGCCTGAGCACGGCGTACGACCAGTCGTCCTTTTCAGCAACAATCCCAAGGTTCGTAATGGGTGAAATCAGATGCGGGAAGAGAAGAATTCTTTCCGCTTTTGCTCTCCACAAAAATTCCGCTTTTGAAATCCACCGCGACATAAGTAATAAAATACCTTGACAAAAAAAAAATGCAATATGTTATGGTACGCAATGCTTCTTTTTCTTGAGGGAGAAAAGGGATGCGCCGTATTGGTGATGTGTACGGAAATGTGTAGGTTTCCGTTCAGTAAAAAAGAGAGGATGAAAGCCGTGCCCAAGAAAGATGCACTCAATGGAAAGCCGTATGCGGGAAATCCGCACGTACGGTTTGACGAGGGGGAAGCCGCATCGACGGCAACGCCGAGCCGTGGGTCTCTACTCTACAAAATGAGATACATACTATCGTTGATTGTGGCGGCGGGTTCCATAGCCGCCTTGGCTACCGAGCCTCCCAAGCGCATATTCAATGAAACCGACAGTCAGCGAGCAGAACGCATGGCGTGGTGGCGGCATGACAGATTCGGAATGTTCATCCATTTCGGGCTGTATGCCGTTCCGGGTCGTCACGAATGGGTACAGAGCTATGAGGCTGTCGATACGGAATCGTACGGAAAGAAGTATATGCCGCGATTCAATCCCGATCTCTACGATGCGCGGAAGTGGGCCAGGACGGCAAAGGCCGCCGGAATGAAATATGCGGTTCTCACCACGAAGCACCATGAAGGCTTCTGCATGTGGGACACGAAGACCACCGACTACAGGATCACAAACACCGAATTCGGACGCGACGTCGTGCGCGAGTTCGTGGATGCGTTCCGCGAGGAAGGTCTCAAAGTCGGGTTCTACTTCTCCGTCATGGACTGGCATCATCCGGACTACACGGTGGACTTTCCCCATCCGCTTTTCGGAAAGATTAAAGGGGACAAGAAAGCCGCTGTCGCGAAGCTGAACGAGAACCGCGATATGGACAGGTACCGCAAATACATGTTTGATCAGGTGCAAGAGCTTCTTACGGACTATGGACGCATTGACATCATCTGGTACGACTACACGCCAAAGGGTGAATTCGGGAAGACCTGGCAGGACTGGAATGCCGTGGAGCTGCTGAGACTGACGCGAAAGCACCAGCCCCACTGTCTTGTGGACAGCAGGCTTGACTTGATGGAATCCGATGACGGGTGGGATTTCGTGACTCCCGAACAGTGCAAGCCCGCAGCCTGGCCTACCGTGCGCGGCAAGGAGGTTCCGTGGGAGACGTGCCAGACGTTTTCGGGGAGCTGGGGTTACCATCGCGACGAGAACACATGGAAAAGCGTGCCTCAGCTCATCGAACTGCTTTCGGAGACGGTCTCCAAGGGCGGGAACCTGATACTCAATGTCGGTCCGACGGCACGAGGCGAGTTCGATTGGCGCGCAATGGAGCGTCTTGATGGTTTGTCCAAGTGGATGCATTTCAATTCGAGGTCGATATATGGCTGTACACGCGCGCCTGAAGGTTTTGCCGCCCCGAACGGGACGGTACTCACATACAACCCGAAGCGCAATGTGCTCTACGCGCATCTGTTCAACTACCCCATGGGCTTTCTGCCGCTCGGTTTCTACGGGAAGGTCAAATACGCGCAGTTCCTGCACGACGGTTCTGAGATTGCCGTCCGCAATCCCGTAGTCCGCCATGGACAGCAGGGAGATCTCAAGCCTGTTGGCGGATTGACCTTGCCGATGCAAAAGCCGAATGTGTCGGTGCCTGTGATTGAGATGTTCCTGTAGTAGCAACGAGTTCTACAACCATAAAACAGAGGAGTCACAAATGAAGAGAATATGCCTGTCTATGTTGTCTGCGGCGTTGAGCGTCACGGCTTGCGGTGCGGAATTCACGTTGCGTCAGACCTCTGATGCAGTGTCGGATCTTACTGTTGCCGACAGTTACGAAGGCTCCAAAGTTCCGCAGTCTGAAGACACTCTTATCATTCCGGAGGGAGTTGTCGTCAAGGTGACGGCGGGAACTCCCTCATGGACGTTGCTTACGGGCCTCTGCCGCGTTGTGCCGAGAAAATATTCTGTTCTCGCCATAACAGTTCCGGAAACATTTGAAGGGAATGCTGTGCTGCCAGTCCCGGTCACGGAGTTTAATCTTGAAGGTGCAGACAATTCAGGCACTCTTGTAAAGGAAGGCGCAGGGGTGCTGGAACTCTCCGCATGCGGAATTGTTACAGAGTACAAATACACTAAAACGTGGTCTCACGATTACGACCTTAATCTCAAGATTGAAGGCGGAACCCTTATGCTTTGTCAGAATCCGGAAGTTATTACAGAAGAAATTGGCCATTTTTCCCTGCGCAGACTGGAAATGGAGAAGGATACAATATTCTTTATGCCAAAGACTGACAGAAACTGCGATACCCGTTTCATGACGATCGCGGGTGAGGGACTGATTACCAATGCGGCGCCGGCAAATGTCTCCCTTTATGTGGAAGAAGGCGACGGAACGGCGTTCGGTGGAATATTGGGCGGCAAAAAACTGGCCGTATATGTAACCGGGGACTGGACACTTACAAATCCCGATAACACAAACGGTCGCGGTATAACCCTTTACAAGGGAACGCTCAGCGTATCGAAGACGACGGGGGATTCCGGTTTGAGCGTATTCGGGGTGGATCTTACGTTTAAAAAGGATGGTGGAGTGTTCCATTATCTTGGAGCCGAGGGGCGGACAGAAACATCGACCAAAACATTTTGGCTAGGTAATTATAATCTAACTTTTGATGGAGGCGCATGGGGCGGATTGACTCTTTACAATAAGTGGGGAGACGCACCCAAAAAGATGAGAAGGCTCACATTCACGGGTTCGAATGTCGCGGAAATGGTTTATCAGGGATATGCGTACGCGGCGAAGGATGCGGATGGCAATCGTACATTTACTGACTATATAATAAAGGAAGGAACGGGTACGTGGCACTTTAAGGAGCGATCCGGGAATCAGATGGCTGGCGTATTTGATGTTCGTAACGGCGCCTTGCGATTCGATTCAATAGCAGAGGCGGGAACGCTGTGCGCGTTGGGATATGCCGATTCGCTCTACAATGAAAATACAACAACCACACTTGATGAAGCCCACAAGGCCGATTACGCGATAGTTCTTGGCGGCGCTAAAACCGAAGGAACGCTGGAATATACCGGTACGGCCGAAGGCAAATGTTCTACGCGCAATATCGCGGTTCGCTCAAAAGGACGGTTCATCTCCGATTCCGCCAAGTACACTCTTGCCAATGTATATGCGATGGACGGCAAGAGCGCAACGTTTACCTTGGATGGTGTGCGGACTGACAATGTCGCAATGAGTCTTTCAGACGGGAAGAACGGCGGCTCACTCAGTGTGGTCAAGGAGGGAAGCGGCACGTGGACATTGACGGGTACAAATGAGATATCCGGCCCGCTGATTGTCAGGAGCGGAATCCTGAACGTTGAAAATTCAGGCGATATTGGATGCCTTTTCTCCTGCGGTGGAGTCGGCGTGTCTGGCGGCGGCGAACTTAATTTTGCGGAGCCATATGAGGTTGGCAGGATCGTTGTGGACGCCTCCAAGACGGCAGGCTCATTCAGGAATGTCGTATTGGCGGAGAAAGGTGCGCTGGAGGTCGTCGGATATTCCGATCCTGACATGACGACGCTTCCTGTTTCTCTTCCCGATGCCGGATCGCGCGGAAATATCGTCAAATGGACGTTGACGGTTAACGGGGTGCCGTCTCGATTGCTGGTTCTGCCGACGGCGGACGGGACGTTGAAATTGCATCGCAGAGGTCTGCTGATAAAAATCAAGTAAGGTAGAGGGAAAGAGATGAGGAGACGTGAATTCATAGGGCAGGCGATATGTTTTGGAACCGTATTCAACATTCCGGCGATGGATGCCGCCGCGACCACAGAGATATACGGTAAAGAACAGATGCGATTGGGTGTTCTTTCGGACATTCATGTGGCGACGGAAAAGCAGCTGCCGTACGTTGAGATGGCGTTTCGGTTCTTCGACCGCTGGAAGGCGGAATTCGCCCCGGGGACGAAGGTTGCGGTGCTTCCGAAAAAGTATGCATGGGATCGCAAGCGGGTGAAGCATCTGATGACACCCGTCGAGTTTCCGCCTGTCTTGGCCGCAGGAGATCGACCACGCCCGGATGATTACGAGGTGTCGCTTGAGCAGAGATGCGGAGACAGCGTGAAGACGCTCGTCAGGCGGCGCGTCTATTCGTCCAAGTACATAGCGGCGGAAAAGTTCGATGTGGAGAACGTCTGCTGCCTTTTCCCGGAACTGGACTTTCCAAAGGGCGGCGGCTCCGTCCGGTTCGCGGTCCGTCCATGCAATGCGTTTGGCAGGCATGGCAAACCCATTTATTCCGATTGGACATGAACATAAAGAAAGGTTATGACAATGATAAACATAAAGAAAGGTTATGACAATGATAATGGATAACCGAAGACAGGAGATGAGAATGATTGCTGCGCTGCTGCTTGCAGTGCACACTGCGATGCCGTGGATGCTGTTTGCCTCGGGTTCTTCTTCAGAAAGGGTGCTTGCGCACAGGCGCGAAGTGCGTGAGGCCGTCGCGGCAGGCGGACTCTCCGCCGCAGAGCGCGCGCTGAAGGACAAGGATCCCGGAGTCAGGCGTTTTGCGTTGTACTCGGTTTACGAACGGAATCAGGAACGCGGTGTTGTAGCGGCGCGGCGGATGCTCAAAGACCGTAATGCTTCAGTGCGTGCGCTGGCACAGGAACTCTTGCGTGACCGGACAGTCCGAAAGACTCCAACTGCAGGACTGCCGCTTTCGCAGAATCCGGTGAATGACCACGAGCTCACCCATGTCAAGTCCATTGTCGGTGAGAACGGTCGTTTTGTACTCCCTCCGAAGATCAAATCCGACGTGGTGGAAGTCTGGTTTGGCAGACCCTACCGGTCGGTGAAAGCGTGGGTAAACGACTCTTTCGCAGGTGAATGGCACATGGAGCGCGATTCAGGAAGGGAATTCCGCGTCGATGCGACTAGACTCGTAAAGTGGGACTCAGCGAACAAGGTCCTGGTCATGGATGCTCAGGGCAGTATTATCAGCATGAAATTTTCAGTGGAGGTGATAAAATGCGAGCAGTAGCATTGTCGGTTGTGCTGGCGGCGGTGCTGTCCGTGCAAGCCGATTTCGGTCCGCGGGCAAACCCGGACGACCAGTTCCGTTTCTTCTGGCTCTTTCATGAGTATTTCTACCCGGATCTTGTCAATTCAGGGTTCAATCTGTTCATCAATAATTATTGGAACTGCCTTGATTTCGAAAAGGGTACGTATGATGATGCGGCTGTGACCAGAAAGCATGCGATCATGGATATGGTTCTCGCGGACAACTGTGATTATATCGAGCAAATGTCAGCATCGACGCGTGGTTTTTCCGCAAAATATCCGCGAATCAAGTGTGACGGTACGGTACATAAATCTTTGGACATTGGATTGCCATGTGTTTTCGCCGCTGTGTCGAACATGGCCGAATTGATTATCGGATCCGTATCCAACCATCCTGCCTGTGTCGGCATAGAGCCGGCAAGCGAGGTGCGAGACCGCTCGTATCCGTCCTATCGCCCGTATTTCGAGAAGGCATGCCTTGAGGCGACCGGGAAGCCCGTGCCGAAAGAGATCGGAGACCGGCGCGTGGCGCCGCACTATCTCGATCTGCCCGACTTCCCAGCCTCGAGGGTTCTGGACGATGATTATCCGCTGCTGAAATACTGCAAGTGGTATTGGCGTCATGGCGACGGGTGGAACGATTATCTGACCACGGCAAAACGCATCTGCGATCGGCGTTTTGGCAGGAAAGCGATGGCGATGTACGATCCGATCGTGCGAGTTCCTCCGCTTTGGGGATCCGGCGGCGATATGACGCACGGCAACCAGTGGACATATCCGACCCCTGAACCGTATAACGTGCGGTATGTAATCGCGGAGCAGCAGGCGATGGCGCGCGGAACGCCCGGACAGAAGGTTGTCACGATGATTCAGGGCATATCCTATCGCAGCAGTCTCGCACCAAAAAACAAAAAGGTCGATAATCCGCCGTCGTGGGTATCTGATCGTCCGAACACCGTGTACATGACGACGCCGCCGGATGTGATGCAGGAGGCGCTCTGGACATGTTTCGCGACACGGCTTGACGGAGTGGGGCTGTTTGCGATCAAGGCGCTCTTCGACCATCTGCCTCTTGGACGCCCGAAGGATGCTCCTGGCTACCAGTTCACGAATCCGGAGACCATGCCGGTAATATCCAACGTGTTCACTACGGTGGGCGTTCCGCTCGGACCGCTCTTCAAGGCCGTTCCAGAGCGTGCGCCTGAGGTGGCGATGCTGGAGAGTTACGCATCGACGTTCTTTGCCGACCGTGGCAGCTGGGGCTGGATCGGTTTCATCTGGCAGTGTGGGATAATGGCCGACTGCGCTCACATGCAGCCGTACGTTCTCTACGAGGAGGAGATTGCGCGCGACGGAATTCCGCCGACGGTGAAGATTGTGATTGCGCCGCACTGCGACGTCTTGACGCGAAAGACCTTCGACGCGCTCGTTGAGTTTCAGAAAAAGGGCGGAATCATTGTCGGTGACGAATATCTCGTGCCCGGCATCCTTCCGGACCTGCCGCTTGTCGGATGGAAACGGACGAAGACCAACGGCGCTGCCGACAACAAGGCTCTTCATGCCGCCGCAGCACGCCTGAAGGCCGATCTCGCGCCATTCTACCGTCCTCCGTCGGATTCTGACAATGAGCACATCGTCACATATGTGCGCTCGTGCGCCGGTGCGGACTATCTGTTCGCCATCAACGACAGACGTGAATTCGGCGATTACGTAGGACAATGGAAGATGGTGATGGAGCGCGGACTTCCGAACAGCGGCCGCGTGACGGTGCGCCGGACAGCGAAAGCCGTATATGATATCGTGCGCCATGAGTCTGTTCCGTTCCGCATCCTTCCGAACGGCGACACGGAGATCGAGGTTTCGTACAGAACAAATGACGGCAGGGTGTTCCTTGTTGCCGACAGGCCTCTTGCTCCGCTTGCCGTCAAGATCAGCGACGGTCTGATATCGGTCGAGACGTCCGACCATGACGTGATGATTCCGGTCACGATATCCGTAGACGGGGAGAAGCCGCGTCATGCCGTGGTCAAGAACGGGCGTTACGAATGGAAGCGCGATATTCCGGAAAAATGCCGTGTTTCGGTCTTTAATCGGGCTGACGGCTGCACGATATCGGCAATGCAATAGGAGTCGCATTTGAAAATGAGGTATGGTAGACGCAGTTTTCTGAAGGCGGTACTTGCGGCGGGTGCGGTTCCTTACATGCGCACTTTTGCCGCAAGCGGACAGCCGCGCCTGCGCATGGGCGTGCTTAGTGATATTCACATAGCAGGCAAGGGTGGCCGGTGGAATCCGTTGGGGGTGTTTTTGCGCACCCTGAAGTGGTTTGATTCGATGAAGGTCGATGGTGTTGTTATCGCCGGCGATATGGCCGAGTTCGGTATGGTGGAACAGCTTAAGCATGTCGGGGAGGCGTGGGACAGCGTGTTTCCGGGCAGTCGTGCCGCTGATGGACGTAGTGTGGAGAAGGTTTTTGTCACGGGTAATCATGACCATCATTTCTACAAGCATAAGGCGATGAGGAAAAAATATCCTGATGCGAAAGAAAGATACTCGCTCTCCATAGCCCGTGATTTCGACGGCGCCTGGCGATACTGCTTCCATGAGCCGTATCTGCCGTTTACGGTGAAGTCGGTGAAAGGATATACGTTTGCAGCCCTTCACTATGCGGAAAAAGGCCTTCCGGAGGAAATGGCGAGACTGGGCCCGCGGCTTGACCCCGATCTTCCCTTCTTCTATGTGCAGCACACTCATCTGAAGGATACCTGCTATGGGCCGTGGGCAGGTGGGCATGATGATGGCGTCTCCACGGAGACATTGTCAAAGTATCCGAACTGCGTGGCGTTTTCCGGACATTCGCATTATTCGCTGGTAGATGAACGGAGTGTGTGGCAGGGCGCATTTACGTCCGTAGGAACGGCGTCCCTAAAATACATATCCCCGCTGCGCGGCTATGAGAACGGCGGTGACGAACCAGATCGTACGAAAGAAATGCCGATGGTGGGAAAATACAAGGGCAAGCAGGGAATGCTGATGGAGGTGTTCGACGACAGGATTGTGCTTGATCGCCGTTCGTTCTCCACTCAAAACCCGGTAAAGCTTGGGCCTGACTGGGGCATTCCGCTGCCATACGCGGCACCGGGACCGTTCTCGTTTGCCATCCGCAGAAAGAAGATGCAGGCGCCGCAGTTTTCGAAACGCGCCAAAGTAAAGCTGTCGGTGGTTGACGGCGTCAACCGCAAGGGGAAAAAGCGTCGACAGGTTGAGGTGGCATTTCCTCCGGCAGTTCACAGTGCGGGATCGGTGCGAGCCTTTGACTATGAAATCGAGTTCGTCGCATTTGATGGCACATCGTTCGTCCGTCGTGTTCTTTCGCCTGCGTTCAATCTGCCGCCTGTGAATGAGCCGAAGCTCGTAAAATGCGTTTTTGGCATTGATGAATTGAAGGCGGAAGGTAAGTTTCTGGTATATCCGCGTAATTCGTTCGGTCGTAAGGGGAATCCTATTGAAACGAAGTTTTATCATGAGGATTGTGTTCCGAGGATAATTGGGGAGAGCAACTGTAAATTTAAATAAAAATTTTCGGTGATTGTCTAAGGGTGTGATTGGTGTGTCCATTGGAACATCTGGGGTTGATCCTTGGAAATGTGTAATTTTTAGACGATTAGTTTGTCTTTTATTGTTTATCTGCTAAAATTTTAGGGATCCGTCGACAATACGGTGGATTGCGTATAATGGTATGATACGTACGTCAGGCAGGGTTGCGAAGTTCTCCAAAGATACGCGTACTCCAATGTCAATATGCTTTTCCGCCATAAAAAGGCGTAGGCTTTTCATCGAACCGCGAAGTCCGGCTTTCACCTCCACCGGCAAAACACCATTGCCGTGCTGCATGACAAAATCAACTTCCGCCGTGGCATTTGGGGCATCGCGATGCCAATAGTAAAGTTCCGGACGATGGCGCATCGACGAATGCGATGCGATCTGGAGTGCAGAATAGACCTCTGCAAGAGAGCCTTTGTTGGCGAAAGAGGCATCGTCAATCGACACGAGCTCCTTAAGGTCGAGTCCGAGAAGCCGTTGGTGGAGACCTGTGTCGGCAAGTAACGCTTTGAAGGCGGTTTCGTTTATCTCCGAACCAAGCGGTATTCCGTTTGCGGACGAGTGGAAAGTCTTGAGGACCAGTCCGGCTTTGACGAGAAGTTCGAGCGCGTCGCGGATTGCCGTGGATTTCGTCTCCCGGCTGACATGTGCCGCAACGAATTTGCCACCGGACTGCATCGCCACGGAACGAAACGTTTCAGCAAGTCTGGAAAGAGGCACGCGCTTACGGTATTTGGCGAAGTCATCATGAAATACAAGCAGCAGATCGTCGAGCATATTCATCGCCGAGAGAAGGTCTCGGTTTTCTACATACTTCGCCACGATTTCAGGCATGCCGCCGATCGTCATGTAGGTGCGCAGGAGAGAATTGAGCCGGCGATGGAATGGCTCGTCGATGGGATGGGTGAAATCTGCGGCATTCATCATATCAACGAGAGCAGCTTCGCCGATTCCCAAAAGAAATTCAGTGAAGGTCATCGGGTACATGAAACGGGATGTGAGTCGCCCTACTCCGAGAGACGGAATCTCTTCAAGGGCGAATTCCAGTAACGATCCTGCTGCGATTACGTGGAGAGATGGCAGCTGTTCTCTAAAATACCGTAAAGCGGCGAGGGAACGCGGGCATGCCTGCGATTCGTCGAGAAAAAGAAGTGTTTTGCCAGGTGTTATCGGCGTATGTGTATAGGCGGCAAGCTTCTCAACAATCGGACCAGCGGAAAGAGCACCGTCGAAAAATGTGGCAATCTCAGGATTTTCGTCAAAGTTGAGTTCGGCGAAATGCTTGAAACGCTTTCCCAGTTTACGTACGGCGTAGGTCTTGCCGACCTGTCGGGCTCCGCGCAAAAGTAAAGGTTTAGGCTCTTTTTCGGTCGCCCAGATTTCAAGTTCAGTATCAATTAACCGTTTCATGCCAGTTCTCCGCGTTTTTTTTTTATTGTTTTTAGAGGCTGCAAAGACAAAAACAAAACATCAATTAGTAGTCAGTATCCTAAAAACAAAAGATGTTTTTACTTTTGTATGCCCAAAAACAAAAGATACTATATCAAAATGATACGTGATATGCAAGAAGGGGATTGGCTGTAATTTTGTGTGGTGCCGTAAGGCTCCGTGCGGAGAGAAAGCGAGGGGCCCCCGTCGATTGAGAATGAGATTGACTAAACCTAAGCGTCGCAGTTGAAAGGTCGCAATCGCGTTTGGGGCCTTTGTTTTCAACACGATGAGAAGTTTCCGGCATTCACCATGCGGGTGAAAAGAGAAGTCGTTCGTGCTATACTTTCAGCGTCCAAACTAGAAAGGAAGAACGAACGACATGGGATGCTCGGAACGTTCATCGCCGATCTCGTTCTGCAGGTGCTTGCGTACTGTGCGCAGTTCGAACGCGAAGCGATTCTCACACGCCAGCGGCAGGGGATAGCCGAGGCGAAGAAACGCGGAGTACGCTTCGGGCGGCCGCGGCGCAAAATGCCGCCGGAGTTCGCGGAGGCGGTGGAGATGTGCTTCGTTCGCTTGGCGGCGTTACACTCCTTCGTGTAGCGATGGAGCTTCGTGGCATATCCTGCCATGAAGAGCGCGACTATGAGGCAGATCCCGATTCCATCTCCTGTTCCCGGTCATTTGGAAAGCCTGCGACCACGAAAGAGGCACTTGCGGAATCCCTCGCGTCGTTTACCGCGCAGGCTGCTGCCAAGCTTCGCCGACACGGGCTTCTTGCCGCCGGGTGCAACGTTTACGCGCAGATTTTCGCCGAGGGCGGTGGAGGCGACTGTGTGGGGCGTACGGTCGTTTTCCCCGCGCCAACCGATGCGACGAACGAGATTCTTCGCGCCATCAGCGATGAGGTCAAATACCTCTATCTCCCCGGCATCCGCTACCGCAAGACCGGCATCGTGTTCTTCGGTCTTGAAAAGCCGGGAACCGCGCACCAACTCGACCTCTTTGCCGATTCATCCACGCCAGCCCCTCGCCAATCGGCTCTCTACAAGGCTGTCGATGCCCTCAACGCCAAGTACGGCAAAGGCAAGGTTTTCTCCGCTCGGCTCTCGCTGCGCTCGGCGTGTTCGCTTCCCCATGGGTCGCGAACCCCCGCAAGGGGCGGTTACGCCGAAGGCATCGACAAAAAGTCATGGCACATAAAAAGGCAAAAGCTCACCCCCAGACCTACAACCCGATGGGATGAGCTTATAACGGTTAAGTGACGCATAGTAATACACAATGATATATGTTATAATATAAGCGTTTTCGATACGATATTAAATTTCGTTTGAAAGGTTATCAAAAAAGGAGACAAAAAAAAGAAAACCGATAACACAGTTGGGTTATTCCCATAAAAGACAATTTGCAACACTGCAAAGTAATCGTCCATAGAAATGTAGGAAGTTTCGCTGAATGACGATGCCGAGCAGAGGGACGCAACCGCGTTTCCCTCTCTTTGTATTTCATTCAAGGCATCCTACAGCCTCCATGGGGATACAAGGAGAGGGTTCTTCTTTATTCAACGATTGCTGCGCGTTAAAAACCAGGAGGAAAAAATGAAAAACGATTCAGAAAAAAGACACAAAAAAGAAACGCGGCAAAGGCATTGGATGCGGATGCCTTTCAATCTTCATTTTAGGCTTCATCCTTATTGGGATTTTTGCAGAAGACCCAAAGCCTGAAAATGCAGAACAAAAACCGTCACCTGCCGCTGAGGTGAAGCAGGAAGAAGTGAAAACCGAAGCACCTATGACAGCTCCGGCCATAGAAAAAGAAGAGTCAGCAAAAGACAATTCTGAGGCGGAAAAATTGCAAGATGCCATAGACGGCTACTACGAGCAGGCCAAAGAAATGCGTACTCGAGCCGAAGCCATCAATACCGGCGAGGAAAAACTCTCTGCCGAACAGAAGAAAGCCTTAATCGCCACACTGAACGAGAAGTATTTCTCGGACAATAAATTAAACCCTCAGAGAACGGTCGAGCTTCAATCGCAGTATCTGAAGGAGCGGCGCAATGCGCTTGAGCGATGCGCTGGCAATGTCAGCGACCTGACAGAAAAGCATAAGGAGTGTCTCGCAAAGGTTCTTGCCAACAAGGGCGGAGAACATGAGCTTAAGAAAGTTGCGAACAAGCTCAAGTTGACAACTGATTTATTCAAACAAATCCAGCAGGATTGCGTAATGCAGGATGCATTGCTCAAGCTCAAGGAATCCGCATACGACCTTTTGATGGCTGTCGGAGGAGAGGATTACTTCGAGAAACTTCAGGAAGTCCAAAAGGAAAAAGAAAAGAGCGTAGCCGAAATTTTAGCGTCCGCCGTCGTAAGAATAAAACTTCGGGTCAATAGCAACAATAATTATTCCGGGACTCCGAAATTCACTTTTTCTATCACCAATAACAGCAAGCGACACCTGTCGCTCATTGGCGGTGAATTGATCCTTAAGACGCGAGATGACGAAATTATCATCACAGAGAAAGACGTTATTGCATTTTTCGCCGAAAAGAAGGACGGCGCAGAAGTGAAAGCCATCGCCCCGGATGAGACGCGGACATTTACCGTCACAGAAAAGGATCTGTCTTTGACCAAGGATGGATGGGATCGACTCTTGGTGGTCAATAACTATGTCGTTCAATTCAATGTGAAGCGTGTTCGCCTTTGCGATTCCCCCGACTCGCCTTCAAAAGAACACGACGAATACGATATTGACGAATGAGAATAAAAGCGGACGATCTTCGTAGAAAAAACTGAAGACCGAAAGGAATGGTACTCCAGTATAAAAAACCGAAGATCGTCCGCAAGCGATGTAAGCGTATCGCTAAATCTGTGATCAGCCGAGCAGGATTTCCATCACGCGCCCAATGCCAGCAAGCTTGGCGACGGTTGCGTCGAAGTCTGCGCCGAGGGCGGTGGAGGCGACTGTGTGGGGCGTACGGTCGTTTTCCCCGCGCCAACCGATGCGACGAACGAGATTCTTCGCGCCATCAGCGATGAGGTCAAATACCTCTATCTCCCCGGCATCCGCTACC
>JAZOAC010000117.1:0-50638 GCA_045595285.1 Kiritimatiellia bacterium | reverse complement strand
ATGGAAGCGGGGGGGATGGAAACCTGAATGATGAAGTAAGGCGGGTTGTAGGGGAGATTCTTGGCGTCTGCGAAGGGACGTTTCTTGATCTTGCCTCTGTGCTTGCTCTCAGGATATCCGAAGACACCATCCCCCATCGGTCATACAAGGGAGATTGTCGAAGAACCGGAGCTTGATGTATATGGGAAGACCTATTTTTTTGTCGGGTCACTTTGGTTCTGCAAATGGGGCTGTCGCCAAGTCTGAACTTGACGCATAAGAGGAGACATGTGTCGGGCGCTTCAGTAAATGGGATTGTCGGCTAATTGACGTTTGACATTTAGGCGACAATTTTGGAAATGCCGGGTTTTTTGGTCGAATGCGGAAAGTCAGGATAGGCGGACGGCGCAAAGGCTAGTTGCTTTCCTTGCGGAGACTGAAAGAAATGAGGAAGAAAGAGGACCTCGGACTTGGGACTTCTGACTTTGGATTTAGGACTTCAGACCTCGGACTTAAGACTTTGTATTTAGGACTTTGGACGTCAGATTTCGTATGACAGACTTCGGACCTAGGACATCCGGTGTGGATGTCCTAGGTCGGAGGTCGGAAGGCTTGAAGCCTTTTCTCGACCAGATATGTGCGAATTGCGAGTTGGCGTCTGCCCACGCTACGCATGGGAATGCAAAAGAGGGTAATCTGGAGTTTTGTTAGGCCGTGCAGAAATGTAGAATGTGTAGAAAAATGCAGGTCGAAAGTATGTGGAACACGGAACGGAACCGATGGAAGTCAGAATAAAGGCGGTGGGAATGGATTCTAGTCATCACCATCAATCCTGAAGTCGCGCCTTTATAAGGAAAGGAGAAAGACATGAAAATGATACGCACAGATGAAAACAGAAATTTTCGTGGATGGCCTCGCCTGATATGATGACTTCTTCGATCGGTTCAGTCTGCAACCATGGAGAAGGGTGCGGAAACCAACAATTCGTTGCCGCAAAAAAGGCGTATTTATTTCCGCAAAAAAGGCGGAATTTTCGTTTTCGAGTGATATAATTTCGGACATCATGACAACACATAACATCAATGCTCGTACGGTGGCAATAAGCGCACTGTGTTTCCTGTTCGCATTTTCGGCTTCGGCCGAGTTCAAGATGGACAAGTCGGTCATGTCCGATGCCTATTGGCGGATATGGAATGATGATGTCCAGAAAAAGATCGATGCGGACATCGAGAAGTACCGCAAGGCCGATGCCACTGTTGAGATCGATGCTCCGGACGGTGCTACTGTGACAGTGAGCCAAAAGACCCACGACTTCTTCTTTGGAGCCCACATTTTCAACTTCAACCAGCTTGGCAAGAAGGAGTGGAACGACCGGTACAAGGAACTTTACGGAACACTCTTCAATTCGGCGACGGTGGCGTTTTACTGGCGTACGCTTGAACTGTATCCTTATGCGCCTCGCTTCGAGGAACGTTACGAGGATACCGAAAATTTCTGGAACTCCTGCCCGCATCCGAAAGAACAGGCGCACTGGCGCCGCCCGGCGCCCGATCCGGTGATTGCGTTTCTGCGTCACCGCGGTGTGCGCATCCACGGACACCCGCTCGTGTGGGGGAACAATCACTGGCACACGCCCACCTGGCTCTGGGATGATTTCTGCCCCGAAACGGAAAAGGTTGCGCTGCAACGGGCCGCCGGAGTGAAAATCCCCCGTCAGGATTTCCGCAAGTCCATATGCGCGTGCGACCGTGTGTACACGGCGCAATGGCAGGCCGCCTGGAAGAAAGTGTACGAACGGCTTTCCGACGAGGAGATCGCGAAGTTGATTCCCACTTTTCTCGCGACGCAGGAGCGGATGTATGAAGAGCGTATCCGCAAGATTGGCGAGCGTTACGGCAGCCGCGTCGATTCCTGGGATATCGTGAATGAAAGCGCGACCGATTTCGACAATTTCGGGCGCAAGGCCGTCCGAGGCAAGCCGTTCGACCGCAGCTACTACGGTCCCATGCCGGCCGATTACGCCTGCAAGTCGTTCATGTGGGCCGAGAAGTATCTGTCAAAGTCGGCATGGTTCAACATCAACGACTACAACATGGGCCCGTTCTTCGATCAGGTCAAGGATCTTGTCGACAACGGTGCCCGCATTGACGTGGTCGGTTCTCAGATGCATCTTTTCAACCCTGCGGAGAGCGTGAACATTTCGCGAGGCGAATTTTCTCCAAATGCGTACAGAAAGACGCATCCCGACGGTATCAGGAAAGTCTTTGAAACCCTGTCGCAGGCGAATCGTCCAATACATCTTTCCGAGATTACGATTACCGCACCGGACAATTCCGGTCGTGGCCAGATGGTGCAGGCTGTCATAACCCGCAATCTCTATCGTGCATGGTTTGCGGTCGAGAAGATGAACGGCATCACATGGTGGAATGTCGTTGATGACTGCGGTGCTCCGGGAGAACCTTCGATCAGCGGCATCTTCACGCGAGACATGCGTCCGAAAACGGCATACCATGCCCTGAACGATCTCATCCACCGTGAATGGAAGACCCAGACTGCAGTCAAGGCCAAGGACGGCAAGGTGTCGTTCCGCGGCTTCCGCGGACGCTACCATCTTACGTGGAAGAACGCCGACGGCTCATCCGGTTTTAAATCCATCGACGTAAAATAACCCTTCACCCATCACTCATTACTCATCGCCCATCACTCATCACTCTTTACTAAAATGAACATCAACAAGATAAATCCCGCAACGCTCAAGATCACCGACATGCGCTTCGCCGATATTGACGGCGCTCCGAAGCGTTGCACATTGCTTAAGCTTTACACCAACCAGGGGCTCGTCGGCTATGGCGAGGTGCGTGACGCTTCGAGCCGTACGTATGCCGCGATGCTCAAGAGCCGCATCATCGGCGAGAATCCGTGCAATGTCGAAAAGATATTCCGGCGCATCAAGCAGTTCGGCGGCGATTCGCGTCAGGCGGGCGGCGTCTGCGCGGTCGAGCTCGCATGCTGGGACATCTGCGGCAAGGCGTGGGGCGTTCCCGTCTGGCTGCTTTTGGGCGGCAAGTGGCGCGACGAGATCCGCTGCTATTGCGACACCGATTCCGAAGGCGGCGGACGCGATATGGGCAAGGCTCTTCGCGAACGCATGGCGATGGGCTTTACGTTCCTCAAGATGGATCTCGGTATCGAGCTTCTCATGGGCGTCAAGGATGCGCTCATCGCTCCGCTCGGGTATCTCGACTACATGAAGAAGATGAAGCATGTCGTCAAGACGCCTCACGGCTCCATCGATCCATGCGCTATGCGTGGCGAAGCTTACGACCTTTTCAATACCGCACACGGTTTCACCGGAATCCACATCACGGAGAAGGGACTTGATATCCTTGAAAAGTACATGGCTGATGTGCGCGAGGAAATCGGTTGGGAAATCCCGATAGCGATCGACCACTTGGGCCACATCCCTTATGAGGATTGCGTGCAGCTTCTGCGCCGTCTCGAAAAGTACCATCTTTCGTGGGCGGAAGATGTTCTTCCCTGGCAGGATACGCTTGCCTGGAAGAATCTCCACGCCGCAACCTCCACGCCGCTCGGCACCGGTGAGGACATCTACCTCAAGGAAAACTTCAAGCCGCTTCTCGAATCTGGCGCGCTTGCTGTCATCCATCCCGATCTGCTGACCGCGGGCGGCATTCTGGAGACGAAGAAGGTCGGCGACATGGCCGAGGACTATGGCGTTCAGATGAACATCCACATGGCCGAATCGCCCATCGCCTGCCTTGCGGCGGTGCATGTCGCGGCGGCGACGCGCAACTTCATGTCGCTCGAACTGCACTCGGTGGACGTGCCTTGGTGGGGTGATCTCGTCAAGCCCGCACTCCGCTACGATGGCGGCTTCATTCAGGTGCCGAACAAGCCGGGCTTGGGAATCGACGAACTCAACGAAAAGCTCATCAAGAAGCAGGCATGCAAGGAATTCCCCGCCCCCTGGACTCCCACGAAGGAATGGGACAAGGAATGGGCGAACGACAGGAGATGGAGTTGAGGGGGAGATGAGTAATGAGAGATGAGGAGAGAAAAGAGATGAAAATGGATAGTAACCCATTGTACAAGGAATTGGTTGTTTGGCAGAAATTCAGAGGCCGAATTCGCCAGATTTCTTTCTATGGCAAGAGGATCGCTTTTTGAGACAATGACGCAGTTGGAGATTGCAAAACGGCAAGGATATTTCTGAGTTGAAGTTGAGAGTCGAAGTTGAAGGTGAAGAGAACGAGTAAGGTGAATGATACGATGAAAAGGAAAGTGTTGTCATTATTGACTGCATTGTTTGCGGTTGGGCTGGGATATGCTGCATTGCGCCCTACTCCCGAATATTTGAAGAGTGCTGTCGTGTATCAGATCGTATTGCGCACTTTCACGCGTGAAGGTACCATCAAGGCTGCAACGGAAATGTTGGACCATGTGCGTTCGGCTGGTGTAGACGTTGTGTATCTCGCGCCATTTGTCGAAATGGACCGTGACATGGACCAAAGATTTCGACTGCCCCGGGTGGGACCTGTTCCTTATGATTATAAACAACAACTTGTAAAAGCGAAGAAAGGAAAGACCAAGTTATGACGAAAGCAAGTGCAGTCCTGGTTTTCATTGCGGCAATGTTGGCATTGCCGCTGGTGGGGTTGGAACGCAATCCTTCCATAACAATGGAATGGTTCAGAACTTACGCAAATACAAATGCGCACAACGACGGTTCCAGTATGCTGACAGGCATTTCCGTTGGATCGGAGACGGAGATTGAAGTTGAGTTGGAAATCATGGAGTTTGACTTTCGAAGTGTGGTATTCTGTGCCTGTGGCTCATCCGACAGCGACAGGGCCTATATGCTCATACATGCAGCCGACGGCACGTGGCAGTTCAAATACGGAAGCGCAACATACTCTGGCGGCATCTCGAAATCTGGCAAACGACACATTGTGCGCACCTCGCCCCATGGTCTGTACATTGATGGAGAAAAAGTTGCAACCCCGACGGCGGTACAGTTCTCGGCACCAGGATTTCTGCGTCTTTTCTCGGCTCACACATACAACGAAGGCACAGGAACTTACTCGATAAGTCGTTGGGGATGTGCAAACGCCAGATTCCATTCGTTCAAGATCTATGAACGTGATTCTAATGGCGACCTCGTGTTGGTGTACGACATTCGTGGCTGCCGGACGACGAACGGAGCCAATTCGGTATATGACGCAATAACCGGTACCGTGTTCAAGGACGAGAATGCGGACAGTGTCAAGTGGTATCCGATCGGGGGGCCGTACGTCGTTTGCGCTCCCGGCGGAACTGGGGATGTCAATGCGCTGACGAACGCCGTTGCCTGCGCATCCACACTTGGGGAGCGACACTTTGACAAAATGGTGCTTCTCGAGCCGGGGACGTACAGATTCGACGGCGTTGCGATGAAGCCTGCCGCATCGCATCTCAACATAGGAGGAGCCTTTCTGCTTGCAGGAAAAGGTGCGTTACGCGAAGACACCGTGCTTATAGGTGATGGAGTTGATGGTGGATGCCGGGTAATAAAATTCGATGGCGTCTCCGGCACGGTGTCGAATCTTACGGTGACCGGAGGCTATATGCCGATGGACGATAACGGCGGCGGAATAGCGTCCGACACGATGTTGGGGCGCGGCACTGTCGTGGACTGCGTAATATCCAACAACTACGCCAAGGGCAGCAACGGACATGGCGGCGGAGGGCTTTGGGGCATATCCGAAGTCAGGAGATGTGCCATCGTCGGCAATGCGACGGACCGCGTCGGCGGCGGATGCGGAGCGTGTTCGACAATTGAAGACTGCACCATCGTGGACAACGTAGCCGGGACGGGTGCCGGTATTTCGGGCGGAACGGTTTCCCGTTCGCGTATTGCCGGGAATAGAGCCAAGAATGACGGCGGGGGGCTTCACTCGTCCGTTGCGGCAGACTGTACAATTGCCGGCAACGATTGCCATAACGGCGGAAACTATGGCAGAGGAGGTGGAATGGCGAACTGCGTCGCCACGAATTGCGTCTTTTCCGGAAACGGGGACAGCGACAATGTCGGCGGATACGGGTCTGCGGCAAGATCATCGACGCTTGTGGGCTGCACGGTCACCGACAGCTACGGCCGCAGATCTGTATTCGATGCTTGCAGTCTGCGCAATTGCCACATATCATACTGCGGAGCAAGCCAAGACAGTGCCACCTATCCGTTCAGCCTTTTGGGGCGGAGCGACGGCGTCACCACGTTCACTAACGTGAACTGTATCGTCGAGAACGTTGCGCTCTCCAATGCCGCCGACCGTGTGGCCGTCGAGTCGACGTTCGTCAACTGCACTATCCGCAAAGCCAAATGCATAGACAACGGGCCGCTGGCGGCTTCATGCAAGGCGTTCAACACGATAATCGCAGAATGCGAACCTTTCGATCTTGTTGGCGGCACCTCTGCATCTCTGTTGGTAAACTGCGCGTACGTGACCGCATCGGGAGATTTTGCGGAAGGGCAGCTTGTCGACTGCATACGGACACACAGTCTGCGATGGGATCGGAAGGGCCCAACCCCGTGCTCGATTACCGCGAGTTCAAGGGCCTACAATGCCGGGCTTGATGCCGCATGGCTGCTTTCGCTCGCAGGCGACATGGATTTTGCAGGAAATCCGCGTGTAGCCTTCGGCAGGATAGACATCGGTGCAGTCGAGGCGCAGAGCGACTGGGTTCCGGGCTTTAGATTGATTTGCAGGTAACCGCAGGCATGAATGCGAAAGCGATAATAGCCGTTGTTTTGGCCTTTGCAACCGTTCCGGTTTTCGCCGCGCCGTCGCTGGAATGTCAGCTCAAGGCGCTTCCCGGTGCCACCAACTATGTGTTCCACCTCAGGCGCGACAAGTACACCGACACGCTCGGTCTGGAGTTCGACACGCTCGGTCCTGATGGGTATTACCTCGCGCGTCGCGGCCGGAACATCGTCGCGGCCGGACGCACCGCAAGCGGAAACGCATTCGCCCTTGCCGATCTTTTGAAGCGATGGGCCGGATACCGCAACTTCGGCGCGCGATTCGGTCTCGTGCCGCCGCACACGGACGATTTGCGGTTCCCTGACGATTTCACGTTTAGGGAAGAACCGGACGTGCCGTCCGTCAACGTCGCTGGCGGCGTCGGCGCTTTCGGGCGCGACGGACGCCTTCGCTGCCAGGCGACCCACGCGATGGGATGCATGGTGAAGAAGGAATTCTGGCCGCAGCATCCGGAGTATTTCCCTCTGGTGAACGGCAAGAGGATCGAACCCGGCGTCAAGGGGTCTCCATGGAATCCATGCATGTCGAATCCGGACCTCCCGCAGCTCTTCGATTCATATGCGGACGAGTACTTCAAGAAATGGCCGGAAGCGTTTGGGCTGCCGATGGGCGTCAACGACGGCGGCGGGGACTGCCAGTGCGAAGCCTGCGAGGCCATCTGGCGCAGACACGGCAACCAGTATGCGGTTTTCTACAACATGGCCGCGAGGCGACTCGCGAAATCCCACCCCGGCAAACTTCTGGCGTTCATCGCCTATTCCTCCCGGTGCAAGCATGTTCCGAAAGGCCTCGCAATGGAGACGAACATCCTGGTGGAAGTGACCGGAACGGTGGATGATATGTTCGGCGAACTGCGCAAGTGGCGGGCGGCCGGGGTGAAGAACTTCGGCATCTACGAATACATGTACGGCGGGAACTCGTCGCGCATCGCGCCAGGGCACTATCCGCACGCCGCGGCGGAATACTTCCGTGCGCTTTACAGGGAATTCGGCTTCAAGACGTTCTGGGAGGAGTATTTCCCATGGACGCCGGTTACCGACGCATGCCGGCAATATGTGATCAACGAGCTGATGTGGAACATGGATGCCGACGTCGATGCGCTTGTCGGCGACTATTTCGGGTCGCTGTACGGACCTGCTAGGGACGCGGTGCGCCGCTTCCACGAAATAGCCGAAGCGGCGTTCATGAGGCGAAAGGCGGAGAAAGACTGGCGCAGGTTCATTGACGACTACGGCAATCCGCGCCAGTTCAAGGGCTATTCCTTCGGCGACATCTCCGAAATGGATGAGGCTTTGGCGGAGGCCTCTAGAGTCGCGTCCTGCAATACGGATGCTGCGCGGCGAGTGAGGCTTCTTGGCCGATGGTGGGAGTTCCAGCGCCTGATGATCGAGAGCTGGACATGTGCGCGGACGCTGGATGCGCTGGACACCGCTGCAGAGGTGTGCGGCATGGCGAAGCGCGGACTGTCCGCCGTCGGTCGGGCGGAACGTTTCGCCGTGAGTTCCGACGAGGAGTACTGGATGTCGACCGGCAATCGCGGATGGGCCCCGCTCCCCCGCGTGTTCACCGGGCGCATGGCGCCAAGGCCCATGCTCGAGCAGTCCATAGACGATGCATTCTTTCGCGTCACAGGGAAACTGGGTGCGTCAAAGGCGCGAAAGGCATGGAAGCGCATTCTGGAAAGGGATCCAGATCTCGCACCTTACGCCGGAACCCAGCTTTGCATTATTGACGGCAAGCCCGCGAATCTTGCAAAAAACGCCTCGTTCGAGGAACTTGCCGATGTGCCTGGGATGCCAGCGATGGCGGCGTCCGACTGGAAGCCAGTCAGCCGCCTTGCAGGACGCTGCTGGGCGTCATGGAGATACCCGAACACGAAGGCGGTCGTGTCAATCGATTCTTCCGTTGCGCACTCCGGCACGAACTCGATATGCATCATGCGCAACCAGCACGGTGCGGCAGTCCTCACCTCCATGCGCGTCACACCGCGCACGCGCTACAGGGTGAGTGCGTGGGCAAAGGTGAGGGATGCCCGCGGGCGAGAATCGGATCTCGGGGGTTTTTCCGTGCGCATGAAGGCATCCAATGGGAAATGGATGGATAACGGGAGCGCAATCGGTGCGAAAATCCCTTCGATGGCAGTTGGCGAATGGGTCAAGGTATCCTGCACGTTCACGACACCTGACATCCCCGACAACAGCCTTTTTATAGAACCGACTTTCGGCGCACCTTGCGAACAGGGTGAGGGAGACTGCATCTGGTGGGACGATGTTACGGTGGAGAAGTTGTGGGAGGCTTCACTAAGTGAGAATATTGCCGATGGCGGACTGTCTCTGCTGGTATGAGTAGTTAGGAGTTGTCAACATGAAGAAGCTTGTGTTTCCCATTGCTATATTTTTTGGTTCGCTTGCTGTGGCGGTTGAGGCCATGGCCGCACCTGTGCTCCAATTGCGTTTGCGCGCTCCCGACATCGTCAGCGACGAGGCGTGGAACGCGACGCGGGAGATGATCGCCGCTAATCCCGGATGCTGCGATGAAGTGTGGTTTTCAACCGGTATCGGCGTGCCGCCAGTCTCGGTTCACGCCGAGCGTGCCGCGCGGATGGTGCGGGCCGCCGCTGAACTGCGTCGCCTCGGCATTATTCCCAGCATCCAGTTTCAGGCGACAATCGGCCACGGCGACGGGCTTTCTTTGACCGAGAATTGCTCGGCGAAAACATGGACCGGCTGGACAGGCTCGACCGGAGTAGAGGCGAAAGCATGCAACTGTCCGCGGCAGAGCGGATTTCTCGCGTATGTCCGCGAGGTGGCGAGGCTTTATGCTGCGTTCAAACCGGCTTTCGTATGGATAGACGATGATCTTCGTTTTGACAATCACAAGCCCGCCACCGATGGTTCGCGTCCAGGCTGCTGGTGCGAGCGGTGCATCGCAGACTTCAATGCCGCGATCGACGGCAAATGGACTCGCAAGTCTCTTGACGCTGCAGTTGCGAAGGACGGAAAATTGTTGCAGAAGTGGATCGGTTTTTCGGAAGATTCGGTAGCCGAGGTCGCGCGTGCCATTGCGGAGGAATTTCTAAAGGAGTCCCCCGATACGCGCATGGCACTTCAGCACGGTACGAAGCATACCGGTACTATCATGAAGATTTTGACTGTTCTTCATGAAAAGAGCGGCAGACCAGTTGGCTTTCGTCCCGGCGGCGGAGCTTACTACGATATTAATCCGAACGAGCAGGTTTTAAAGAGCCTTGACGCTGCGCGTTTTCGCCGCACATTCGGAGATCCGCAGTGGGTTTCCGTCTGGACGCCCGAAGTGGAAAGCTGGCCGCGTGTATACGGCTCGCGTTCGGCGCAGAGTATTCTAGTCGAGGGGTTTTCGGCCCTGATGTACGGTATGGATGCCGTGAGCATGCTTGTCACACATACGGGCAATGAGGAGCGCGACCTTTATTCGCGCACGATCCTCAAGCCTCTGGCCGATGGCGCGGCCGTTCTCAAGGGTTATGCCACCTCCAACAGAGAGACAGTTCCGGTCGGCTTTATGTCAAATGTGCCGGTTGAAAAGCTCTATTCATTCGCTTCGTCCGGCGTGCCTGTTCTTTTCGGTATCGGGCGTTCCTGCGGTGAATTGACGGAAGCAGATTTAAAGCTTGATCGGTGCCGCGCCTCATCCAAGAAGGTTCAGGAGATGCGTGATATGCTTGATCGCCGCGGAAAGACGCTTCCTGCGCGTGTTGCGTCTCCGTTTGTGGGCTTGATGCTTCCGCGCATCTCGAAAAAGGATGGAACACTCCGGACTGTTGCTCTTTTGAATAATCGTATTGACGCACAAGAGCAGGTTGAGCTTGTCTTGCGGGGAGTGCCCGCTGGTGCAAAGGCTGTGTGGCGCGAGATGCGCCGTCAACCGGTGGAAGTCCCGCTTGTTCGAGAAGGATCTTCTGTTCATGCGACGATTCCATGCATTGGAGCATGGAACGCCGGGTATTTGGAGGTGGGGAAAGGGGGATGAGAGATGAGTAATGAGAGATGGGATAACCCGAAACCCGAAACTCTAAAACCTCTGCGACTCTGCGTCTCTGCGTTAATCAAAAAACGATTCGACCCCAATCTACATCATCTACACTTCTACATGGCTAAAAAAGGATTCACCCCAATCTACACCTCTACACTTCTACACGGCTAAAAAAGGATTCACCCCAAATCTACACCTCTACACGGCTAAAAATGATTCGTCCTCAACCCGAAACCAGCAACCCGAAACTGTAAAACATGTTTAAAGAAAAATTTGATTTGAGCGGAAAAGTCGCGCTTGTCACCGGTTCTACGCGCGGAATCGGCAAGGCGATAGGTGACGCATTTGAAGAATACGGTGCGAAGGTAATCCGCCACAACACGAAGGCGTGCGATCTTGCCGATCCTGCCGCGATTGATGCGTGGTTCGATAAACTTGAATCCGAGGGCATGATGCCGGATATTCTTGTTGCGAACGCTTCGATTCAGGCAAAGATTCCGTGGACTGACTTTCCGCTCGATGAAGCGCAGAAGGAAATGCAGATCAACTTCTTTGCCACCCTCAGGATGTTCCAGCGGTGCTATCCGAAGATGAAGGCGCAGAAGTGGGGACGGCTCATAGCGGTCGGCTCCGTCAACGAACGCCGCCCGCATCCCGAAATGTGCGTCTACGCCGCTACGAAGTCCGCTCAGGAGAATCTCGTGCGCAACATTGCGCGCCAGGTTGCCGCCGAAGGGATAACCGTGAACAACCTCTGTCCGGGAGTGTTTTTCACCGACCGCAACAAGGATTGCCTCGCCGATCCGGAGTATGGTCCAAAGGTCGCAGCGGCGATTCCGGCTCATTATTATGCAATGCCCGAAGATGCGGCAGGCACCGCGCTTCTTCTCGCCTCCGACGCCGGCCGCTACATTACTGGCGCAACCATCGTGATCGATGGAGGACTCTGCCTTCCGGGCTGATTATTGGAGAGATTTGCGCATGAAATCAAATTGTCGAGAGCTTCGCGCTTTTACGAAGGCATGTGTGACGCGTGGGACTTGTGCCTTCGCGAAAAGGCTAGAGCTTCACGCTTTGAAGAATGCCTGCACAAAGCTTTTTACCATCTGTCAGTCAACTGATATTGATGGGTTGAAGGCTCTGCGATCTGAAAATTACGGTAGATATTTTCAGAAACCATTGTCCTACACGCCTCACGAGTCCTACACGTCCCACTTGCATTTTGCAAGTCGTGAAACCCCTGATTTACTAACCCCTAACCCCTAACCACTATGCCCTCACTAGCCAACATGAGAACCAAGGCCAAAGAGGCCGGCCTTATGAAACTTGACCGCTTGATCGAAAAGCGTCAGCACATCCCGACGAACGAATTCCCGATTCCGCTCAAGGAACTCTGCGAGCGCTTCGAGAAACTCTACACAGGCTGCGTCAACGACGTAATGCGCGAAGCGTGTCTACTCGACCAGAACCTTCCTCCGGACATCATGCCTTTGCGCGACGAAATGGTAGTTTGCGGCGAGGCGTTCACCGTGAAGAGCGCCCCGAACTGCATGATTGAAGGCGAAATGACTTTCCGCGCCCAGATGCTGGATGACTTCAAACCCAACGGCGTTGTCGTTTGGGATACGTCCGCCGATGTAGAAGCGTCGCTTTGGGGCGGCGTTATGACGGCCACGGCAATCACTAAGGGTATCCGCGGCGCGGTCATCGCCGGCGGCATCCGCGACACGAAGCAGATTCTTGAGCAGAACTTCCCTGTGTTCTACAAGTACCGCGTTTCGAACGGTTCGCTCGGACGCTGCATGATCACGCATTACCAGACGCCTGTCAAGATCGGTAAGGTCACGGTGCGTCCCGGTGACATCATCATGGGCGACATCGACGGAGTTATCTGCATTCCGCGCGAAATCGCCTACGAAGTGCTTCTCCGCGCCGAAGGCATCGAGAAGAACGAAGTCGACATCTTCTCATGGGTCCGCCAAGGCGACACCATCTCCGAAATCATCGACAAAGGCGGATATTTCTGAGGGGTAAAGGGTAGAGAGAAAAGGGTAAAGAGTGACCGGCAGACTACATAAGTGGCGCATAAAGCGCAATGAACTCGGACGGCGTGAGTATGGAATCCGCGTCCGGGAAATGCCGTTTGTTGCCGGTCACCAATACCGCATCATTGGATCTCATTCCCATTGTTGCTTCAAGAAAAATACGGTCTTTTTCATCGGGAAGTTCGCCAATATACGGTTGAGGTGTGGCAACTCGTCCGTATTTGTGAAAAAAGGATGTTACGGCAGCAATAACATCTGGAGCAATGTGAAACTTTGGACGAGACAAGACAGACTGATATTCGTCAAGGATTGCAGATGTAATGACGGGAGTAATACATCCGTTAAACACCGCTCTTACAATTTGCCGCGTCGCAGAATCTTCATGTCGAGTCAACTGTGCCGAGACGAGAATGTTTGTATCAATAACGGCGTACATTACATGGAAACCTTTTCGATGGGAGAATGCAAGTCTTTAATTTCGGCACAAATCTCGTCCATTGACCATTCGCGTTCTCCGTTTGCGAATCGTTCTCTTCTTCCTTTCTCAAAGGTGGACCAGGCTTTTCGGCCATCGATTGCACATTGGGAGTCCGCACCGATGATGAAGGGAATTGAGCGGGTGCGAACGACCTGTTTGAGGAATACCGTAAGTGCGTTGGTCATTGTGAGGCCAAGTTCTTCGAGTACCTCGTCACACTGGCGCTTAAGTGTGTCGTCTATGCGAAGTGTAGTGGTCATGTATATCTCCTTGAAGTCTAATGAGTGTCAATGGCAAGTATTATACTCTGATAGACCGTCAATTTCAAGATGTGAAGACTCGCATAATATTGCTTTAACAAAGTTACAATCTCGGAGTTTTTCTGATTTAACAACAACCAACGAAAGGAACTAGAAATGAATCGTCACAATTGCAAAATTCTGGGGGGGGGGGGGTATTTGTTGCTTTAACGATAAAACTCACAAAACTATTGTCGCTATATGTGCGATGACGATTATTGCACTCGGCACTCATGCTGCAGAATATCAGTATACGGTTGGAGATGAATCATTAGGTGCGGGCAATATAACATTCAAATATGAAGGGGATGCAATCATAGAGTTGAGGATGATTTCAGATGCAAACGAAACATTGACACTTACGGGTGACGATCTTGTTTTTGCCGATGGAGCGAAAATCATCACCGGGCAAAATTCGAATGTGATTGAGAATGGCTGGACGGCAGAGGGGTCATTTGAGTTCGGAATTGACGATTTTGTTATTGATGTCACTTCATTACCGAAGGATAATACTGTATGGAAAACATTGGCAACTGGCAGAAATCTTGATGATCTTTCTCCAGTTGCAGGTGTCGGGAATAGTGGTTGGTCCAATGTGAGTTGCGCACCATATCATGTGCGTCGGTCGAAAGGCAGAATGGTCGTTGAGTTTCAAGCGCACCATTCCTCATACATAAAGGGGGTGCTATATGAATTCGTACAGGACGGAAATGATATAAAGGGACGTTGGGTTAAAGGCGGACATTTCGGATCTGATAACATAAGATATCTTGGATGGTCTATGTTTGACTGCCCGACATTGCCTGTCACGAACTACAGTCCGAATCTCAAGACGATTACATTTAGTGCGAGACGCGAAACCTATGATTGGACGAACGGGTGTTTTACGACTTCATTCGATTCTGTCGTTGCAAGAAATGTTCGAGTGGATGACCTTGAAATCCTCTATGGCGCCAGTGGTTATAAGCAAGCTGTGGCAGAGGGAGGATTGCAGCGCCTTTGTCTCAAACCTCGCCATGTTAGATTTGAAAATGGGGTTTTGTCCGCTCAAATGACATACGTGCAGTCTGCGGATAGAACGAAATGTATTAAGATTGAATTGATTCAGCACGGTAGTGATGTTGCAGCACGGGCTGTATATGCCAAGTATAATTCGACAAATGACGAAGCGTTTGATTTTGATGGTGATGGTGAAGAATACGATCTTGCCTCGGATTACACCACAAAGGGATATAGCATCGACATGCTCGCCTTGCGCCGCAAATCTTTAAGCCGCGTCACGTTCAAGGTGGCGGGAGAAAAGACTCTCGGTGCAGTTTCCGGAAGTGGAACGGAGGTGGCATTCGAAGCTGTCGATGGCGGTGCGACAATCAGTGCCGCCGGAGCGAACACGATGACGGATTCCGCATATGTCATCAGGGGCGATTCACAAAACAAGCTGATTTTCAAGGCGAACAACGACACGGAGAATCCGTTGCCGTCCGGGACGACGGACGTATGGGGCGAAGGCACGGAGTTTCAAGTGGCAAAAGAACTCAAATCGGCGCAGTCCGCAATCACGATGCATCCTGGGAGTGTAATGGATATCAAGGGATCTGTTCCAAGACCGCAGGTCATCACGCTTGATGGCGCGACCTGCAAATCAAGCACCGACAGGTATCTCAACCATTTAACGTTTTCAAACGCATCTTCCGTTGTGTTCAGCGGCGGAAAAGTGAGGGCGGGTTATACCGAGAACGACTGTGCCTGGTTTGTTTCAGGCATGGGCGCGAGCACGTGCGATGCGATCCTGGGACTGTTCGGCGACGGGAGTTCCGCGACCAATCGGCTGACGATTGCGGTCGAGGATACTGTCGCAGGCGATGCCGTCGATTTCATCGTGACCAAAGACATTACGACTGCAGACAAACGGTATCCATACACATCGTTTACGAAGACGGGCGATGGGACTATGCTCGTGGACGGTTCAATGTCGACATTGACCAATTGTCCCATACGGGTCGTTGAGGGAACGCTGGCAGTCGGTTCCTCCAATGCATTTGATTCAGAGAAAGGAGCGATCTCCCTGGAGGGAGGGACGATTTCATTCATGCCGGAAACGGCCAACTCTGTCGCACATATCGCGCTTGCGGAATCTTCGGGAATTTACGTGGGGATAGGAGCATCGCTCGCCATTGGTGATCTGACGATGTCCGACGATGTCGATCTGGCTGTCAATGGAGATGTGTTCAACAGAAATGTGAAGGTAAACACTCCGCTTGATGCCACGATCCTCTCGCATATCAAGCTGAACGGCAAGCGTGTTGTGCAAACTTCCGACGGAAGTCTGTGCCCAAGAGGATTTATGATCATTTTCCAGTGACAGTAGAAAGCAAAATGGATATCATCTAACAATAAGAAGGTACGACATTATGATTAAAGAAATCTGCGAGAAGCATTCAAGAAATGCGCTTCAAACCATAGGACGCGGAATTATCCTTGCCCAGACTCTCTTGTGCGGGAGCGCATATGCTGCGAATGCATGGATGCAGAATGCACGCAAGACGCCCGAATGGTTTACGCGCGGCGTGATGTACCAGATACAGCCACGTTCGTTTACCTCAGAAGGAACGTTGAAGGCGGCAGAGAAGCGGTTGCCGTATTTGAAGGAGTTGGGCGTAACCATCGCCTATCTCGTTCCTGTCATGAAAATGGATACGGATATGGACAAGGGCTTCTGGAGCCCGCGTCAGATCAAGAGTGGATTCGACAACCCGAAGAACCAGTACCGCATATCGGATTATTTCCATGTTGATGAGGAATATGGCACGGATCAGGATCTGCGCGATTTCTGTGCGGCGGCGCATAGGCTTGGCATGAAGGTTGTGTTTGACCTCGTCTATCTGCACTGTGGGCCATCCGCGCCGTTTCTGAAGGAACATCCGGAATTTACATGGTGGAATCCTGATGGAACGGTGAAGAAGGGTCCATGGCGCTTCCCGAAACTCAATTTTGCCGTCCCCGCCTTGCGCGCCTACCTGATGGACAACATAAAGTTTCTCATCAAGGATTACGGTGCGGACGGATTTCGCTGTGATGTCGGGGATGGAATCCCACTCGACTTCTGGTGCGATGCGCATGACATGATGGACTCGCTTACCGGCGGCGAAGCCGTTCTTCTTTGCGAGGGCTTTACCGTGTGCGACCAGTACAAGGGTTTCGATGCGGATTACGGATGGTTTCCCGGACTTTCGGCCGAGAAGGTGCGCGGCAACTGGGAAGAGCGCGAGGCGATGTGTCCTGTCGGTTCGCGCTTTGTGAATCATTATGAGAACCACGATCTTGCAACGGATCTGCGTCCTCGACGTGAACTAGCGTGGGGACATGGCGCGATAGATCAGGTTCTTGTCTGGATGTTCACGCTCGACGGCATCCCCATGCTGTTCACTGGAAATGAGATCGCAGATGCCGATGAGAGTCATTCGATGTTCGGCAAAACGCCGATGGACTGGTCTCAACTTGACCGCGAACCGGGTAAGAGCCGTCACGCGCTTGTGAAGCAGCTCTCCGCCCTGCGCCGGGAACATTCCGTTTTCACTGACGTAAACGGCAAAGACGGACTCACCTGGCTTGATACGACAATGAAGAGCGACTGTACCGCATTTGTACGGAGAAACGGTAAAGAGACTGTGATTGTCGTCCAGAACTGGACCCGAAAGAGCGTCAAATGCGACGTGTCGTTCAAAGTATCAAATGCCAAAGTCGCATACTATCTTGCGCCGGATGCCACAGATCGCGGCGTAAAAGGACAAATCGCGCCCTCGCCTCTGTTTGCCCGGGATGCCAGCTATTCACCGTCCAAGGGGTTTGAGATCGGCCCGTATGGATGGTGGATATCAAATGTTCATGCCGAATGAGACGTTCTGAAGAAAGGAAAAGATGATGAATGCGTTGAGATTTACAATACCCGCTTCTTTGGCATTGATGTGCCTCGGCACGGCAGGTGCGACGGAGATCCCCGCGTGGAATGAGGCGCAGGAGAAATTCTTTGTGATGTCCCCTGCGGAGCGCAGAGAGGCGTTTACGAACCGCACATGGCGTCTTGCGGCGTTTACTCCAGGTGGTGGAAAGTGGCGGGAGGCGAAGGAGGGTGAGAGTTCCCGATTCGTCCATTTGGGGAACATCCCGAATATGCGCGATTTCGGAGGATTGAGGACAAAGGACGGAAAGATTTTCCGAAGCGGACTTCTCTTCCGCAGCGCCGGGCTGAACGGCAATGCGCGTTCGATGCCTGTCACGAATGAGATCGGCAAAGTGATGCGCAGGTATTACGGACGAGGCGCTGTGAGGCTTGACAAGGCGACACGGGAGTTTGCGACAGACAAGATGCGGCTGCGCACCGATCTCGACCTGCGCAGTCCTGGCGAATGCAACGGCATGGCGTCATCGCCGCTCGGTATAAAGGCAAGATGGGTCCGCACGTCGTTTTTGCCGTACGCAAAACTCTTCACACCGGAAGGCAAAGCTGCTTTTGCGGAGGCGTTTGCCGTATTGCTGAACGAGCTGAATTATCCTATCGTGTTTCACTGCATATCTGGCGCAGACCGGACAGGGACGCTTGCCTACATCGTGGAGGCGCTTTGCGGGGTCTCAGAGGCCGATATGCTGCTGGATTGGGAGGTTACGGTGTTCACCACAAGAAACATGGGGTTTGCACATCCTGAACGCTACGACCGCCTGGTGGAAGGTTTCATGAAATATCCTGGCGCTACCATGCGCGAGAAAGTGGAGGCATTTGTCATCGAACAGGGCTTTACCCGCGAGGAGATAGACAGGCTTCGCTCTTTCCTTTTAAAAGAGGATCTGCAGTCGCTAGACATTCATCCGAGAGTGACTTTCCGTGAATATAATCTCGAAGAGCCGCGCAGGATGGTTGGGTATGTCGCACGTGTAGATTTGAACGCTCCCGGCATCGGCTTTTCGGTAACGGGACGTGCCCGGAATTGGGGTACGCAGGTTGGCGACGAAACGAACGGTTTCTTCCGCGTTGAGACTGAGCGGGAAACGACTCTTGATTTCATGAGCCGCCTCCGTGCCGCCGAGCGTGATGTGGATATTGCGGTGAACGTTACGGGCTGGGGACCTTGGCCCACACCCCCGACTCCTGAAGGGGCGGCATTTGCCGATCCTGTTTCGTGGGTTGTTTCTGATGGCGTTGAGGTGTCGGCTCCAAAAGATGACAGGGCGTGTCTTGTTGTCAGAAAAGACGGAACGGTCTCGATTCTCGAGAAGCAGGGCCAGGATGAGGGGGCGCAGATTGTCTTTGCTCTTGGTGCACACCTGATTATGAGGAACGGTGTTGAAACAAAGCGAGACAATCCGAGCGTACATCCGCGCACTGCGTTGGGATTGACTGCCGATGGAAAGACGCTTGTCATCCTTGTGGTTGATGGCCGTACTCCGGCCTACAGCCGGGGAGCGACATATCACGATCTTTGTGAAATCCTCAGGAAAGAGGGTGTGACCGATGCATTGAATATGGACGGTGGCGGTTCTTCGTCGCTTGTCGTATGGGATCGCAAGCACGGAGAACCAAGAATGCTGAACCGTCACAGAAACGGTACGTTGCGCAAGGTAGCCGTAAATCTCGGGATAACTCTTGGTACGTGTGCGAAGGAAAGATAGGATATGCGTGTCGCTGGATTCACACTGATAGTCGCCCTGCTACCTGCACTTGTCTGCCGCGCCAATATGGACGCCTACGATGCGTTCCGGGTTATGACGTTCAACATATGCCATTGCGCCACGCATTACTCACTTAATGTAACAGATGAGGATGTGCGTCGGACCGCAAACGTGATCGCGGCAGCAAAGCCTGATTTCGTCTGTCTGCAGGAGGTTGACAAGTGTACAACGCGTTCTGCTGGAATCGACCAGACGGCTCGCATCGCGGAGTTGCTCACAGAAATAACCGGTATGCGGTACTGCGGCACGTTCGGCAAAGGCAGAGATTATCAGGGAGGGGGGTTCGGTGTAGCCATCCTTTCAAGAAACGAGCCTATTTCCGTCTCAACCACTGCATTGGAAGGTAGCGAGCCGCGCGTCCTCCTTGTCTGCGAGTTCGAGGGATTTTTCGTTGCCACAGTGCATCTCGATACGGACAAAGGCTATCGCATAGACTCTATTCCAGTGATCCGAGATGCGATTGCGACACATTCCAAACCGGTTTTCATAACGGGCGACTGGAATGCAACGCCGACGTCTGATGCTACGCTTGCCAAGATGAAGGAGTTTCTGACGGTTATATCCCCAGAAAACGGCATTCGGACGTTTGGCGACGTCAGTGATACGGACTATGTTATAGACTACATTGCCGTAGATTCTGCATGTTCGGACAGATTCTATGTACGGCGCGGCTATTGCGTTTCGAACAAGATTGATGGGCAAGGTTCGTCTGATCACAACCCCGTGATAGTAGATATCGTAAAACGTCCGGATTCGTTCAGATGGGTGGAGGAGAACGTCGTCACAACGGGACGTACGGGGATATGGTCTGAATCGATTTCGTATAACCGCGAAACATTGAAAGCGGAGCTATTTGGAGAACGCGTGTTTACGCCGACAACGCCATCGGATGGTGACCTTATTGTGATGGAAGTGACGACCGACCTCAGCGAGACATGGGGACTTCCCGACCCCGACGATACCGCGCAAGCGGCGATGCGGATGGGTACGAACGGATCCTTCCAGGTATGGGCTCTCCTCCGCCAAGGCTATGGAGGACAAGCGGGCTGGATGGATATCTCGGCTGAGGGCGTGACGCCACAGATGGACATGGATTACACATTCAGGTTTGTGTTCGACTACCGTAGCCACACCTACACCGCCGCCGTGCAGTACGGCGCAGAATGGCGACCGCTGACGGCGAATGGTGCAACATCATTCTCCCTTGCGGTTCCGGCTTCCGGCATCTCCCGCATGAAATTCACCGGCGACGGAGTTTTCACCTCGCTTTTCGGTGAGTGGCTGGCCAAGCCGCGCGGCTTCGTCTTGCGCCTTCTCTGACGCACCCATTATTTTGATTGACATCATTCCCATGCCGTTTGGCAGGGGATTTTTGTCTCCACATTCCATTCCTGCCCCTTCGACTTCATGCCGGAGGGCTTTTTGTATGGAAAACGTGGGGCCAGATCCTGTCGGGATGAAAATTCCGGCGGGGTTCAGGTTGATTTTTGAAATAATATTTCTTTGGGGACACACCCTTTGAGAGAGTGAGATAAGTTAAAAAGAGAAGGTAGATATTTGATTAATTGAACATTCTCTCGCTTTTTGCGGGGTCCCACGGAAACGGGGAAAATCGCATTGAGTTTTACTCGTGCGATCCATGTCGTTTCGTCATGGGGCGTTTTGTTTTGGTCATGCGGCCCATGCCTTTTGGACATGGGGCGTTTTAAATTCGTCATGGGGCGTTTTGCCGCCGCACATGGGGCGCAAACATCCGCGAGGTGGAGAAGTGGAGAACGGCAAGCCGCCGTCTCATGTGTTCCGTTGTGGACGGTTTGCCGTCCACACCTTCATGCAGAGCGCTTCTTCCCGCTGACGCCCTTCATCCTGATATCGGGAACGGCGGGGATGTAGCGCATTGCATTGGAGGAATGTGCGAGAGCGGTGGAAAGGGTAGGTCGGCATTGATGCTTGCGGCAGGGGAATGATGCCGTGGCTGTAATCCTCAAGCTCTCCGCTTGGAATTGCTATCGCTCCTTAGACAGTGCAAAGCGAAAGGTCATCCTGAGCGCTATCGCTCCTGCGATAGCTCAGTATGCTATAATCTCACAGTAATGACCAGCGATAAAGAGATAACGCACTTCAGGCGCTTCCATGGATATGATTATTCACGAGGAGCTTCGCTCTTTATCACTATAGTTACTTCTCCGCGCCGTTCATGGTTCGGCAGGGTGAACAAAGCCCGGGTTGAATTGAGCGATTTGGGGCGGGTTGTTGATGAATCGATCCGCTTTACCCTCTCACGGATAAAGGAACTGCGGCTGCAGCGTTATGTGGTAATGCCAGATCATATTCATGTGCGCGTATATCTGGCGCCTGGGCTGCCTGAGCCGCTCAAGGTCTTGGGAGCATTCGCCAACAGGTTGAAATCCTGGACTACGAAAGTGTTTCACCAATCTTATCCATCGGATGTATCGCTGTGGCAGCAGGGATATCATGATCTCATATGCATGAATGCGCGCATGATTGATGCGGTCGACAGGTACATTGACTACAACCCTCTCAAATACGAGCTCCGGTATGGAAACAAGGCGGCGCTCAAGCTTCATGAGCCGTTGGAGAGTTTCAGGCTGACCGGAAGTGAATTCTGGCGCGGCATCGGAGCTGTAGAGCTTTTAAATGAAGATCGGGAGATGATAGCTCTTCGCGTATCACGCCGAACTTCAGATGCGCGCATAGCGGAGGCGGTGCGGCGCATAAAGGCGCGTGCCGGCGAATTTATAATCATAAGCGGCTTCATAAGCCCAGGCGAGCGGATGATTTTCGATGCATTGGCGGCAGCCCCTAACGGGCGGATGATAAAGGTGCTGCCATATGCAATGGCTCATGATTATATGCCGCCAAGCGGATTGCTGCCGCTTATAAACGAGGGGCGGCTCGCGATTATTGCCCGAGGCAACAGCCCGGATGAGCTTTCCCGTAAGGCCTGCCTTGATCTGAATGCCGCAATAATTCCGATAGCCGAGAAAGCCGGGAGGGCGGTTTATCTGATGTGACCGCACAGGAGCGCGGTCACTCAGGACGAAGGGCGCACAGGAGCGTGGTCACTCAGGACGAAGAGCGCACAGGAGTGCGGTCACTCAGGATGAAGGACGCACAGGCTTAATTGGGGATAAAGCCTGAAAAGAGTGATAATTTAGGGTGGATAAAGGGTATTATGTAAGTTAATGCTATTTTGTGCATATGCGTGAGAATCAGTCCGAATCATATTCTCATCAATTGGTGATGGTTGAAGCGCAGTAACAGCTTCCGCAACCAAAGCCATCATGTCTTCACGCTCATGAATTGGTGATGGTTGAAGCGCAGTAACAGCCAGTAGCGGCGATGAAATGGGGATAGGTTTTAAAATCGGCAAATATAAAACCTTGATCACACCTTTTGAAGGATCTGTTTCTCCAAAAATCCATTCGAGAGCAAACGTCCGAAAGCCGCGGTAATGTGTCATGTGTGACAATGTGTCTTGCATGATATATTGTTGGGACGAAATGACACATCGAAGGGCGCCAAGTGCATATTGCACATTTTGGCACGGCACTTGCTTTAGCATTGGTGTTGAACAACAGAAAAGGAGAAAACAAATGAACACAATGCTGAACATCAATCCGTGGAGCGTCCTGAGCGAGCTGCTCGATGCGAACAGCCGGGCGTTCAAGAGCATGACGGCGCGAGCCGCCGGTAAATTTCCGCCTGTCAACGTGTACATCAACGACAATGCGGTGATTGTGGATCTTGAACTTCCCGGAAAGACGGCGAAGGATGTGGATCTTTCGCTTGAACCACAGGCGATTGTCATTGCCGACAAGCCTGCGGAAACGACCGATGCCGCCACCGGCAAGCCGACTGAGACGCGTCCCGCGTGGTCACGCAGGCTTGAACTGCCGTTCCGCGTGGATGCGGACAAATCATCCGCCAAGTTCACGGACGGAATCCTCCGTATCCAGCTGCCGAAGGCTGAGAGCACCGGTATCCGCCATATTGCAATTGAAGGCTAAAAGAAAGGAGCATCAAAATGAACGAGACCAAATACATTGTCCCTTCGGCGACGCTTTCCGAAAGTCCGGAGAAGTTTGAGCTGAAGTTTGTCGTGCCGGGAATCGGCAAGGGCGATGCTGACCTTCACATCGAAGGAAAGACTCTCACTCTCAAGACCCACGCCAAACACGGTGCGCCAGAAGGCTTCAAGGCCGCAGCCGAGGAGTTTGAGCGGGTAAACTACGCGATGAGCGTGGAGATTCCTGAGATGGCCGATACGGCATCGCTCACGGCGAAGATCGAGAACGGCATTCTCACGGTCGTAATGAAAAAACGCCCCGAGACTCAACCGAAGAAGATAGAGATACTCTGAACGTCACTGACTCGGTTGATTAAGGAAGGGTATTCTCATTCATGTGCGGAGAAGCGTACTGCGCGTCTCCGCGCATTTTGCTTTCCCCGAAAAAGGATTGGGACATAACCTTGCACGTAATTGAAGTTGTGGAGGCTAAGGATTCTAAAATTTCAGCAGCTGCTTCTGAAGCGCAATTCCTGCGGCTTCGGCGCGGTTTGCGGCGCCAAGCGCCAGAAAGATAGCGGCAAGTTTCCGCTTGGTGAATTGATCGGGGATAAACCCTGAAAAGAGTGATAATTTAGGGTGGATAAAGGGTATTATGTAAGTTAACGCTATTTTGTGCATGTGCGTGAGAATTAGTCCAAACCATATTCTCAATTGGAGTCTGCGGCATTTTAGCCACTAATGGTACATAGGACAATGGCTCTACAAATCCGCACTTATTCTCACAAATCAGACTTGAGATGGTTTGTGTACCCCACCATACCGTGCGGTCAGGAAAGTTTTCTGTGAGGGTCACTTGACCCATAGCCTGAGGGTCACTTGACCTTTGCCCAAGGGTCACTTGACTTCGATGTACAGGGATGAGAAAAGAGCCAGTTGCCCGAACAGAAAAGAACCGGATACCCGAGTGCTTGAGGGTAGTGGCGGATCTTTGGAATCTCTGGGACCATTGCAGAGTGAAAATTTCGATGTTTTTTTGGTAAATTGCATCAGAAGCAGAAGGTGTCAAAAGGCATTGCTTGTATGTCGTCGGCAGTGGAAGTCTTTCGTCCGGAATAGACGATTGACTTGCGTCCGATTTCGCTGGGAAGAAGCCGTTCTAAAAAGGTGGCGTAAGGTATATCACAATCTGGTGCAAAAAAAAAAGCAAGGTTGTACTTTGGATTTACACAGGATAATCTCTCGGCATTGTGCTGAGGAGGGGCTTTTTGTCGGTTGACTAAGCCGGGCGATAGCGGATTTCACTTCCCCGTGGCCGGGTGGCTGAACAGGGCCAAACTTTTCTCTTGCGTTTAGATTGGTGATTTGATATCTTATGCACCCGTCTGCGACCGACTTAGGATTCGTTCCCTCTCGCGGGTTTACCTCTCCACTGGGGGGTTCTCCTTCGTTTGTCGCGGCATAACATAGCCAGAGTGCGCGGCGAAGGAAAGCGGTTGCGCCGATGGCGGACACTTTAAATCAGCTTACCAAGACAGAAAGAAAAGGAAAAGAAAATGATAGACAAAGCAGCAGTACGCAGTGAATTCGGGCGTCACGACCGCGATACGGGATCTTCCGAGGTTCAGGTGGCCACGCTCACGAAGCAGATTCAGGCGCTTACCGAGCACCTCAAGCAGAACAAGAAGGATCACTCTTCCCGCTATGGCCTTCTCCGCAAGGTGAACAACCGCCGCAAACTCCTCGACTACATCAAGCGCGAAGACGAGGCGAAGTACAAGGATCTCATCAAGAAGCTCGGTCTCCGCCGCTAAGGTAGGTGCTAATGGAAAACGCCAAACAGTTCAAGGTTGCGATAGGCGGGCAGGATCTCGTCATCGAAACCGGGCTTCTGGCCATGCAGGCCGCAGGAGCCGTTACCGTGTCGTACGGTGACACCACGGTGTTCTCTGCCGTGACGAACACCGATACGCCGCGTGAGGGAATCGATTTCTTCCCTCTCCAGTGCGAGTACCGCGAGAAGTTCTACGCCGCGGGCAAGTTCCCCGGCGGATTCTTCAAGCGAGAGGCGCGCCCCAGCTCGAAGGAGATCCTCACGGCTCGCATGTGCGACCGTCCGATCCGTCCTCTCTTCCCCGACGGCTACTACAACGATGTGCAGGTCAACTCCATGCTCATTCAGGCCGACGGTACGCGCGAGGCCGACTTCCTCGCTGTGAACGCGGCTTCGGCGGCGCTTCACATCAGCGAGATTCCGTTCATGGGACCGATCGGCTGTGTCCGCATCGGCCGTGTCGATGGCGAGTGGGTCATCAACCCCACGCACGACCAGAAGGCCAAGAGCGACATCGATCTTCTCTACGCGGGCGTCCGTGGCAAGTTCCTCATGATGGAGGGATCCGCCGCTGAAGTGTCAGACGAGGATTTCATCGCGGCTCTCAAGCGAGCCCATGAGGAGGTCGAGAAGATCATCGATCTTCAGATCGAGATGCGCCGTGCGCTCGGCAAGCCCGATAAGGAGATCGTTGATGTTCCGCAGCCGCAGGACAAGATGGACTTCATGCGCGCCGAGGGTGGTGAGGCTCTCGCCGCGGCATTGCTCATCAAGGGCAAGCTGGAGCGTCAGGGCAAGGTCTCCGCGATCAAGGATGATCTCCTGAAGAAGGTTTCCGAGAAGTGGCCTGAGATCGATGCCGTCGGTTTTGTGCATCTCTTCGACGCTCTCGAGATCGAAACCGTGCGCAATAACGTGCTTCAGCACGGCAAGCGCATTGATGGCCGTGCGCAGCACGAGATCCGTCCGCTGTCGGCGCAAGTCGGCGTTCTGCCGCGCGTCCACGGTTCGGCGGTCTTCTCGCGTGGTGAGACGCAGTCGTTCTCGACCGTCACGCTCGGCACGAAGAAGGATGCTCAGGAGCTCGACTCCGCGACGGGCGGTCCGCTCTCCAAGCGTTTCATGCTCCACTACAACTTCCCGCCGTACTGCACGGGCGAAGTGGGCCGTCTCGGTTCTACCGGCCGTCGCGAGATCGGCCACGGCGCGCTCGCGGAGCGTTCCATCGCGGAGGTGCTCCCGGATGAGTTCCCCTATTCGATCCGCGTGGTCTCCGAGATCATGGGCTCGAACGGCTCCTCCTCCATGGCTTCGATCTGCAACGGATGCCTCGCCCTCATGGACGCAGGCGTGCCTCTCAAGCGCACGGTTGCGGGCATTTCGATCGGTCTGTTCACCAATGCGGACCAGAGCCAGAAGGTTCTCGTCACCGACATCCTCGGCGCCGAAGACCACTGCGGTGACATGGACTTCAAGGTCGGCGGCACGAAGAAGGGCATCACCGGCTTTCAGGTCGACCTCAAGCTGCGCGGTCTCACGTGGGACCTCGTCGAAGAGGCGATCAAGGCCGCCCACGACGCACGTCTCAAGATCATCGACTACATGGAGAGTGTGATTCCGGCTCCCCGAGCCGAGCTCAACAAGTACGCTCCTCGCATGGAAGTGGTCAAGATCCCCGCAGACAAGATCGGTGCGCTCATCGGCAAGGGTGGCGAGACGATTCGCGGCATCTGCGAGAAGACTGGCGCCCAGATCGACATTGAGGAAGAGGGAGACTTTGGTGTCGTCTCCATTTTCGCCACCTCTGGCGACATGATGGCGATGGCGAAGTCCGAGGTGAACGCCGTCACGGCGGAAGCCGAGCCCGGCAAGATATACGAAGGTACCGTCACCGGCATCAAGGAGTTCGGTGCGTTCGTCGAGATTCTTCCCGGCAAGGATGGCCTCTGTCACATCTCCGAGCTTTCCGACAAGCGCGTCCGCGCAGTCGAGGACGTATGCAAGGTTGGCGACAAGATGAAAGTCAAATGCCTTGGCGTAGATGACCGCGGCCGCATCAAGCTCAGCCGTCGCGCAGCGATGGAAGAGGCTGATGCCCAGGCCTGAGTCTGACTGGCAGAATCAGCGTAATGAGGCCGCCGTCCGTTAGGATGGCGGCTTCGTTCTGTCATTGCACTTGAAGTCGGGAAATGATATCATTTGCGCCAATTCGGGGATGGAATTCCTCGTGCGGATTACTAAACTAGAGAAGATGGCGGAGTGCTATGGCGAATGATATGATTACGGACATGAGACCAATTGTCGTAATACCAACATACAACGAGCGTGAGAATGTCGAGTCCATGGCCGTCGCCGTGCTGGAGAATCTGCCGCCGGAGGGGGAGATTCTGTTTCTTGACGACAATTCTCCAGATGGTACGGGCGAACTCATAGATGGTCTGTGTTCCAGGGAACCTCGCATACATGTCATGCACCGCAGGAGCAAGGAGGGCCTTGGTCGGGCATATGTGGCCGGATTTGCGGAGGCGTTGAGTCTTGGCGCCACACATGTGATAGAGATGGACTGCGACTTCTCCCATGATCCATCCGATCTGCGTAGAATGCTTGCCGAGATGTCATCCGAAGCGCCGCCGGACGTTGTGATAGGCTCCAGGTACGTGAAGGGCGGCAAGTGTGTCGGATGGCCGTTCAAACGTTGGCTCATTTCGCGCTTTGGCGGACTTTTCATCCGAATGATTCTTGGCGTGCCTGTCAAAGATCCGACAGGCGGTTTCAAGTGCTTCCGGCGCAAGGCTCTCGAGTCACTCGGTGATTTCTCCAGCATCAGATCATTCGGGTATTCGTTTCAGATGGAAATGAATTATCGCATGGCGCGATCTGGATTGCTATTGAAGGAGATTCCGATAACGTTCACAGAACGCCGGGCGGGCGTGTCAAAGATATCCGGTTCGATTGCGACCGAGACTCTTAAGATGGTATTCAAGTTGAGGTTTGGCCGGTAGTTGGCAGGAAACGGATATGCAGCAGATCAAGCAAATGATACAGGTGTGGCTGAAGGCGTTGCGGGTCAGCCAGTGGACGAAGAATGCCGCCGTCATGCTGGCTTGGTTCTTTTCCGTGGCGGATGCCTCACAGAAGGACATCGCGCGCGGTTTCGGATCTTTCATGATGGCGGTTGGCATGGCCGGGGCGTTCTGTCTTGTGTCGAGCGCGTTCTATCTTCTCAATGACGTTTCGGATTATGATGCGGACAGGCTGCATCCGCACAAAAGCAAACGTCCTATAGCCGCCGATATCATCTCAAAGATATCTGCTGTCAAGGCGGCGCTTGTGCTGTTCGCCTGCGGTGTAACGTTTCCGTCGCTGGTCGTCATGGCGCACCCAGGCCGTACGATAGCGCTCGGCGCCATCATGCTCTACTCTGTCATACAATGCTTCTATTCGGGGTTTCTTAAGCACATTCCGTATGTCGATGTGTTCGTGATCGCATTCGGATTCGTGCTTCGCGCCATTGCCGGAGCGGCGGTCATAGATGCGTATATTTCGAAATGGCTGCTTGTCTGTGCGTTTACGCTTTCTCTTTTCCTCGCTTTTTCCAAACGGCACCATGAACTTGTGTATCATGCCTCTACGCGCAAAGCACTTGCCGGATATCGCAGGGGCCTGTTGAATGCGCTCATTTTTGTCACGGCAGCGGTGTCGGTCGTGGAGTACGTATGCTATACATTGAGATCTGCAATGGGGGTGCGATTCCCGGGGCTTGTCTACACGTCGATTTTCGTTCTTTTCGGAATCGGACGCTACATGTTGCTTGTGTATCATGAGGGTGGCGGGGGACGACCTGAAAAGACGTTATTGACAGACAGGTGGCTTTGGGTCGCGTTGGCGGGATATGCAATATCAGCGGTATTTGCCGTTGCCTGGGTGCATCTCTAAACGTTTCGTCTTCAGGCCGATTTTGAAAGAAAGGCATAAACCGCAGGGAGCGAGTGTATCGTTCTCTTGTTCTCGCGATTTATTTTAGGGTGTTATCCGAATTCATATCTTTTGAAGCAAAGTGAATTGTGCTATAATTCAAGCCCATGAAAATGCAGGACATATTCTGGAATCGCACGGCCGAGACCATGAGTCGTGACGAATACGCAAAGGTGCAGCTAGAGGGTTTGCAGAAGAGTCTCCGCCGCGTGTGGCAGAACGAGTTTTACCGCATCCGTCTGAAAAAGGGCGGGTTGGCCAATCCTGAAGACGTGAAGTCGCTTGACGATCTTGCCAGGCTCCCGTTTTTCACGAAGGAGGATTTCCGCGAGGCGTATCCGCTCAAGATGAACTGTGCCGATCGGCGCGATCTTCTCGAGTTTCACATGTCCTCCGGGTCGACCGGTACGCCGGTGGTCATGGCGTACACGAAGAACGACCTCAACCAGTGGGCGGAGTGCATGGCCCGGTGCTTCACGATGGCGGGGCTGGAGAAGGGCGACACGTTTCAGATAATGCCTACGTTCGGCCTTTTCAACGGCGGCTTCGGCTGCTATCACGGCTGCCGCAAGGCCGGCCTTTTCTGCGTTCCGGCGTCCTCGGGGAATACCGAACGCCAGATAAGGCTGATGCGCGACTTCCGCACGAAGGGGTTCTGCAGCGTAGTATCCTATGTGCCCCGCATCATCGAGAAGCTCGACGCCGAGGAGAAGGGCGACCGCGACATCCCGTCCCTGCGCGTAGGCATCTTCGGCTCCGAGACGTTCTCGGACGAGATGCGCCGCAGGATCGAGAGCCGTCTGCACATCGAGTGCTTCGACATCTACGGCATGACGGAGACAGGCGGCATCGGCACGACCGGGCAGGACTGCAAGGCTCACGACGGAATCCACGTGTGGGAGGACCAGTACATCACGGAGATCGTCGATCCCGTGACCGGCGCACCCGTGCCGGACGGCGAGTACGGCGAGGTCGTGTTCACGTCAGTGACGCGCGAGGCGATGCCGATCATCCGCTACCGCACGCACGACATTTCGCGCATCCTTTCGCGGGAGAAATGTTCCTGCGGACGCACTTCGCTCCGCATCGACCGGATCACGGGACGCACGGACGACATGCTGATCGTGAAGGGCGTAAACTTCTATCCGCGCCAGGTCGAGCAGGCGCTCATGGAGATACCGGGCGTGAAGGACGAGTTCCAAATCATCCTCGAGGAGGACAACGGAATGACGGACGTCACCATCAACGTCGAGGCCGAGCCCGGAGTTACGGGACACATGGTCGCGAAGCATCTCCGCGAACGTCTCGGATTTCTTCCGAAGGGTGACGTGTTCCCGGTGGGCGCGCTCCCCCGCAATGAAGGCAAGGCAAAAAGAGTGATAAGGAAAAAGGCATGAACAATGTTTCCCGCAGAGATTTTCTCACGGCCGCAGGCGGCCTCGTGGCGGTATCATCGCTTCCGTCCTTCGCGAAGGATGATCCCGCGGTGTTTCCCGAACGCGGGCGCTATGAGCGTCTGACGCTGGCTTACCAGCATATAGACGCCGGAGCGACGGCCCCGTTCTCGATACTGCACATATCCGACACGCATTTCACCGCGGCCTATCCGCACGAGCCCGAATGCAAGCACAAGTCCAGGATCCGCCGCACGCGCACTTTCGGCGGGCGCCAGGAGGAGGCTCTGCGGGATTCGCTCGCGTGGGCGAAGGACCATGTCGATTACGTGCTTCACACCGGCGATCTTATCGACTGGCAGAGCGAGGCGAACTTCGACATGATGAAGAAGTTCTTCGGGGACAACGTGATGGCTGCGGTCGGCAACCACGAGTTCTACACGTACGACCCCGGCGAGAAGCACACGTGGCAGGAGCCGTTCAAGGAGCGCAGCTGGCCGCTCCTGAAGGACGTCTGTCCGATGGATCCGCGCTTCAATTCGCGTGTCGTTAATGGTGTGAACTTTATCTGCATCGATGATGTGTTCGGAACCGTTCAGCCGGATCAGGTCGAACGCTTCCATGCCGAGGTCAAGAAGGGTCTTCCGATCATACTTTGCATGCATGTGCCTTTCATAACACCGCACATATGGCGGGCTCAACGGAAGTTCTGGAGGGGCGGCAAGAACCTGAAGTTCCGTTCGGCGGCGATTCCCGATGCGAGCGGTGACTACAAGCGCCAGCTCGAGGATCCTGTCACCCGCGACTTCATCGACTATCTCAAATCCGAGAAGCTGCTCAAGGGAATTCTCGCCGGACATCTCCACATAACAGTCCAGGACCGGTTCTCGCCCACCGCGATGCAGTACGTGGTCGGAGGGAACTTCCTGTTCCACGGACAGGAAATCACGTTTTCATGACCGTTAGGTTTTGCGGTTCTGGGGCGCCGGGTTGCTTTTAAAGGGTGTGATTTGCTATAATTCATCACCCGTAAGGCGGGGTAGGCATGCGAGCATGGCAGATACCATACAACGCCATTTATTGAAATATGAATGAAGTGCTGACATTTGCGTTGCGATCCGCGCGGCTTGCCGATGCGGAGAGGATTTTCGCGCTCATAAGAAGCCACAGCGACCAGCTTGTGCCGAAGCCGATGGGTGACATTGTCGCGAGCATCGACAGGTTTGTCGTCGCCGAGGCCGATGGCGGCATAATCGGCTGTGCGACGTATTCGATACTTCCGGAGATCGGCGCGGCGGAGCGGGCGACCGTTGAGGTGCAGTCCGTCGCCGTGAGCGAACCATACCGCAAGGCCGGTGTCGGCCGCGCCCTGGTGGAGTCTGTCCTGAAGCGGATCGAGTCGTTCAGGCCGGCCGATGCCCTTGTCCTGACTTTTGCGCCTGAATTCTTCGCGAAGCTCGGTTTCACGGAGATTCCGAAGTCAAAGGTCATGCACAAGCTCTATTCGGGATGCATCCACTGCACCAAGCATGCGGACCCGTTCACGTGTCCGGAGATAGCGATGTCGAGGAAAATCTGAAAACGAAAGGAGAAGCGATGGATCTCTTTACCATAGCGCAGAGGCCAGAAGGTCTGACCAACGATGAGATAGCCGTCCAGCTTGAAAAGTCGCTTGAGGGGCGTGAGCTCAGGAACGTGCTCATCATCCCGCCGGATTTCACGCGCTACCATTCCAATGCGGGCTACATCACGTGCGTGTACTACAAGTTGCTTACAGCCAGGGGCGTGAAGGTTGACGTAATGCCTGCGCTCGGCACGCATGTGCCGGTGTCCGAGGAGCAGTGGGGGATCATGTTCCCCGACATCCCGTATGCGGAGATGATCGTGCACGGCTGGCGCACGGACGTCGTGAAGCTCGGAGAGGTTCCCGCCGAGGCCGTTGCCGAAATCTCCGGCGGTCTCTGGACGGAGCCTGTGAGCGTCGAGGTCAACCGCCGGATCATGGACGAGAAGTACGATCTCATCATCTCTCCCGGACAGGTCGTTCCGCACGAGGTGATCGGAATGGCGAACCATGCCAAGAACCTCTTCGTCGGCGTCGGCGGCAGCGACATGATCAACAAGTCGCACATGATCGGGGCCGTATGCGGGATGGAGCAGGCGATGGGCCGCGACCACACCCCGGTGCGCAGGCTTTTCGACTGGGCGTTCGAGCATTTCGTCGCGCAGCGTCCCATTCTCTGGGTGCTTACGGTCAACACCGCTCCCGGCGGCAGGATATGCTCTCACGGTCTCTTCATCGGCGAGGGCCGCAACTGTCTCACCGAGGCTGTCAGGCTTGCGCAGGAGAAGAACATCGATTACGTTGAGAAGGGGATCAGGAAGTGCGTCGTGTATCTCGACCCTTCGGAGTTCACGTCCACGTGGCTCGGCAACAAGTCCGTCTACCGCACCCGCATGGCGATGGCCGACGGCGGCGAACTGATCGTGCTCGCTCCGGGCGTCCATACGTTCGGAGAGGACAAGGCCGTCGATGCCCTCATCCGCAAGTACGGCTACAAGGGCCGTCTCCATACGCTCGAGGTGTTCAAGAGTCCCGAGGCCGAGGACCTGCGCGCGAACATGGGTGCGGCGGCGCACCTCATCCACGGTTCGTCCGACGGGCGCTTCACCATCACCTACTGCGTGAAGAACATCACGAAGGAGGAGGTCGAGGGCGTCGGTTTCAAGGCTGCGGACTACGACGAGGTCGTCAAGAAATACGATCCGGAGAGGCTCCGGTACGGCTACAACACGGTTGACGGCGAGGAGATCTACTTTATCCCGAATCCGGCGCTCGGACTCTGGATCAACCGTGAAAGGTTCAATGCCTGACGCTGTCGGGCGAAAGATGCAGATTTATGTGGGACTATTCAGAAAAGATGATGGACCATTTCCGCAATCCGCGGAACGTTGGAAAGATCGAGAATCCAGATGGAACGGCGACTGTCGGTTCGCTTGCGTGCGGCGATGCTCTCACGTTCCAGTTCAAGCTGGACGCAGACGGAAAGATCGGCGAGGCGAAGTTCCAGACGTTCGGATGCGCCTCCGCCATCGCCTCCAGTTCGGCCCTCACAGAGATGGTGATCGGCAAGACCCTTGACGAGGCGAAGCGGATCACAAACCAGCAGATCGCGGACTATCTCGGCGGATTGCCGCCGCAGAAGATGCACTGCAGCGTGATGGGGCATGAAGCTCTCGAGGCGGCCATCAAGAACTACGAGACGGGCTCGAACACCGACCGCAACCTTGAGGACGAGAAGCTGTGTATGTGCTTTGACGTAAGCGAGAACGAGGTCCGTCGCGTCATCACCGAAAACGGCCTCACGTCCGTCGAGGAGGTGACGAACTTCACCAAGGCGGGCGGCGGATGCGGCGGATGCAAGGACCGCATCCAGGCCATTCTGGACGAAATCAACGGAAAGTGACCGGCTGCACATGACTGCGAGCGCACAATCGAAGCTGGGTTTCGACAACGAGAAGTACCTGCGCGAGCAGGGCGACGAGATTCGCCGACGCGCAGGAAAGTTCGGGAAACTCTACCTTGAATTCGGCGGCAAGCTGATGAACGACTTTCATGCGGCGCGCTGCCTTCCCGGATACGATCCGAACGTCAAGCTGCGTCTCCTGCAGTCCCTGAAGGATCAGGCTGAGATCATTCTCGCCATCTACGCCGGCGACATCGAGCACAAGAAGATGCGCGCCGATTTCGGCATTTCCTATGCCGACGACGCGATGAAGCTCATAGCGGACCTCACGGCGCTCGGTCTTCTCGTGCGCGGCGTGGTCATCACCCGCTATACGGGCGAGATCGCCGCACAGCAGTTCCGCCGCCGCCTGGAGGGGCAGGGCATCCGGGTGTGGTACCACTACGTCACGCAGGGGTATCCCACGGATCTGGAGACGATCGTGTCCGAGGCCGGGTACGGCAAGAACGAATACGTGCCTGTGCAGCGTCCTATCGTCGTCGTCACGGCGCCCGGCCCCGGTTCGGGCAAGTTTGCGACATGCCTTTCGCAGATATACCACGAGTACCGCCGCGGATTCAAGGCCGGATACGCGAAGTTCGAGACGTTCCCCGTGTGGAACCTGCCTCTCGAGCATCCTCTGAACGTCGCGTACGAGGCGGCGACCGTGGAGCTCAAGGACTGCAACATGATCGACCCGTACCATCTCCAGGCATACAGGAAGACCACTGTGAACTACAACCGCGATGTCGATGCCTATCCTCTTTTGAAGGCGATATGGGAGAAGATGACAAACGGCGATTGCCCATACAAGTCGCCGACCGACATGGGCGTGAACCGCATCGGGTTCGGGATCATCGACGACAATCTTGTCCGCAACGCCTCAAAGCAGGAGGTCATACGCAGGTTCCTCCGTCTCCAGTGCGATTTCACCGACGGCATGGTCGACCGCGACACGATGAACCGCGCCGAGGCTCTTATGCGCAAGCTTGAGCTGAAGACCGAGGACCGCATTCCCGTGGAGGCGGCGCGTCAGGCGGCGCAGACGGCGAAGGATGCAGGAAAGGGCAAGGCCGGCGGAAACATCGTGTCCGGCGCCGCGATCCAGCTCAAGGACGGGCGCATCGTCACCGGGCGCAACTCCGACGACCTCCATGCGTGCGCGGCTATGATGCTGAACGCGATCAAGCTGCTTGCGGGGATTCCGGAGCAGATTCCGCTCATTGCGCAGACGATCATCCAGTCCATCACCCACGTCAAGCATGACATCCTCAAGGGAGGCTACACGTCGCTGAACATGGACGAGGCTCTGATTGGACTCGCAATTTCCTGCACGACAAACCCGGCGGCGCAGATCGCCGCCGAGAAGCTGAACGAGCTTCGCGGATGCGAGGTGCACATGACGCACATGGCCACTCCGGGCGACGAGGCCGGTCTGCGCCGTCTCGGCTGCCGCTACACGAGCGATCCGTACTACGCGACAACGGCGATATTCACCGCAAGGCAATGACGCCATGTCGTTCAGCTGATGGAGCCGTGTCCGCCGGACATGTTCTCGCCTAGAAGGGCAAGTGACGGGTCTGCAGCCTCATATCCCTGAATCCATCCGTTCTCGAAGCCGAAATCGGATGCCGCCTCCGTCACTGACTCGTATTCCTCCTCTGTGACTTTGCGGTTGAATGGTGGCGTTTTGAGCGCATGGTAGGCCGGAGTGAACTGGCTCATGATGGATACAGGGATCTCGGACGAGACCTCTGTCGCCAGCCAAGCGAGATTTTCTATCGCCTCATCTGCGTGACCCGGCAGTACCAGTATTCTTACGATTAGAGGCGGAGGGCTGCTTTTGCGGGCAGGACGCTCATACGCCCATCGTATCGCGGCACGGGCGGCGGATACATATCCTGGAGCGGAGCTTGCCGTCATTGCCGTCGCGTCGTTTGAATATCTCAGGTCGAAAAGGGCGGTGTCGCAGAGTTCGGCATATTCCGCAAGGGTGTCGACGGATTCATATCCGGACGAGTTCCAGACGAATGGAATTCGGATGCCTTCGCGGAAAAGGGGTTGCACGGCCTCTCGGATGAACGGGAGATATGGTGTCGGGGATACAAGGTTCCAGTTGCTGCAGCGATCCTTGACGGCAAGTTCGCGGAATATGTCCGTAAGGCGGGTGATTGTCAAGTCTTCTCCCTTGCCGTTCCAACTCCAAGGTGAATTTTGGCAGTAGAGGCACTTCATCGTGCAGCGTGAGAAAAACACACATCCGCTTCCGCTTTTGCCGACCAGCGGCGGTTCTTCGCCGAAGTGGGGACCCCAGCGAAACACTCGCGGCGACGCACCGGCACCGCAGAAGCCGGTATTGCCGTCTCTGCGGGTGGCCCCGCATGCATGCGGACACAATCTGCATAAATCCATGACGGCAGATTATAGCATATGATGATATAATGTTGCGCATGGACACGGTGGAAATAAACGGAGTGCGCGCAAAGGTGGCCAGGACTCTCTTTGAGCGCATGAAGGGGCTGATAGGCACGAAAAGCCTTCCGCCTGGCGAAGGTATGCTCATAACCAGATGCAATTCCATTCATACGTTTTTCATGTCCTTTACGATAGATGCGACCTTCTTCGACAAGGACGGGAATGTTGTCAAGGTTGTGCGTAACATACGTCCATGGCGGTTTTTCGTCTGGGGGGGATTTCGTGCCGTGAAAGTTCTTGAGACAGCATCTTGCAAGACTTGATTTAAGGTTTGAAAATCGGTATAATACCGGCCAATTTTTCAGGGGGCTTGCGCCCCCAAAAGACACAAGGAGAAAAAAGAACATGGCCAAGACGCCCAAATTCGCCAATGCGAAGGTTTTCGCGTGGGTTGACAAGTGGAACAAGCTCTGCACGCCCGACAAGATTGTCGTCGTGAAGGGCACGAAGAAAGAGCATATCGACATCTGCGAGATGATGGTCAAGAACGGCCAGTTCATCAAGTTGAACGACAAGAAGCGTCCCGGATGCTACCTCGCCCGTTCGCACGAGAGCGACGTCGCGCGCGTTGAAGGCCGCACGTTCATCTGCTCCAAGCGCGAGATCGACGCAGGCCCCACCAACCACTGGATGGATCCCGTCGAGATGAAGAAGAAGATGGAGAAGGCGTACAAGGGCTGCATGAAGGGCCGCACGATGTACGTGATCCCCTACGCGATGGGTCCGATCGGCAACCCGATCACCCAGTACGGCATCGAGGTCACCGACTCCCCGTACGTCGTCGTCAACATGAACATCATGACCCGCACGGGCGATGCCGTTCTCAAGCAGCTCGGCAAGGATGGCGAGTTCATCCCCTGCATCCACTCCGTGGGCGCGCCGCTCAAGAAGGGCGAGAAGGATGTCGCATGGCCCTGCGCGAAGAAGATCGAGGACAAGTACATTACGCAGTTCCCCGACGATCGCCAGATCTGGTCCTTCGGTTCGGGCTATGGCGGCAACGCGCTCCTCGGCAAGAAGTGCTTCGCTCTCCGCATCGCCTCCAAGATGGCGAAGGATCAGGGCTGGATGGCCGAGCACATGCTCATCCTCACGCTCACCTCGCCTGAGAAGAAGCAGTATCACGTCACGGCTGCGTTCCCGTCCGCCTGCGGCAAGACGAACCTCGCCATGATGCTTCCCAAGCTCAAGGGCTGGAAGCTCCAGACGATCGGTGACGACATTGCATGGCTCAAGCCCGGCGAAGACGGCCGTCTCTACGCCATCAATCCCGAGAACGGATTCTTTGGCGTTGCCCCCGGCACGTCCAATGACTCCAACCCGAACGCACTCAAGAGCTGCAAGAAGGATACGATCTTCACGAACGTCGTCCTTACCGCCGATGGCGATATCTGGTGGGAAGACATGGGCGTCAAGGCTCCGAAGGAAGGCACCGACTGGAAGGGCAATCCCTGCTACGTCTGCAAGGACGATCCGTACCGCATGGGGCCGAAGCCTGGCATGACCAAGGCCGAGATCAAGGCTTCCGGCTATGTCGCCGCCCACAAGAACAGCCGCTTCACGGCTCCCGCCATCAACTGCCCTGTGCTCGACAAGGCCGGTTTCGAGGGAATGTACAACAAGAAGCCCACCGGAGTGCCGATCGACGCGATTCTCTTCGGCGGCCGCCGTCCTTCCACGATCCCGTTGGTGAACGAGGCCAAGAGCTGGACGCATGGCGTGTTCATGGGCTCTGCCGCCGGTTCCGAAGTCACCGCAGCCGTCATCTCCGATCAGATCGGTCAGGTCCGCCGCGACCCGATGGCAATGCTTCCGTTCTTCGGCTACAACGTCGCCGACTACTTCCAGCACTGGCTGGAGATGGAGCGCACATCCTCCAATCCCGCAAACCTTCCGAAGATCTACTTCGTGAACTGGTTCCGCAAGGGCGAAGACGGCCGCTTCATGTGGCCCGGCTTCGGCGACAACAGCCGCGTCCTGAAGTGGATCTGCCAGCGAATCGACGGCAAGGTCGCCGCCGACGAGACCCCGATCGGAAACCTGCCGAAGTTCAAGGACATTGACCTTGAGAACAACACCGGCAAGTTCAAGGTCGTCGAGGAGGATCTCAAGGAAATCCTCAAGGTCGACATCGACGGATGGAAGAAGGAGATCGCAACGGTCGGCGCTTCCTACGACGAGTACGACAAGAAGGCTTCCAAGGACTCCAAGGAAGTCAATGCTGCCGCACGTCGCGTGCCTCAGGCTCTCCGCCAGGTGCTCGCCGATGTCACGGCAGCCCTCGCCAAGTAACATACAGGCGAAAGTGTGGACTGGGCAGGGGGAGTTTCTCCCCCTGCCCAGTTCGTGAATTTTCGGTCGTAAAACAGAGGAGATACGGATATGGACAGGAAGTGTTCAGTCGATTTCGTTCGTATGGCGATGTTCACCGCAATTGTGGTCTTGTGTACCGTATCGGAAGGATGCCGCCGTACGGATGTGCGTGACTTTGAGGTCTCAATACCCGCTCTTACAATAGAGAATGAAGCCGTTGTGCGCCAGGCTCTGTCGCGCTTTGCCGGTGTCGACAAGTCTTCGCTTGTGTTTGATCACAGGGCTAAGAAGCTCGTACTCAAGTACGATTCCATGCAGCTTGCGAAAAAGAACATAGAGTTTGAGATAGCAAAAGCCGGCCTTGAAGCCAATGGCGTAACCCCTGCCAGTGTGATATTTCGCGAGCGATAAATATTGCGTATTTTCTCGTGCGTATTTGATACAATATGCGGCACGGAAAGGATAGTGTTGTCCGCCCGTCACATAAAACAATACATGAAAGGAAATGCACTAATGAATGCAATCAAAGTCCTGGCGGGCGGTGCGCTCGTCCTCGGTGTCCTGGCGGGCTGCGGCCCGGCGAAGCAGGAGCTCCACGTCTATACATGGAGCGACTATATCGACGCAGGGGTCATAGCCCAGTTCGAAGCGAAGCACAACTGCCGCGTGATCGTGGACACTTTCGACTCCAACGAGGCGATGTTCGCGAAGCTTCAGGCAGGCTCCACGGGATATGACATCCTCATGCCCACATCCTACCAGATACCGGTTATGGTTGCGAACAAGATGATCCGAAAGCTCGACCACACGAAGCTTCCGAACGTGAAGAAGAATTTCGACAAGGGATACTTCGCGTGCATGCTCGACAAATCCATGACGTACAACGTACCCTACGCCGTGACTCTCACCGGCTTCTCCTACCGCAAGGACAAGACGTCGGGCGCGCCCGTAGACAGCTGGAAGGTGTTCACGGCCGCATCCCTCAAGGGACGCATGTCGCTTCTCTCCGACATGCGCGAAACGATCGGCGCGGCGCTCAAGTCCCTCGGCTATTCGCTCAACTCCGAAAAGAAGGAGGAGGTGGATGCCGCCGTCAAAGTCGTGCTCGAATGGAAGAAGAACATCGCGAAGTTCGACAACGAGCAGTACAAGACGGCTGTCGCATCCGGCGAATGGTTCGTCGGCCACGGATATTCCTCCGACATCATCCAGACCATCATGGACGATGAGAAGGGTGTGATCGGCTTCTCTCTGCCGAAGGAGGGCTTCACCGTGTGTTGTGATGAGATGGTTGTCGCAGCCGACGCACCACAGCCGGATCTCGCGCATGCGTTCATCGACTTCCTGTATGACGCCGAAGTATGCAGGGCCAACATGGCAAGCGTCTGCGCGCCGATGCCCTGCGCCCCGGCGATGAAGCTCCTTGCCGCCGATGCAGAGACCGCGAAGCTAGCGTCCCTCATCGCGATTGACGCGAAAGTCCTTGCTAAGGGCGAGGTGCTGAAGGATTTCGACGAGAAGCCGGAGATCCGCAAGATGTACATTGACGCCTGGGACCGTATCAAGGCGGGCGAATAATGGTCTAAAACAGGGGGTGTTGAATGGGCAGAAAACCTAAATGCGATCAGGACAGGCCTTTGCGCGTCGGATTGATCGGTGCGGGCGGCATGGCCGACTACCATGTGGCCGGATTCAGGAAGGCGGGAGCGGAAGTCGTGGCCATAGCCGATCCCAATCCGGATGCTGCAGAAGCCGCCGCCGCGAAGTTCGAGATCAGCAACGTATATGATTCTGCCGAGGAGATGTTCGCGCGCGAGCGGCTAGATGCGGTGTCGATAATAACGCCGAACAAGTTCCACTGCCCCCTCGTCCTCAAGGCTCTCAAGGCCGGGAAGCATGTCTTCTGCGAAAAGCCGCCGGCATTGAACGCCAAGGAGGCCGCAAACATGGCGCGCGCCGCCAAGAACGCGCGGCGCACGCTCATGTTCGATTTCAACAACAGGGCGCGTCCCGAGTCCATCGCGATGAAGACGGCGATTGCCCGTGGCGACGCCGGACGCATCAACTCCGCGCAGGCTATCTGGATACGCCGCACGGGCATCCCCGGTTTCGGCGGCTGGTTCACGACGAAGGAGCTTTCCGGCGGCGGCCCCGTCATCGACCTTCTGCACATGCTCGACCTCGCGCTCCATTTCATGGGGTATCCGGAGCCGAAGTACGTGATGGGCGCAACGTTCCGCGATTTCATCACGGACAAGCGCTTCAAGGGGCCGTGGGGCATCCCAGACAAGGTCGGCGGAGTCTGCGACGTCGAGGCGGCGGCGCACGGATTCGTCAGCTTCAAGAACGGCTCCGTCCTCTTCCTTCGCACATCCTGGGCTGAGATGAACAAACGCGAAGAGGTTTCCGTCACGTTCCAGGGAACGACCGCCGGCGGAATGGTGCGGCGCCTTTTCGGGAAGGACGGCATTGATTCCACGGCTGAAGACGCATGCGAGATGTACTTCCAGAATGCGTCCGGCGCACCGGCCGACAGGCAGCTCAAGGTAGAGAAGGATGAGACGATGGGCCGCGTCAATGCGGCGGCAAACTTCATCAACGTCCTTCTGAAGAAGGAGAAGCCTCTCAATTCGCCTGACGAGGCCGTAAAGCTCATGAAGATCGTCGACGCCATCTACGCTTCCGCGAAGTCCGGCGCCCCGGTCAAGATAAAGTGAACGGAAAGGCAACAGACATGAACCGTAGAGAATTCATAGGGGCGGCGGCCGCGGCTGCGTTGACCGCGGGATGTGCGCCCTCTAAAACAGGAGGAAAATTCGTGACGGCAGACAGACTTGGAGTGTGCAGCTGGAGCTACAGGCTCCCCATGGACGCAGTGGCGGCTGAGATGAAGAAGCTTGGTCTCGTGAACATCAACCTCGCTCTCCAGCCGTTCCTTGAGGGCGACGAGCGCCACGGAAAGGCCGAGGACGCGGCGGCATGCAAGCGTGCAGAGGAACGCATTGCGTCCGGCGAGTGGAAGGTGTCGGCTACTATGATTTCTTTCAACCATGAGGACTATACCACTCTCGAAACGATCCGCAAGACGGGCGGCATCGTCCCCGACGAGCACTGGGAGGCCGACCGCGCCCTTGTTGCAAGAGCCGCGAAACTCACCGGCGAATGGAAGGTTCCGTACATGCTCATGCATGCAGGTTTCCTCGACGAACACGACAAGGCGGCGTTCGAGAAGTATCTCTATCGCGTGAAGACGCTCCGCGACATCTGCCAGAAGGAGAATGTCGAGCTCATTCTCGAGACAGGACAGGAGACCGCAGACGATCTCGCCAGGTTCATGCCGCTCGTCGAAGGTGTTGGCGTCAATTTCGATCCGGCGAACATGATCCTCTACAACAAGGGTGTGCCTGTCGACGCGGTGAAGAAGATTGCTCCGTGGATTCGCCATATGCACATCAAGGACGCCAGGTACACCAAGGTTCCCGGAACATGGGGAGAGGAAGTGCCCTGGGGCGATGGAGAGGTTAATGCGCAGCTTCTCCTCAAGACGCTTGAGGAGGTCGGTTTCAAAGGCGTGTTTGCGATCGAGCGTGAAGCCGGGGACGACAGGGTCGGCGACATCGCACTTGCCGCAAGGCGCGTTCTTGCCGCAGGCTGAGGACATTGCCATGAACGTCGCAGAAGAGATTGCGCAGCTCAAGAAAGAGCGCAACGCCGTAATTCTGGCACACAACTACACGCTCGCAGAGGTTCAGGATGTCGCCGACCATACAGGCGACTCTCTGGAGCTCGCCCGCCGAGCCACGCAGGTTGATGCCGATGTTATCGTGTTCTGCGGTGTCTGGTTCATGGCTGAGACGGCGAAGATACTCAATCCGTCAAAGATGGTTCTCATGCCTGATCCATCTGCGGGATGCCCGATGGCGGATATGATAACCGGCGCGCAGCTGCGTGAACTCAAGGCGCAGAATCCAGGCGCCAAGGCCGTATGCTACGTGAATTCAACCGCCGAAGTGAAGGCGGAATGCGATATCTGCGTGACGAGCGGAAACGCGGAGAAGGTGATGGGACGGTTCGCTCCGGACGAGAAGATACTTTTCGTCCCTGACCAGCATCTTGGTGGGCACGTCTCCGGGCTCCTGAACCGCAGCTACACGCTGTGGCCGGGTTACTGTCCGATTCACGCCGCAATTACGGTTGAGGCGATAGTGGAGGCGCGCAGGCTCCATCCCGATGCACCGGTTCTTGTCCACCCGGAATGCTCCAAGCCCGTGCGCGATGCTGCAGACTACAGCCTTTCCACAGGTGGGATGTGCCAGTTCGCCAGGGAGAGCGATGCCAAGGACATTATCGTCGGGACGGAAATCGGCATCCTCCACCGTCTGCGAAAGGAGAATCCTGACAAGGCGTTCCATCCCGTGTCAGTTGGGACTGTCTGTGCGGACATGAAGAAGGTCACGCTTGAGAATCTCGCCGAATGTCTCCGCGAGATGAAGCATGAAGTCGTCGTCCCGGAGGAGATTGCTTCAAGAGCCCGTCGCGCAATCGACGCGATGCTGAAAGTCTAGCCGTCAATGCCATGCGAATCATAGATTGCGATTATTTCATTGTAGGATCTGGGATGGCAGGATTGATGACTGCTCTCCACCTTGTGCCTCACGGAAAGGTTGTGCTTGCGACAAAGCGCAGTATGGCCGATTGCAACACCAACTTCGCCCAGGGTGGCATATGCAGCGTGGCTGCGGAGAATGATTCGTTTGCCGCCCACATGAAGGATACGCAGATAGCCGGGGCTGGACTGTGCACGGAACGTGTCGTGGCCCGCATAGTGGCGGAGGCGCCCAAGGGAATTGACGACCTCATCAAGTGCGGCGTCAAATTCGCGAAGAAGGCGGACGGTTCATGGGATCTGACGCGCGAGGGCGGGCACAGCGCCCGTCGCATCTTCCATGCCGGGGACATCACAGGCGAGAAATGCGAATCCGCGATGATCCGTACGGTCCGCCGCCATCCTGGAATCGAGACACTCGAGAACACCACCGTCATTGACCTGATAACCACCACGCGCCGGTTGGGGATGAAGAAGTCTCCGCACCAGTGCGTCGGGGCATATGTGCTGGATACGTCCACACAGGAGATCTTCGCGGTCCGCTCACCGAACACCGTTCTCGCTACGGGCGGTTGCGGCAAGGTGTACCTGTACACATGCAACCCCGATACGGCAACGGGCGATGGCATCGCCCTCGCGTGGCGCGCCGGAGCAAAGATCGAGAACATGGAGTTCATCCAGTTCCATCCGACATGCCTCTACCATCCAAATGCCAAGCGCTTTCTGATATCCGAGGCGGTCCGGGGTGAGGGGGCCGAGCTTGTGGATGCGAACGGCAGGCCGTTCATGGACAAGTACGATCCGCGCGGGTCGCTTGCGCCTCGCGACATCGTGGCCCGTTCAATCGATTCCGAAATGAAGCGCACTGGTGCGCCTTGCATGTTCCTGGATATACGCAAGAAGGGCAAGGCGTATCTAATGAAGCGCTTCCCCAACATCTACAGGAAGTGTCTTTCTTTCGGAATCGACATGGCGAAGGACTTGATTCCTGTCGTTCCGGCGGCTCACTATTGTTGCGGCGGCATTCAGGCGACGGTTGACGGACGTACGGCGGTAAAGGGGCTGTCGGCTGTCGGTGAGTGCGCATGCACGGGGCTTCATGGCGCGAACCGTCTTGCGTCGAATTCGCTTATGGAGGCGGTCGTCTGCGCAAGGCTGACCGCAAAACGTCTGGCGGTACACCCGGTGAGGCTTGAGCGCAAGATCGTCATTCCGCCGTGGAAGACAGGTAAAGCGGTAGCTCCGGACGAGGCTGTGCTGGTGGCGCACATGTGGGACGAGATACGCCGCCTGATGTGGGATTACGTCGGCATTGTCCGCACGGACAAGCGTCTGGCCAGGGCGCGCCGCCGCCTTCAGACACTCCGCAGGGAGATACGCGACTATTATTTCCGGTATCTCGTCACGCCTGATACGCTTGAACTGCGCAACCTCGCCGTATGCGCCGAACTGATTGTGAGGAGTGCCCAGAAACGGCGCGAATCCAGGGGACTGCACTATACGTTGGACTGTCCAAATCTCGCGGAAAAGGCCGTTTCGACAGTCCTTCCTGGATACCGCGGCTGAACGTCCGCCATCCTGTGCGAATCTAAGATGGCGCAGCGGCAAGGAAGATTGTGTCGCGGTTCAGTATGCCGGAGACTGTTTGACGTTCGCTCTCCATGATCCGGCTGCGATTCCGAAGGCCTTGGAGAACGACTGCATGAAGTATGTGACAGAGTGGAAGCCGGACATTTTTGCAATCTGTGTGATGCTCAGTTCTGTGGTGGAGAGAAGTCGCCGGGCCTCTTCAAGGCGTGTTTTCGCAATCTCTTCCTGTACGGTCACTCCCAATGTTCTGCGAAAGACTCTTGTGACCAGTGTATGGGAGAGACCAAGCTCCGAGAAGACATCTGATGCCGATATCCCGTGCTTTGCGTTGCGCTGAATGTACACAAGTGCATCCGCAAGCCATGGTGGGGTCACAGGCACAGTTTCGGATGAAGATCTTGCGACAACTCCTGAGGGAGGAATCTGCCTTACGATCATTCGTTCGGGAATGACTGCCTCCATCATTTCCGCAAGGGTTTCCGCGGCCGTGTAGCCGATCTTTCGCGAATTGGGATCGATGCTGGAGATCATGGGTTTGGCTGTGCCACATATTATGATGTCGTTGTCCAGCCCCAGTATCGCGACTTCTCTCGGCACGTTTATTCCGGCGGAACGGCATATTCCGTTTATCTGCCATGCACGAAGGTCACTTGGGCAGAATACCGCCACAGGTTTGGGAAGTGAAATCAGCCATTTCTCTAGTTGCTTGGCATCCTTGGGCGGCGCCAGGACATCGCGGATGTGCTCGCTTTCGTCGATGTTGTAAGAAGGTTCGCTTTTTGCGGAATATACGTTGCATCCGAATCCGGCGCGGTGAAGGCGCCTGACGAAAGACTTCAGGCAATACGCAGACGTGCGTCCTCCGCCATACGGGCAGTATGCGAAATTCTTGAATCTCCTGTCCAGAAAATGCTCCGCCGCAAGGATTCCCACAGCCTCGTGTTTGGTTTTCACAACGGCAAAACCGGGAAGGGGATTCTCGTAGTAGATATCGACGACGGGCTTCCCCGTTGACTTGAGAAGACGCGCAAACGCATTCGATGTCACACGGGCGATGAAACCGTCAAGTTGGCTGCGTACCTGTCGGCGGCGCAGATCTCTGGAGGTCAGGAACTGCAAATGCCAGTCGTCACGGTCCTGTGCATATGTTATGATGCCTTCGCACAGTTCGCGTCCAAATGCTCTCGATCGTTCCACTATCAAACCGATACGATATGTTCTTTTTGCGTTCATGTCGCCGATTATACACCAAAATGATGTTTTGTTGCGGATTTTTCATAAGGGATTTCGATAAATTTTAATTCGTGTCATTGTTCATGCCCCTGTCCTTTCGGGTTGGATGGTTGAGTGCGCCCCGCAGGTTTTGTACGGTTTTTGGTTCTCCGTACTGTTCAATAGCTTGCGGGGCGTTTTTTTATGATTTTGCCGCGAATGTTGAAGCCTTAGTTGATGTTTCAAGATGATTAGGGTGTTTTTTGAATATTTATTTTATAAGCGACTTTATTGTTTTGCTTTGCTATAATTATCAGTATGAAATTATCTCTCACTATATTGTCACTTTTTGCGGCGATAGGTTCCGCTTGCTCACATCAGTTGCCTTTGATGCCAGAGACAACACGTCTTGATGCTGAAGTATCGACAAACGTTGCTTTCAATGCCTACAGGAACGATGCAAGAAGCTTTGGTGTCTCTATGGCGTTTACTGGAACGGCGTCAAACTGCGTTCAGGTTGCGTTTGGACGGGATGTGGGTTTTGGAATGCATAGATGTTGAGTGCAGATACGGATGCTTTAGGATTGTAGTGAGATAGTTGGCATTCATGATGAAGGTATGGACAGCGTTTCTGCTCTGCGGCGCGATGGTTTCCGTCGTGGCGTGGATTTTGGCGCTGTTGCGGGAAAACGGGGTGTGTCCCTTTGGCGAGGCGGCGAGGTTTGTGCGAGGTTTGCCGTGGGGAGGCAGATTGGCGGTGCTGCCGCTCTTTGCTGCGTTGATTGTCTATGGCAGTGTGAAGAATCATAGTAATGAGAGAGGAGAGATGAGTAATGAGATTGGGAGCGAATCGGGTTTTAACCGTGCAGATCGTGTAGAACGTGTAGGGGGAAGTGGTAATGTTGCGAATGTGGAAATGTTGCCAGTTGCCAATAACAATTCCCAATCGGGGAATGCAGAATGGGGAATGGAGACAACAACTCCCAACTCTTTACCCTTTACTCTTTACCCTTTACCCATCACCGAAGGCGACTGCAAGGCGGGGTTTGTGCTTTCGGGCGTTGGCAGTGGAGAGTCGTTCGACTTTTCGCCGCCGAACGATGCGGTTGTATGCGATGATTGGCTCAGATTCGGCGCGCATGAGGACTGGTTTCATCTTCCGCTTGGATGGTTCTCATTTCCGTTTGGAAGCAATGTCGTAAATGCTCTTACCGTTCTTTCATCGGGCACGCTCTATCCTGCGACAATCAACGCGTCGACATTCATCGCTCCGCTGAAAGCGAGTCTGGGCATTGTGCCGATGGCGAATTGGGAGAGGATTGTTTTTAGCCGTGTAGAACGTGTAGATTGTGTAGAGGGAAGTACTAATGTTGCCAATGTGGGAATGTTGCCAATAACCAATATCAATTGTCAATTGGGGAATGGTGTGGAAATAAAAAAATGGGAATTGGAAAATGGAACTGGCAATATTGGCAACACTGGCAACACTCAACAAGGCAACACTGCCACACTGGCAACATTGGAAAATCCACACGTTTCTACTCGTTCTGCACGGCTGGATTCATCTCCCGATACCCATCACCAATCACTCTTCTGGCATTGCTTTACGCCGTCGAACACGCTCCAGCTCACTTGGCGGAATGTGCTGCTGGAACGGGATGCGGACAGGCCGGTATCGTTTCAGGCGGAGATATCCGCCAATGGAGATTTCATCTTCCGCTACGGCCTCAAATCAATCGCCACAACGAACGAAGCACCGATCCCGAAAGTGGAGATCGGTGCGGAGAATTCGTCGTCGGGAGTTCTTATTGATTCCACAGCCTCGACTTCAAACCTCTGCGACACTCTGCGCCTTTGCGTCTCTGCGTTAAAAAACGGAACGCTCTCATCCTTTCGCTTCTCGCGCCTCGACAGACAGGATTACCTTGTTCCCGACCGTGACGGTGACGGTCTTTCTACCGCCGATGAGATATTCATCCATCGCACCGATCCTGGAAACGCCGACACTGACATGGACGGGCTTTCCGACGGCGAAGAAGTAAACGAAACCGGGACCGATCCGCTCAATCCGTTCAGCATAAATCCGTCATTGCCGGACGGCATCGCGATTACGATAGGAGACGTCGATCCTTTCTCGGTTCCTCAAGGTTCTACGAATACGGTTCTGGAACATCTGTTTTATACGGGTACGATGGATGGGGAGATCGCATATCCGGAAGAGACTGACGGTTCAGCCGTTCTCGAGGTGTCGGTGTCTGGTTCCGGTTCGGGGGTTCTGCAGGTCGGCGGCGTTTCCGTGCCGCTTGTCGCGACGCAGGCTTCGGCGTATTCCAGAACGCGCCCGGTTCCGTCATCAACGCCGCTTTGCGTTGCCCTGCGGAAAGGCGTGACGCATCCAGTATTTCTGATGGGCGATTCCTCGCTTTCCGTTGCGTTCGGTTCTTCGGGATTCGCATTCGGGGAACTGCCGTCGTTGGCGGAAGGACGCTTCATGGGCTGGATAAACTTCCCGAACACAAAGGCGACCGTTCCCTGCATACATGACTTTTACGCATGCGATGCCATTGCAATGTTGCCAACGGGCGAAAATGCCGGAGGATTAACGTGCACATGGTCGGACGCTGATGATGTGCAGGTCAAAAATCTGCCGCCCCGATCAGCATCTTTTGTCGGGAAATTCTCCCCTAAATCGCAGTCGATTGTGTCATATGAGCTTAATCATCCCAAGGCGCTCTTCGGAACGCGCTCCTATGAGCAGACGGTACGATTCTGTCCACGGCTTGAAGAGGATGAGGAAGATGTAGATTCGGAGTCGTCCTTGGAAGATGACGAAAACGAGGAAGAAGAGGACGAAACCTGGCAACCATGTGAGTGTGGCGAAGACTGTTCATTGTGTGGTGGATCGTGTGAAGATGGATGCCTTTGTGAAGCACCTGATCCGGCGATATGCGATGAGCATGATTGTCCGTATGAAGAATGTCGTGAGCAACATGAATCGGATTATGAAGATGCTTCAATATTGCCAAGATATGAAGAAGTGTTGTACATTCGTGACCCGGTGAGTTATTCTCAGCTTCCATTGGATGTTCCAAGTGGTGCGCGTACGCCATGTTGCCCATGTGTGGAGCATGCGATAAATTATGTTACCTTATCATATGCTTCGCCTTCGCTTTCAGTGATGAATCAAGACGGTTCATCATTCCATATCGCAACCGAATCATGCGATGTTTTAGTCGGTGGCGTTTCGCCGAGCAAAACGGAGGATTCTTCACGATTGCTGTTTGCAACAAACGGAGCAACTTACCTTGATTTACGCTATGCCGTGCTTGGTGTGGGGATTTCGGGAAATAGTCAAAATCTTGATGCTTTGAATGCGTATGCGCCACAATTTGGTTTGCCGATAATAGTGGGAACAAATTCCCCGACGGACAATCTTAAACTTGAGCTTAATGTAGCACTTGATAATGGTCATGTGCGGCTGTCATTTGAGGACGTGTCCGGTGCGTTCAAGATTGTGTGTTGGAATCAGATTGCATGCGAATGGCAAACGCTTATTGATAGTGAAAGCCGACCGGTACGGGATATTTCCATTAATGAATGGCGCAGGCTATTCAATGATGCTGGTGCGTTTTCTTCCTCTGTCGCGGTAATTTCAACGGCAGAGGGATGTTGCGATTTGAAATTTTCGTATTGGACAGTAATAAACGGTCAGTTTGTGGAAGATGTCGCAACCCAGCGCATAACGGCGGTCAATCCGCCACTCATTCCGGATATTGACCGGGATGGACAGATAACAAATACGGACATTGTTGAATATCTGAAAGGAAAAATCTTCAGATATTGGACTAACGAAGATACAATCAAAGGTGACTATGCGGGGCACATTTCCGATCAAGCTCCCAATGTCGCCGATCTTGTGGTGAACGGAAGGTGTGACTTGATAAATTTGTTCCCGATGAAGATTGACGTCAAAGACTTTATCGATGCCTGGGGGGCTACGGCAAAATGCGTCATTAGGGTTGAAGGGGATGATAAGCCTTCATTTAATTTCTGCTTTGCGGACATCCCATGGTCGGAGTCAGGCTCGATTCAAACATCGAGTGTTGCGACAGTTGAGGGGGCTCTGCTAAGTCAGGCTCAGTTGCTTCCACTTGATTATCAGGGATATGAATTGCCTCATGAATTGCTGACGAGATTTTCGGAGGAGTCTGGTTTGGTTGTCTGCGAAGCGTTGAAGCCTTCTGCTTTGGTGTGCGTAGATGTAAAACTTGGAGACATGACCGTTTGTTCCTATTCAGTCCCTATGCTGATTCGTCGTGTCAAGGATATGTACAGTTGGTACAATT
>JAZOAC010000116.1:0-16590 GCA_045595285.1 Kiritimatiellia bacterium | reverse complement strand
TCGTTTCAAGCATATTGAAAGCCCCCTGCAACGACCTTGCAAGGGGCTTTTTTCTGTCCACCACCGGATTATTTTACCGAATCGCCTTGATTTATTACCAATTCACATTCGGCAATACAAAAGACCGTTCGAGCATGTCTGATTGAATGCGGTTTTTGTCATTGCGACTGTCGTGATTTCATCATTTGCATATGCGTAAATTATACCAAATATCGCCGATTTTATGAATAAAACACGACCCTGGAGATAAATCGACTCTATCGTGTCGTCCCTCTGCGGCATCGCCATCGTCTCTACTCTACCATTTCTGCTCCATCAACGAGGCCTTGCCTCTCTCGTATCCACTATTGCCAGCAGTCTACATTTCACCTCGATTCTTGAAGGCCTCTTCTATCTGCTGGGCCACGGTTAAGCCACTGGACGCGGAACCGTATATCGTGGCATAAACATATCGGGAACTGTCTTGCACGGCCCAGAGTTTCCCGATGGCCGTCTTTTCGATCGTATCGGCAGACTGCCCTGTAAGTTCTCCCTTGTATTCCAAAACAAAAAGTCGACCGTCAACAAGTTCTCCGATAAAGTCAGGATAGAACCACTCCGTCCTGCCACCCATTGGCAAGCGAAACGAAGCCGAATCGGAATCCTTGTTCCTGAGCCAATAAAGAACTTTTGCCGACGAATCAATCAGCTTTGCACATTCAAATTCCTCTCCCTCGCCAAATGGCTTCTTGCCGTCAAACTTCGGTATAGCATAAGTCCCCAAATAGTGCTTTTTAAACCGCCAACTTCCGTTGTAAACATCAGCATTACCCGCATATATGTTTTCGTCGAGCACAAACCCGCCGGGCATATCCAAAGAAAGCCTGTAATCACCGCCAAGACAGAAGGTCTGCTGGTACGTCTTGCGCCGTCACCGTCTTGTAGGCGGCCTCCGGCGACTCGAACGCGCACCTCTCGAAATACGCCTTGACTGCGGCCAGCGTGTTGTTTTGATATCTCGTTAATGTCATGCTCATGGCATTACCCTCCGAATACCCAGTGACCATTCTTTCGCGAACCCTCGCGGCGAAGGTTCGCTTTCTTCTTAAGGGACGCCATTATGCGTTCCGCCTGACGCAAGGTGACACCAAGCACAACTGATAATGATTTAGCGGTTAGGCGATTATCTCGCAAAATTGCCTTTACAGCCATTTCTTCTGTGCGGGAGAGGACGACATCGCTCTTTATACCGACATTTATACCGACATCGGGCTTGTTTATTACGCCATTTATTACGACATCATGTCGGTGCAAATCTTTTACCGCTTCAGCCGTTGGCGATCCGTATTCGTTCCCGATGCGCAGATAGCGATTTTTAAGTTCCAGTTCATACCCATAAAGAAGAACTTTAAAAAACTCTTCAAGCGGCAACTGGGTTTTATCCACATCCAGATTCCGGTTTTCGTAGTTCGCCCTGACAAGCGCATTGCGGAAATACCACGCCTTTGCAGCAAACAAATCATTGGTGACCTTATAACCCATTGAACGTAGATACTTGATGGAGAATACTGCAACCGCTCGCGTATTCCCCTCGCGAAACGGATGTATCTGCCAAATCCCAGAGATAAACGAACTGAAATGTTACACAAATCGATCCTCGGAGAGTCCTTTGTATTTGAAATTCCGCTCTTGCTCAAAGTTGTACGCAAGCGTATCTTCAATCATGCAGGACGGCGAGTATTGCACCGATTCGCCGTTTAACACCCATTCGCGCTTGGTTAATTCAACTTCGCGAATCTGCCCGGCGAACTTGAACACACCATCGAAAATCTGCTTGTGGAGTCCAAGGTAATATGCCGGCGAGAATGTAAAAGTCGGCGAGTTTATAACCATTTTGATTCTCGTGGACACTTTGTCCGCCTCTTTTACATCGTCCGGCTGGTCATGGACCTCCTTCGTCTCGTAATACTCATCTACGATTTTCCGGGCTTCGCTCTCTGTTATCTCTCCCTCGATGTTACGCTTCGCGGTATTGAGCAGGAAGTCTGAAACCTTCAACCCGTCCACATCCTGAAGGCCGATTGCCGTAGCCCACCCGTATGCGCGCTCGCGCTTGTCGGGTTCTTCAGCTACAAGATATTCGTCAAAGTCGTTCATTCCCTTCACCTCCTCGTCACCAAATCGTATGGCGTCTGGTGGAACTCGATCTTCAACGCCTCCAATGTCGAAGCCATCAAACGACACGCCTCGCCATAGACAACGATCTTCTCATATTCGGGAGGGCGAGCGTCCACGCGAGCCGCCAAGTCCGCCTCTATCACCTCTAGCGTCTTGCGCGTCAGCACATTGCCGCCGTTTACGCTCCTGTCCTTGAGGATGCCGTTGTACAGAAGCACATACGCCGCTCCCTCATATACGCCAAGCACCGTGGATTTGCCTAATGTTGCCATTGTGGAAGTGTTGCCAGTTCCAATCCCCAATTTCAATTGGCCATTGGCAACATTGGGATTGGCAGCATTTCCACATTGGCAACAATATCCCAACTTCTTGTCCTCGCGCAGAATCTTCAGCAAGACCTCCTTGTCCTGCTTCACGGTCTTTTCGCGCCCCATCCAGTTCAACATCGGCATGTCAGCAAAACCTCCTTCAACGGCTATAAGCAACACGAACAGCAAGCGTTTCATGTTCGAAATCCATTTCTGCACACATCCATGCAGACATGTCATCTTCTCCTTCGCATCATCCGGTTCCGACGGTCGGGAACGGATTCAAGGTTGGTATCGTTCACCTTCGGATTGAACATCGTCGCGATGTCGAAAAAGAGTTGGGGATGAAACGTCTCCGGCACATAGCCGTAGTTTGCCGAGACGAGCCGGCCGTGATCGTCCACCTGCGTTCTCGTCCTGAACACGATGAACTGCCCTTCAGGAAGACGAACCTTCTTCAATATCTTCGTGTAAGTCCTATCCATTTCCACTTCCATGCGCTTTGCATATACCGCATTCGTGTCGGCATGGTAGGCATACTTGAAATCGCTGAATGATTCGACAGGACAAAAACACACACCGTCCAGACCATTTGTCATTGTGATGACGATATGCTCATGGAACGCACCCCATTCGTCTGGCGAACGCGCGAACCGGTAGCAGACCTGCCAGTCGTCGTATCTGCCTTTTCCGTATGGCGGGCACCAATCTCTCTTTTCAAGATCGAACCCCATGACGACGTTGGTGGCGGGGTATACCAGGCGATCCAATCCCCAGTTGTGGACCAGGCTGGCAGGGCTGCGAACTTTCCTGAGAATCACGGCTATCCGAACGGGGGTTGCCGACCATTTGCGCGTCTGCGCAACAATATTCTCCTTCTGCCTTCCAATGAATTCGCGAACGGCAGTATCATAGTAGCCGTCCTTCTTTACATGCACATGTACGCCGCCCGTGCATCCATCCAATGATGCGGCGAATACTCCCTCGGCAGATGCCGTGCCCTTGCGTTCTTCGCTTTTGACGCTGGACACCTCGAACCACACGGAGACCTCCGCTCCACCCACGGCCATACCTTCGTCGTCGAATACGGAAATCTCCATCTCCGCCATAGCCCCCTTTGCAAAAGGGTCATACGTGAGACGCTGCTGCCCTTGCAGGGCAAACGACAACAGAACAGCCGACAAGTGCACAAACTTCATTTCAAACCTCCAATCCTTACGATTTCCTCGAAAACTTTATGGGTGTAGAAATAGGCTACGTCTTTGATATCGGAGTGAAGCCAACGATTCGCCAGCGGCGGATTGCGTCCGGCGGGCCATCCGTTAGGGCGATACGTCGCGGAATTAATGTCGATCGAGAGGATGCCGATGTCCGACAGATCGGTTATTCCGGCTGCACGCGACAACGCGGGGATTCCCTGGGCCAGATGGCAATCCGCCTCAAAACGGGACATGGCAGAATTGGTGATCGACGGGGGCGTAAGCTGAAATACGGCATTTGTGCGCAAATGGTCCAGCGACAGCTGTGCGGCATCGGATGCCGAATATCGGTTGACGTACTGAACGGATTCGCCTGTCAGTCCCGTGTCAAGGACTGTACCGAAGCCCCAACCCGACCAATCCGACGTTCCTGAAATAGGTGTGACAGCCCCGGACCGTTGGCCCTTGAACAGTTCCTGCTTCTGCCATGCATAGCGTCCTTTCGTACTTGCGTCGAACAACCCCTCGTAAAAGGACGGGTTGTGCCTATCCGAATAAATCTCCAGGACCTCGTCACCAGATGAATAGAAGTTCACCGCTACGGCTCCCACGTCGCGAAAGCGTCCGCGCCATGTCAACTTGCTGCGGGCATCCCCCGAATCAAAAAGCGCGTGCCATTCCGTTGCCCAACATCTGCTTGGATATTCCATCCAATCGTCGTGGACAAGATGATTTGACGGGGCGACCTCCGCCAAAGTCGGGTCGAATGCCTCAGACGGAATGGCGGAATTCAGCATGATCAGCTTGTCAACTTGCATTCCGTGGTCTTGGATGGCGCTGGCGGCAACCATCGTCCCAAGGCTGTGCGCAATCACAACACGCCGCCCGCCGACCTCGTTCACCATCTGAGCAAGGAATCCGGCGGTGACAAATGCATTTGACACATTGGCATGGTAGTTCCACGATGCTCCGGCATCTGACTTCCATGAAACCGGATGAAAGTTCATCCGCGCCCCGCTTTGGTAGAGGCCCTTGAACATTGCGTCCGCCCATGCGCACGCTCCCTGCTCGCTCACATTGAATCCATGGACAAAGAACACGTTCGCTGCGGTGGGATCGTATGTAAAAGCATGGCAGTTTCTAGCGAACAGAAATAGCATCGCAATAGATACAAGAAGCAAGTTACTCATATCACCCCTTCACTGTTCTACAAAAGTCGCGTCCATGATTTCCTGTCGTCGTAGTGCTCGAAGGCCAAATCGGTGTTGTACGGCGGATCGATGTAGTTACAGTCTGCGTAACACAACAGGCGATGAATGCGTAAACGTAACCAAGCCATTGAACAACAGATCCTTGATGGCGAAGTTGAACTTGAAATTGAATTCCTTATACGAATTTCCTGTCCTCTTAGACAGCTTAACTTCCTCTGCGTATTCAGCGATCTGATCGTCAATGTCGGCTATGCGCTCCTTTATCTCGGACCGTTCCAGCTGCCCGCCGGCATCCTGAAGCACTTTCAGAATAGGCTTGATAAGGTACGCAATCTTTCCATCTGCGGGCAACTTACGCAATTCCTTTTCGCTTTTCTTCTTCACTTCTCATCCTTTTCGTCGCTATTATCTTTCTGAGCGATATTATACCAAAATCAAGCCGTCAAGCGACCTTCCAATTTCTGGGTCTGGCATCACTTGCCCCCTTTGGATGTCTTGCAAGGTGCGGATTTCTTTTTCGTCTTTGGCGGCGACAGGGCGCGAAGTGCAATGACCTCATCGACGGCAGCGCATTCACATTGCAATTCAATGCTAAGTTCCACTCTAACTTACTGGCCTCATCGAAATAGCGCTGCCTCGCATTTTCGTTTTCGACTGTTATAGGAGTATTGAATGCGGTTTTGTCATTTTGCCTGTTATGATTCCATCATTTGCATGTGTGTGTGGATTATGCCTGACACTGCCGCTTTTATGCACAGAATGCCCGTGCATTGATGCAAATTATACGGACTAGGCGGCAACCTCTTCGTGCGTCTTCAGAGTTCAAGTTTTAAAGGCTTCACGCAAGAGCCTTAAATATTGCATATTCTGCCTACCACAGCCGCAAAGTTCTCTGCTCCCTTCAGTATCTCAATATCAACACGAAGGTAATAGCACGGGACAGGAGTCGTTTCAAGGCGAGGGAAACGCACTGCATCCTTTTCCGTCGTTATGAGAGCCTCTGCACCCAAATCTGCCGTTTTGTTCAACGCATAGATGATTTCACTCGAATCATAGCGGTGATGGTCAGCATAGCGTTCACACCATATGACCCTTGCGCCGAGTTTTCTGAGTGAATCCTCAAATCCCTGAGGCACGGCAATGCCCGAAAGCGTCGTAAGAGTCTTTCCCTTCAGCCAATCCAAGGGCAGTTCTTCACGACTCCATACATCCTTCAGCATACGCGGCGCATGACGGCATTCTATAATCTCCGCCTTCGAGTTGAATTCGCGAATCCGCCCGACAACCTCGTCTGTCTTTCCGTCAGATTTGGTCAGGAATATCACATCCGCTCTGGAAATATGCTCTGCCGGCTCGCGTAAAACACCTCGGGGAAGCATGTGACCGTTTCCGAACGGATTGGTCTTGTCGACCAGCACCACCTCCAACGAGTGCTTCAGGCGTTGGTACTGAAAACCGTCGTCAAGTATAAGGGTGTCACACCCAAACCGGCGAACAGCCCATCGTCCTGCTTTCACGCGGTTTCTGTCCACAAGCACGCAGACGCCGGGAAGATTCGATGCAAGCATATAGGGTTCGTCGCCACCGGTCGCGGCATCAAGCAACACATGATGTCCGTCAGACACCACGAGCGGCGGATCTATCACCTGGGTAAATGTACGCTGCCACCAAGGAGCCTCCTTGCGGCGGTAACCGCGAGAGAGAATGGCGACCTTCCGTCCAGCCGCAGTCAATTCCCGTGCGAACTTCTCTGTAACAGGCGTCTTGCCAGTACCACCCGCCGTAACGTTTCCAATGGATATCACCTGACATCCAAGTGGAAATCTGCGCAAAACGCCAATATCGTAAAACCAGTATCTTATCGCAACAACAAAACGGAATATGCACGAAAAGCCATAAAGCACTGCAAGCAACACACGTATAGGCCCAGACTGGTCCTTATCTGCGCCAGGCTGCTGGATTATGCGCACCAGATAGTGTTCCAACCGCTCTATTCTGCTTACCTTTGCTTTCCTCATTGCCAAACATTATATCACATTTCCGACACTTAAACGCGAAATACATGCGCCCTCGTCCACTATCTCACCGGATTGTGCGATGCAGGAACTGAACTCGCCGGGTGTCTGTGATGAGAAATGCACAGAGCGTTTCAATACTTCTCGATGGCAACGCTCGCCATCTGAAGATTCAGGCACTGGCGGACATCACCGTCTGGGATGTCAAGCACATGACATTCGGACGAATAGTCGGAATAGTCCTTGATCGGATCCTCATTTCTTCACTTTTTTCCTGATGGCGACAAAGCGTCCAGGGTCCTTCGCTCTGGCCATGATGTGATCCGCATATGTCTCACTGTAGCTGCGTCCATCTACCATTTCATCATGCCGCCCGTTATATCGGCGAAGTGCGGTACGCCAATCGTCAAATACGCCCTTCGGTCTGCGCGAGGCGGGCTGACCGCTGACTCCGAATCCCTTTCGGACAAGAAACTTTATCGCAGCTTTGATGTTTTCCTCGGCCGTACCCTCATTGCGCTTCGACGGTTTCTTAAGTCCAACCTTCTCCTTTGCGTCACTCCAGTCGCCCGGAACGTTGACCTGCTCCGGATCGACACCCCAAGCCGCAATGGATTTCGCGTCACGTCCCCCCGTCTCCTCTATCATTTGCGACTTGACCATGGCGGTGGTGATCGGCGGGATGCGCCTTGCCTGCTCAGGTGTCGCACCAGCCCATGCCGCCCTGTTGCGGTTGAACTCATCCACGCACCGAACGATCAGTGCGTCATGTTCCTGATAACGGTCATCCTCGAACCCTTTGAACACAGGAACGCGCCGCACGCGCCATTCCGCGGCACGATCCGCAATCGTCGCAAAAACGGGATCCCCCTTCTCCGGCTTGGATTTCGCCGTCTGCGCCGCCAGCCAACGTCTGTGTATGCGCCGATATATTCTCTCCATCCTCCCAAGAACCTCGCGTTCTGACGGCGTAACAAACCGGTCGTCAAAATGCAGATATCCGTACCTGTCGAAGGCGAAACGGTTGTTGAGCACATCAACCTCGAATGCGATTCCGGCGGTGGACATCGGTTCCTCCTCGATACCCTGCGCCTTCAGCCTTGCGATATGAACACTGCGCCGCTCCCCGGAACGCTGAATCACCCGCATTACATCCATGAACACCTGGGCAATCTCAATCCATTCGTCAGGACGTATCTGGACGGACGAGGCGGCAAGCTCCCCGCGCACATCACCCTTCGGATTGAACCTCACCGCAGAATTCACGAGTTCGCCAAGAAAATCCGCCTGCGCAATGGTCGGCTGCTGCGTTACGCCTGACAAAGACATCACCGCCATCATTGCGGCAATGCTGATGCCGACACTTCTCATGCCTTGCCTCCTTGGACCGCCAAACAGACCAGAAGCGCCTTTTTGCCCGCCCGGCAACGAAGAAGTGTGGAGGGCGTCGCTGCCTCGGAATTTGACACGCTCATCTGCGTGGAGACGCTCAACGGAACTACATGGCTCTTGCACATCTCGACAACATCCCGGTCCGCCACGGTGAAGGCGTCCACTTCAACACTATTTTGAGGCCTTGAGCGCGTCGCGAGCGCACTCGCGCATCAACTTCGCATCGGCCACCGGCAATCCTTTCGGACAATATGTGAAGGTCGTGGGATCGACATCGAACAGGAAGCCAAGCCAGACGCACGCCTGAAGATAATGCCCTCTAGCGTTAAAGTGCGAAAAGTCGCAACGCAGTTTTATCTTTTCCCAGTCCTTCTGCTTTCCTTTGCGCCCCTGCTTCCATGCAGAGGATCCGACGACATCGCCGTGGAAGTCCAACGTTTCAGGCTCCTTGATATTGCTGATTTCTTCGCGGGTCAACAACTTGCCGTAATCGACAGGCAGACGATCACGAAACAGCTGGACCGCGTCTGCAGTCGGGATGATCCTGAGACTGTGCTTGGCGGCCAGCTGCGCATACGACTTCTTGAGAGCCTCATACATACCCTTCGGCGTCATTTTCCACTTTTCCAGACGCACAGCATAGGGTGAATAGCTCCATGTCTGCTGAATGACGATCTCCGCCTGAGGGGCGAGTTCCCGGATCTTCGATATCAGATTGTCCGCATACGGCTGATAGGTGTCATAGAACGCGCTCTTGCCGCTCGCCTGCTGGATGGTGACAATATCCCACTTGTCGGCGACGAGCATGTCCGTGACGTTCGCACGCTTCGGAAACTTAGCCTCTCCGCCAGACGCCAGGCTCGGCCTTATGCCATAGGGCTTGAAGCTTTTATCACCGGATTTCTCCACGTTCGACCAATGCCTGTCAAACGGGCATCCACCGATTCCGCATTGCACGATATCAAGACGAAGGCCAGCCTTCTTAGCCATAGTCGGCGTTTCGCTCATTACACTTCCGGTAAAGGAATTTCCTATCATAAGCACCTTGAGTGGTTTCCTGTCACGCGCCCCACCATCCTTTGCTGCTTCCCGCGCCAACAACGAACCCATCGACACGCAAATGCCTACAAAAACCATGATCCGTTTAATCCATCTCATTTTCATTATCCTTTCTCTTATCATATGATTTTGACCGAGTATTATACAACATTTTGGGCAGTTCTTACCGCCAACACCCAGACAACCGAACAAGACACCGATCAACACGCATGAAGTCGATATCGGGGGCTTTCCCGTAGGCGTTGGTGATACGGACCGAATGGATGCCCTGCTCCAATTCGACATCGAGATGCGTGTCGCCAAAGCCGGACATGCCCTTCCCTATCCAGACCATCGATTTCGCTCCGCCGTCAATCTGCACATAGAACTTGCGCGGTTCCGGAGTGAAGCAGCGGAACGTCAGCCTGTATTTGCCAGACTCCGACACATTGACGGACTTCCATATCAGGTCGTTGCTTTCCCTTGCGCCCAGATTCACGACCGCGACGCCGCCGGATGCACCTTCCGCAGGCGCATAGTAGGCTCGCCCCTGCACAACGCAACTGTTCGTTGATCCGTAGGAGCTGTCGTCGATTTCGCTGTAGTCGGTGAGATACGCGGTCTCGGCCTCGTACAGCGACCTGTCAATGCGCCGCTCAGCATCGAACCTGAAGAACTTAGCGGCGTGCGGACGCACCCTCACGGACACCTCGTTCTCGAACTCTCCGACATCCGCTCTCTCCATGAGATCGAATGCCGCGATTTTCCCTCCAAGGTCAATGTCCGACGCCTTGACGGCAAACTCATGTTCTGTCTCGCCTGCGTTGTAGAGCGCAACATAGCGGGACTTGCCGAACAGCGTATCAGCATCCTTTACGAGCACATACGCCTCCCCATCCCTTGATGCGACATAAGCCTGAAGACCAAGCGGATCCTGATTCATGTGCAGAAGGAAGGGATTGGTGACGAGTTTCATCGTCGAAGGCGGAATTATCCGGACATCATTTCCGAGGACAAGCGGAGACGACATTATGCACCACATGCCGAAATGCGCGGCCTCCTCATCGAGCGTCATGCCGACATCACCGCTGGACCCGAACGCCGACTTTACGGCCCCCTTGATCTGCGCGACCTCAAGCATGTCTAGATCGTTGAAGTGACCGGGACTTGCGTATGCGCTCAGATAGAGATTTTCCGCGATGATGCCGCTGACCGACTTCCAGCTTGCGCGAATGTCACGCGTCGTGCGCCATGAACCGGCCAGCTCCGCCGCCCATGTACCGGGGAACGCCCAACGGCAGATGTTCAACCGGACATCCTTCCGTCCGGTCGCCTTGATTGCGTTGGCGATCTCGGTATAGCGGGTCCTCTCCTCCAGGTGGAGCCGCCGTCCGCCGCAGTAGTCAACCTTGAAGAAGTCGAATCCAAGTTCATTGAAGTGCAGCTGGCAGTCGGCGGCATCGTGCCCATAGAGTCCGGAGCCAATGCCGGACTTGTCGCCGCCGTAGCTTGCGCACGTATTTGCGCCCGCGTCAGAATACGTCCCTGCCTTCATGCCGAGCGCATGTATGCCGTCAACGGTGCCCTTCATGCCGTTAGGGAAACGCCTCGGATTAAAGCGGAGCCTGCCGTCAGGCCCGTGACCGTCAAAAAATCCGTCGTCGATGTTGACGTACACATAGCCGGCGGCCTTCAGTCCGTTCGTCGCCATGGTCTTCGCAACACCGACGATTATCTCTTCGGATATGTGCTCCGCGAACGTATTCCAGCTGGACCATCCCATGAGAGGCGTCTTCGGATTCGCCGCCTCCACTGGCCTGGCGAACCCGAGAAGCATCTCGGCCCTGACCTTCATCTCCTCCTTGCGTTCAGGAGCGATGCGGCTCATGTTCACGAACGCATCCCGCCCATCCTCGGAAATGCGGATGCGCTTGTCACATTTCGGACATTCCACGAAGTTGACTGCGGCAAAAAACGCAGCAAAGAGCGAATGCGTCATGAACATGTTCCTTCTGACTGTAATTCAGTGAATCAAGGACTTTCACTTGCCCTTATGCTCGTCGAGCATCTTCTTGGCGCAGTTTGTCGTGACAGTCTCCGCACCACGGGCGAACGCAAGCTTGGCAAGTTTGAGATTGTCGACCGTCCAGACATGGAAACTGAATCCGGCATCACGCACCTTCTTGATGAAGTCGGCGGTAATCGTCTCAGGATTGAATCGAATATCAACGCCGTCAACTCCGAGCTTCTTGAGCATGGCTACGATCTCCTCGGCCGTATAGACATGACTCTTATCGGCCTTGTCATTCCCGCTCGTGAGCCAATACACGCGGTATTCGGGCATTTGACGCTTGAGCTCTGCGCAGACATCGGCGCCAAAGGAGATGAAAAGCACATTCTTCGGCGTGGCGTTGCCCTGCTTGGCGAACACCTCCTTTATGTACGGCACCCATGAGGGATTGTTGTCCTTTACCTCGACATAGATGTAGCGTCCGTCGCGCGCAAGCTTCAGCACGTCCTCGAGGAGTACGGGAGTGGTGGGATCATACTTGGAACCTTTCCATTTTCCCCAACCTCCGACATTCACCTTTGATATGACATCCGACCAACTGGCCTCCGTGCACTTTTCCATGTGTTTGCCACCGGTGGTGCGCTTGAGACTGCTGTCGTGAAAAGTGAAAAGCTTCTCGTCCGCCGAGAGATAGATGTCGCACTCGAAGCCAAAGCCCCTGTCGACGGCCATCTTGAACGCCGGCATGGTGTTCTCGGGCGCATCATGGGACTCACCGCGATGCGAGATGAGCGTATCATACGCAGGCTCTGCGCAGAAGGCCGAACCGGTCATGACTGCAACGGCAACGGCAAGCATAATGTTCTTCATTTTTATTCCTTTCTTCGGTTAAATAGACTTGTTTCTTTCATTCCAACGCAAAACTGCAGTGCGTCAGGAGCGCTGACGCAACATCTCATACATCGCGATGCCTGCGGCAACGCCCGCATTCAGCGATTCGAAACCCCCTGGCATCGGAAGCTCGGCGATGAAATCGCACGTCTCGCGCACGAGACGCGATATGCCGTTTCCCTCCGCACCGACAACCAGTCCGGCACGGCCCTTGTAGTCTATCTTCGTGTAACAGCGCGCGTCCTCACCCCAATCAAGGCCCGTGAACCACATATTGAGTTTCTGCAGTTCCTTCATCGCACGCGGCAGGTTCACGACCTTGGCGACCTTGAGATGCTCGGCGGCTCCGGCTGACGCCCGCACGGCCGCAGGCGTTACGCCAGCACCCCTATCCTCGGGGATGATGACGCCGGTAAATCCGGCGGCGCACGCGGTACGCAGGATGGATCCGACATTCTGAGGATCTTCAAGATGGTCAAGCACGAGAACGGTCGCATTCTCGTCCGCCTCAACGTCTTCAACGATCTCCTGGAAATCGACGTACGGATAACCGGTCGTCTTTATTGCGACACCCTGGTGGTGCCCACCCTTTACGAGCCTGTCTAGCTTGTCGCGATCCGCGACGCGGATCATTATGTTGCGCTTCTGGGCGGTGAGACGCAGCGACGCAATCTCGTCGCTCTCGTCCTTTGATCCGGGCGGCAGAATGATCTCAGTGAATGTGCGGCGGCCGGCACGCAGGGCCTCGATCACGGGATTGCGGCCATAAAGCCACTCCCCTCCCGTGACAAGTTCCCTTGGCCCCCTGTGATGTCTTGTATTCCGATAATCTCCCATGCGCCATATTATATCACATCGGAGGTCAGATCCTATCTGAGTCGCACCGGCCCCATCAGTCCGCTTTCGTGGTTTTCCCGGTCCCAGACGCGCTGCCTGGGATCATAGGTGGAGTTTGGCGGGTACTTTGCCGCCGCCTTCGCGCGCTTCACAGGATCAGACACTGCGTTTGCAAGCATATTGGCCACCGTCACCTCAAGTACGTTCTCTCCCGCCATGGTCTCAATCTCCCAACAGAAAGGTCCGAAGAACTTCGCAGGAAGCTCCTTGCCGTTCAGTCTCACGGAACACGTCCAGCCGACCTTGCCGAGATCAAGCATCAGCTTCTCCGCCTTCTCACACTTGAACCTGCAGACATAAAGCGCCTTGCCGCTGAAATGGTCGCCGAAAAGCGTACGCCAATCCCCTATTGCCGTCGGCACCGCAACAGTGTCCATTCCTGAAATGACGAAATCGTCATCTCCAAGCGAGTGAGATACAAGCGGACGCACAGTCCACCCCTCCTTCAGTTCCCGGACATCCCCATCATAATTTGGCGTTGCAGGCTTATCGGCCTTTGCCCCCACAATGAATATCGCACTTCCATATCCAGGAAACTGCCATCCGAAACCTTCCTTCCCGCGATTGACCGAAATGAAATCGCCGCTTTCAGGATCGGCACGCACAACATCACCTTTTTCATCGAAATCAATATTGACGTAAGCCTGATGTCTGGTTTCATTGACGATGAAATAGAGCGTTTCACTGCCGTTAACGCGTTTAGCCGCGCGGAACCACGGTGCGCATCGACCGCCGATCCGGCAGACGGGCTTCGCCTCTGCAATCGTATCTGTCGTGAGAACCTTGCCACCCTTGCTTCTGAACTCCTCCAGTTTCGCCCTGGCATCGTCTCGCATCCATTTTGACGTGGGCAGCACGAATGTCGAATAGGACATTGCCCCGACATGAAGCCGACCGTCCCTGATCTCTGCCGCCGCAAGCGAATCGTCGTCGACAAACTCGTATTCGCAGTTCATCTTGTCGAGAGTGTCCGCAACGGCATAGTGCATTGCTCCGGCGCTTTCCGTTTCGGAGCCGCCGGCCCAGAACGCACGGCTGTCGAAAAAGACGGCGATATCGACGGCGGGCTTGCCGTCCGCAAGAATCTGCCCGGTGCGGGCCATGTATTCGAAATACGGCTTCTCCATGTCCCACCAAGGCGCAACAGGCCCAGAGTGCGGCTCGAAAAGCAGCATCCACTGTCCGGCGTTGGAGACGTTGTAGTACCCGAACACAAACATGTTGATGCCGCGCAGCAGCTGGTAGTCGACAAGCCACTTCATCTGATCCGGGGTGAAGGCGTTTCCGTATATGCCGAACGACTCCGTCATCGCCAGCATGTGCCCCTGCTGATGCGCCACTGACGATGCGTACCGGGGAAATGGAAGCCGCGAGCCCGGCGTGTTTGGCGTTTCGGGGAACAGCTGCCGCCAGATCACGTCCACGCCGGGGACGTCCATTGCGCGCAGCGAGCGCAGCAGCGCTCCATACCCGTAACGGGACGCCCACTCGGGGATGTCCTCGCCGTTGAGATGACCACTGGACTTGAGACCGTTTGCGTTGTCCCAATCCTTGATCGGTTTCATGAAGCGCTCCACAAACAGACCTGCCATCACATCGAAGTAGTCGATACGCTGCCTTACTATCTCCGGATCGAAAGTGTGTTTGCGGTCGAGGATGGCCTTGGCGAAAGGACGGATGTCATAGCCTTTCTTCCGCTTGAACACCTCCTCGAAATCAGCGGTCCAGCCGAGATTCGCCCCGTAATGGTCCTGCGGCATGGCAGGCTCGTCCATGAACGTATACTTTATGGCCCCGCCGAAGTGATGACCGATATACCTCTTGTATGATTGATGGGTGCGACGTATGAACTCTTCTGTCGTCCCTTTCTCTATGATCGAGGGGTAGTTCCCGCTTCCGGGACCGTATGGCCTGGCACGGAGGGCTAACGGCTCCCGCCCGTTCCCGTAGCCGAAAAACCTCTTCTGGAACCTTCCCTCCCTGTCTGCCGCGGCGATCTGCCCACACGCGCCGCCGGACGGCCAGCCACCTTCATCGTAGAGCCACACGTTCATGCCGAGCGAGGCGGCATGGTCAACGACGTTAGAGAACACACGAAAATACTCTTCCGTGAGATAGTCGGGCGACATGGAACTGTCAAACACTCCATTTGGGCGGAAGTCCAGCGGAAACGGATGGATGCAGATGCTCCGCATGCCGTGCGCCAGCATATCGTCAAGTTGGGCATTGAGCTTTTCCGGTTCAAGTTTCGAGTTCCACATCCAGAAATATGCTGGAGAATGAATATTTTCGGGATTGCGGAACTTCTCCTTGCTGAACCCACCGAATGCGGTTCCAGCCACCGTCACAGACATGACGGCTGCAAACATTTTGAAATTCATCGATCACATCCCATTCTGAAGAGTCGTTCCGGTGACAAGCTCGGTCGGGAGAGAGTATACCCCTATGTTGTCGTAATGCACTATTTCATTCGGCCCGAGCGACTGCACGCCAAGCGTGATGGTGAACCCGCTGGCGTTCTCGGGGACCTTGACGCAGCAGCGGATCGTGCGCCACCGGGTGGGGTCTGTCCCTTCAATCGTGAGAAGCATCTTCGGACTCATCCATTTGCGCTTTGCCGTCCTGAAGTTCAGCGAAGGCCATGCGCCGTCCCCCTTCACGCGGGCGGTGACATAGTACCATGTGCCGGGGGCGGTGAGATTGTCGTTGTCGAACGTGAGGCATCCTCCGTTCACGCCCTTCACGAACATTGAGCAGCTGTCGCCGTCACCGCACGAGGTGTCCGTTCCGATCAGGCTTTTCTCCACACCCTTCCTCGGAGTGGGCTGCCATCTGCCGAACGGTCTCGGAACGCGTCCGTCCTTCAGTCCGGGTTCGCCCGGGATATTGATGCTGCACGCGGGATTGCAGATCATGTTCGTAAGAACCCCGTCGGCGATCGCCTTTTCGATCTTCGGCAGAAGGTTCTCCTTTGGATTCTTCAGGATGTGCAGGGCCTCGAACAGTCCGCCGGGAATCATCTCGTCCCAGCGGCCCTTCTTAGCTCCGCCGTGAAGGTTTCCCGGCTTCGCCACCTTCCAGTCGATCCAGCGTCCGCATTCGCCCCATAGCCACACATATTCGTCGGTGCCGCTCAGCGCCTGTTCGATGTTGCGCCTGAGATACTCAAGGCGTGATCCGTCGACGGGAGGGAAGTACCACGTCGCGTTTTCGCTGTTCACGTACATGTCCATGTAGATCCCGAATCCCGTTATCACCTGCGTAAGGTATTTTACGCGGTTCTCCGGCGCGATCAGCGGCAGATACCAGTTGCTGTTTCTCGTCTTTGCGGTGAGGAAGTCTCTCTTTGCGTAATCGTACTTGTAGGCGTTCTCCGTGCCTTCCTGGAAGCGCGCCTTGGGCGGCATTACGTCGAGAAGACCGTTCAGAAATGCGGGAAGTAGATCGCGCTTTGTACGCGCAAGCGCGGCC
>JAZOAC010000115.1:0-6852 GCA_045595285.1 Kiritimatiellia bacterium | reverse complement strand
TCAAGGAAAGGACGGGGAAGACCAGTCTCCCCCGCACCCTCACCGGCGGTGGCGAGTTTTTCAGCTTCATTCACGAACACCATCATCGCGGAGATGCCGGTGTTGAAGCAGAGTCCCTCGAGGTCCTCCCCGACCTTCTTCACCATCTTGGCGAGGGCGCGCGCCTCTTCCGCCGTGAGCGGACGGTCCTCGATCGGATTCTCCGTAACGAACTTGCACGAACGCTTGAGGAAGCGGAACACGCCCTCGACGCCCTTCGTGGACCACGGCTTGACGGCCTGGAGCGGCCCCATGAACATCTCGTAGAGACGGAGCGAGTCGGCGCCGTAGTCGCGCACTACGTCATCGGGATTGACGACGTTCTTGAGCGACTTCGACATCTTCGCAGGGAACTCCGTGAGAAGCTCCTCTTCGCCGCCCTCCTCTTCGCTGCCGTAGGGCTTGCCGTCCTTCCACGTGACACGATCGGTCGGGACCAGCACGCCGCGCGACGTCTTGTACGCGATACCGAGGATCATGCCCTGGTTCACAAGCCTCTGGAAAGGCTCCTTCGTGGGCACCAGGCCGAGATCGAACAGGACCTTGTGCCAGAAGCGCGCATAGAGAAGATGGAGAACGGCATGCTCCGCGCCGCCGACGTAGAGGTCGACGGGCAGCCACTTCTTGAGAAGCTCCGGATCTGCAAACGCATTGTCGTTCAGCGGATCGATGTAGCGCAGATAGTACCAGCAGGAACCTGCCCACTGCGGCATGGTGTTCGTCTCTCGGACGCCTTTCTTCCCGGTGGCCGGATCGACGACATTGAGCCATTCGGACGCCTTCGCGAGCGGCGGCTCGCCCGTGCCGGTAGGCTTGTAGTCCTCGAGAACGGGAAGCGTAAGCGGAAGGTCCTTTTCGTCCACGAGTGACTGCGTACCGTCCTCCCAGTGGATGACGGGGAACGGCTCGCCCCAGTAGCGCTGACGGGAGAAAAGCCAGTCGCGCAGCTTATACTGCACCTTGGCGCGGCCGCAGCCCTTTTCTTCAAGCCAAGCAATCATCTTCGCCTGGGCATCCTTGACACCAAGACCCGTGATGAATCCTGAATTGACCATCACGCCGTCGGCGATGTCCGTATAGGCGACATCGGCCGTGTACGGCACGCGCGCTGTAGCGGAACCGGCAGGGCGCGTTGTCCCCGACGCGCCGTCTGCGGCGGCTTGAGGACAAGCCGCCCTACCTTCCTCTCCCTTCTTCGCGACCACCTGATAGATCGGCAGGTTGAACACCTTCGCAAAGTCAAAGTCGCGCTCATCGTGTGCCGGAACGGCCATGATCGCGCCGGTGCCGTACGATGCGAGAACATAGTCGGAAATGAAGATCGGAATCGCCTCGCCGTTGACGGGATTGACGCCCATCACGCCGTCGAGCCTGACGCCCGTCTTTTCCTTGTTGAGTTCCGTGCGCTCAAGGTCGCTCTTCCCTGCCGCCTTCTTCTGGTAGGCCTTCACCTCGTCGGCATTCGCGAGCTTGCCCGCCTCGAGCCACTTCGCGACAAGCGCATGTTCGGGTGAAAGCACCATGTACGTCGCACCGAAGAGAGTGTCGCAGCGAGTCGTGAAGACGGTGATATTCTCGTCATCGCCCGCAACGCCGAAATCGACGAGGGCGCCGGTGGATTTCCCGATCCAGTTGCGCTGCATCTCCTTGATACTTTCGGGCCAGTCGAGATCGTCAAGATCGTTCAGCAGACGCTCGGCGTACTCTGTGATCTTGAGCATCCACTGACGCATCGGCCGGCGTTCGACAGGATGGTTGCCGCGCTCCGAACGGCCGTCTATGACCTCTTCGTTCGCAAGCACCGTGCCGAGCGCGGGACACCAGTTAACCGGCACCTCCGCGACATAGGCAAGCCCCTTCTTGTAGAGCTGCTCGAAAATCCACTGCGTCCACTTGTAGTACTTTGGATCGGTCGTGTTCACCTCACGGTCCCAGTCGTACGAGAAGCCAAGCATGCGGATCTGCTCGCGGAAGCGGTCGACATTCTTCTTTGTGGTGACTTCAGGATGCGTGCCGGTTTCGACGGCGTACTGCTCGGCGGGAAGGCCGAATGCGTCCCAGCCCATCGGATGAAGCACGTTAAAGCCCTTCATGCGCTTGTAGCGGCAGAGGATGTCCGTGGCCGTGTAGCCTTCCGGATGGCCCACGTGCAGCCCCGCCCCCGAAGGATACGGGAACATGTCGAGACAGTAGAACTTCTGCTTCGAGTCGTCCCTTCCGTCGCACTTGAACGTCTTGTTGGCAAGCCAATATGCCTGCCACTTCTTCTCTATTGCTGAAAAATTGTAGTCCATGTCTTTTCCGGTGTTGAAAGTTGAAAGTTGTCTTGGTTAAGAGTCAAAGCGCATCGCCGATGCACATCCATCATGGAGATGTCAATTCCGGATAGGCTGCGCTTTCGTTGTTCAGCAGCTCGACCTTGACTGCAGGACGATTCGTGTCGTCGCCCAGGCTCCACGCAAAGCCGACCGTGCTGGACGGATATTTGTACCAGCCGTAGGAATAGCCAGGCGAAAGCGTACTGAACGGATCCAGTATCTCAATCTCCCTGGTGAAATTGGTGAAGCTCTCAGGCCCGAAAGTGAACCAGCGCAACGGACGGCGGATGTTCGACGTCCGGTTGTCGGAGCTTATCAGCATGCCTGTTATCTTGAACGTCACCGAATCCCAGTCCGACAAGACCTGTCCATTGTGGTTGGAACTCGTGGAACCCGGCACGATGCCGCGCAGCGTGCACGGCGCGTGTGCGACATTGGTCAGCCTGTTCGAGATCATCATCTTCACAGATACATTCCTGTTTTCCATGAACTTGCCGGTGACGGGATTCACCTGATTGACCTTAAGCGGGCTGACATTGCTCACATACCCCTTGAACACCCACTCGGAGGAATCCGTGTACCTGTCCGGGGCAGCGGATACCGGCGGAATGTCGAGCCAATACATCTGCTTCAGGTTGAGAAGCTTTTTGCTGATGCCGTCGGGTTTGTATGGCCCGGAATCAGAGCCCCAGTATTCGGCAAGTCTGATCTCGCCCTCCTCGTAGTCCTGCAGCCAATCTACAACGGCGGGATAGTACGGATCGTCCTTGGCGATTCCATTGTCTCCGAGACCGGATATCTTCGACGAGTCGCGGGTGGAGGCGTTCACCTCGAATTGGCGGGACTCTGGATTCGACAACCGCAAATTGCTGAGATCAAGCGTCCAGACTCTGCTTACGCCTGTTGCTTCCGTCACCATTCCGGCTGGCCTGCCCAATTCATTTGTCGTGACCGTGTCCAGCTCAAACCACTTCTTGACCACATACACGATGCTTGTGGAGAAGGAACCGTCGCTGCCTTGCGGAACTATTATCACCGCAGACGTATTCGTGACGCCGCCTATCACCATGGACAGCGAATTGAGGCTACCGTCGTCTATGTTCGCGTAAATCCAGAGATTCGTGCCCGTCGGAGGCTCGAAGTACTTCGGATCGATGGACTGCAGAGTGCCGTCGGCCAAAATATTGACCTTGCCCGGCGTATTCTGCATCATATTCGTCCAGCAGGACTCCGATTCGCCGTGCCCCTTGTACACGCCCAACGACATCACCTTGCCCGGATACGCAGGAACTGCACCGTATGCATCTGCCCCGGCATAGACGATGGAGTCTTTTTTCTCCGGAAACTTCGTCGTGAGCTGTCCGTGGAAATACCTTCCTTCATATGTATCTCTGCTGATCGGCGACGTGGACGTGTTGGTGCTCATGAACACGATTTCATGTTCCACGATGCCCGTGGGACGCACCAGACGGAGCGAGTGCGGATATCCGATCTGGATGGAGCCGCCGTCGAAGCCATCCCACACACCGTCATTCAGTTCAGGATGGGTGCCTGCCGCCTTTGTGCGTGGAGACTGGAGGGCAATGAACGAATAGCGGTTCGTTGCATTTGCGGTCTTCATGCTCGTTATTCCGAGAGTTCCGAAGGTTGCGACGGGATGTGGCCTGTAGTCGGGCGCGTCCTTCTGCATTAAGGACTCCAGCATCCACCCGGTAATGTCGTATCCGGAGGGAACAGCCACCTCAATGTACTGGTTGCTGCCATCCTGCGTATTGCCGTCGAATATGTTTATCTCATTGATCCATGCGCGCTTGGGCGAAATCGAATCAAGCACCGTGTAGGGGCAGAACGTACGGTTGAGCACATTGGGGTCCTCGATGCCTTCGTACCACTTGGGACGGCTCCAGTCGTTCTGGGTGATCTCATGCGGATCCTGCTCCATTCCGTTCTTGTTCTCGTATTCGGCCCAGATATGGTACTGCACATGTTTATAGCCGCGGTCACCGGGCATCTGCGGAGGGATGAATGCATTCGGATCGTCCGGATGGCTGCGATACACCAGATTTCCCGCCGACCAGTCGGATGCGCGTTTCAGCTCAACCTTCTTCACCGCGTACTTTTCATCCTTCCAGTTTTGATACCCCCATTTGTCATCCCCCGCATACCACGCCATGTATACGCGAATGGAATCCGCGTTTAGTTCATCCTCCATGCCGGCGGGAAGCACCTGCACCTGCATGCCGAACGTCTCACCGAGGAGAGGCTGTTCGTCGGAACTGGTTATCCTGTCAGCCGGAATCGAGTTCGTGGTGAACAGGCCATGCCTGAACGGATACGCGTTCACGAACGAAAGTTTGGGAGCCATAGGCTGCGTCACCACCACCTCATCGATCAGCACACGCTGGATCGGCACGGGATTCTTGGTTTCCTTGTCGCTAAAGGGCTGCCCGGACTCCTCGCTGTGGTAGCGGCCCTCCGCCGCCCCCCAAGTGGTAAGGCGCAACGCCTGATAGTTGGACTGCGACGTCGGTATGCGCCACAGGAACGGCTCGAACACCGTTGTGCTGGCCGTCACCTCGATGTTGGTGAGCACGTCCCACTTCGCGTCATCCTCCTCGCCGGGATTGGAGCACGCGGAAATCGTCACCCAGCCGCTGTCATTAGAGTTAGTCTCAGTAACGCGAGCCTTGAACATCACAGCGCCAATGCGGTTCGTGAAACGCGGCGTCTGCACAAACGGGTCGTGCCTCTTGTAGTCCGCCGCTTCAGGGTCATCAGCGAACTCCGGATCGTAATCGGGGTTGTTCCCCTTGTAGATATCATCCTTGCTAAACACGCCAGAGAAGTTGAGACCGAGGCTTCGTCCGGGGCCGAGCGTAACCGGATCGTAGAGAGAACTCCATTCAAGCTTGTATGTGGGCATGATGTTCCAGCCCCACCAACTGCGGTCATCAAGCTCTGGTTCATCAAACACCTTCACGCCTGTAACGATCACGGTGCCGTACAGCGAATCAAGTTCGTTGGTGGCGCCCTTGCGAGCCGCAGCAACGACACTGGGATCCATGAGCAGACGAACAATCCCGCTTATCGGTGCGCGAAGTCCCATCAGGATGTTTGTGGATCCCTGAGCCCTCGTGGAATCATCCATGTCCTTGAACCGGATCGGCTCGCCGAAGTCGAACCAATTTCCATCATCAATCATCCCTGTTATCGAACCAATATTCGACTCATCCACTCCGTTCGTCGCAACTTGCACCTTTAGAACGGCGTTTGAATGCGCATCTTTCCACGAGAACGAGAAGAGCGAGATGCCGTTCAGGAACGGTGTACGAATGGACATTGGATTACCTTCTTCGCCACGCATCGGCTGAAGCATCACAAAGCGATCCTTGATCTTAACGTGCATCACCACAAGACCGCCGCTGCCGGCGCCGCCGCCGATGATCCAGTTCTTGGTTTTACTGCCGCCGGACGAAACCGGATTGTAGAACGACCCGCCGCCGCCACCGCCGCCCGTATACAAAGCAGCATTGTGGCCTTGCGCAGAGCCGGGGCTGTCATACGTGGACGTGCCGCCTTGAATGGCCGTGTACTGTCCGCCCTGACCGCCGCCGCCGTTGCCACCAGCTCCGGAGACTCCGGCGCCCTTGCCCATATTCGCATTGGTGCTTTCACCGCTACCACCGCCACCGCCGCCGCCAAGCCAAACGTCAGCATTCTTGTTTCCGGCAACAAGTTCTGCTATCGCATAGCGTATTTCGGATTCGCCAAGAGCCGAAACGGGGAAACCGTCGCCTCCCTTGCCGCCATTCGCGCCGGCAGTGCCGTCCACGCCGTTGGTTCCGGCGAATATCACCGAAGAAGGCGAAGTGCTTGCAGAGTTGCTGCCATCGGAAGGTCTGATACCACGCAGACCGCCGCCGCCACCGCCGCCGGGAGCACCATCAAAAGCCTTTCCGCCAAACCCGGAGGCGTAGGCCGCACTGCCCTTGGCGCTCACGGTGCTCTTACAGGCCGAACCACCGCCGCCGGCAACGCTACTTGCGCTGTTTACGCCATTTGTCCTGCCACTTTCATATGCACCGCCGGCACCGCCGCCATAACCGCTATATGTTTGGACGCTTGAAGGCTTAAGCGGATTTTTGAGTTTGACATAAGATGTTCCGCCACTGCCACTGTTGGCCGGATTCATGTTGCTGGTTGTTTTGCCGCCGCCGCTGCCGCCGTTGCCGACATAAATCTGGATACCGGATTCGCCGGCCACGTCCTCCCCATCGTCCGTAATCCAATCGGCGTTCCCGCCGCCACCGCCGCCGCCGCCGGGACCGCCGCCGCCGCCGGCACCGAGAACGAATACTTCCTTGACCGTCATATCCTGCTTAGGCACAAATTCGGCATAGGTGCCGAGCGCACCAGCCGTTGTATTCGTGAACACATAGATGAACTCTGTGTCGTTGATCTGCTGCACATAATAGCCGCACTTCGTGATTGCCGC
>JAZOAC010000114.1:0-37574 GCA_045595285.1 Kiritimatiellia bacterium | reverse complement strand
GGATTGGGCTTTGTTTTGTATGGCAAACTTACCCGCATAAGAGCCTTATATCCATTTTCTGTTCGTGTCCTCCAAATTTCGTCTTAGACTTCCTTCATCCACATCCTCACGGACATAAACTTGTCTTCGACTATCTGATTTCCCCTAACTGGCTCACTGGAGACTTACACTCCAGATGTTGTGTCATGTCCTGCGTACCAAAAAAAGCGCGTCGTTTCCGACGCGCTGATTGCAAAAATGCTATAATTGGAGGCAGTTAAGAGGAATTGACGATGGAAGTTTTGACCATCCCCGATACAGTCGTTGCTGATTCAATACGTTCGCGGATTCTTACGATCCGTGGTGTTCAGGTTATTTTATCAAGTGATTTAGCTCCGCTTTATGATGTTGAGGTAAAATACCTCCATAGACAGGTTAAGCGAAATACAAATAGGTTCCCACCCGATTTCGTTTTGCATTTGTCACCTGAAGAAGCAAGTACTTTGAGGTGCCAAAATGTCACCTCAAAAAGAGGTGGCGATAGGTATGGCGTATTTGCTTTTACCGAACAAGGTGTAGCAATGCTATCGAGTGTTCTTAAAAGCGACCGAGCGGCAGAAGTAAATATCGCAATTATGCGCGCATTTGTAGCCATGCGCAAGGCACTCGCTTCAATAGCGCCGCTCCTTAATCGAATCGAAACTGCTGAACGGCGGCAAATTGCAGATCAAGCCAAAAATGATGCCAATCAGGCCCGTAACGAAGAGCGGTTCAAGATGATTCTCGATGCGATGCAGGACAAGGAGTTTCCGCCGCAGAAGATATTTTCGATGGGCAGATTTACGATGCGTTCGATCAGATGAAGAAGTTCGTGCGCATGGCGAAGAAAGAACTGATAATCATCGATCCCTATTTTGCCGACTGTGTGCTGCCACTTGTGGCCCAGAAGCGCAAGGGCGTTTCGGTGCTTGTAGTGAAGAACTCCCGAAACAGGCTTTTGCACGATGTCGATGTTGCGCAGTTCAACGCCCAATATGCCGGTTCGCTTTCGGTCAAGGTTTCCGACAGGTTTCATGACCGGTTTCTGGTTATCGACAGAACTACACTCATCCATGTGGGCGCATCGCTCAACCATCTTGGAGAGAAGTGCTTCGCGTTTTCATCCCTCGACAAATCCAACATTCCGGACATTCTCGCGAAGATTTGATTAGTTGGTGATGAGAGACGGGGTAATGAGAGACGGGTTTGGGGTTTCGGGTTTTGCAACTGGGAATCAGGAACCCGAAACTCAGAACCTTCACTTCAAGTAACCATATCTCTCAAAACAGCCACCTATCAGCTGAAGATTCTCATTGCAGCAAACAGGGGCCTCACAGGGTTCCCCAACACCAAATATATTCTATTAATCAAACTTTTTAGGATCATTCCCCGATTATTTCCCAATTATTAATTATTTAACAATAGCAGAAATTATCTTATCTTCATTCATCCTGTATCGACAAAGCAAATCCGTCTGCATAGGGATCGGTGCGGAACGTCTCAGGCAGACGGATTGCAAGTCCATCCTTTTCGACACGGAACCGAATCTCAACACCGGTATCGAGATGTCTTATGCTTGTGACGTTTTTGCAATTCCCAACGGGTATTGTCTGCGAAAGCAGATCGCGCTCGCCGTTCGACCAGAGGCGGAAAGCATAGAGCGTTTTCCGGTCTTTGGAACCGGAGAAGCGCCATTTTCCCTTCGAAAAAGGCGCGACAGGGCGTGTCGCGTATACGCCCGCCCCGTTCGCTCCGAGCCACGCGCCGAGCGCTTCCATCCTGTCGATGGCAGGCTGCGGAAGTCGTCCGTCAGGACCTGGCGCCACATTGAGAGCAAGATTCCCGCCCTTCGCCACCACATCGAGAAGAAGATGCACCAGTTCTCGCGGCGACTTGAATTCGTCGTCGTAACGGTAGGAGAACCCCGTTCCCATCGTAATGCAGCTCTCCCACGGCACGGCGAGCGGCTCCGGCGGCACCGTCTGCTCGGGCGTTATCACGTTCTCGCAGGCTCCGCCCGCAGTCCTGTCCGCGCTTATGAGATCCTTTTTGTACTTTCTCGCCTCCGCGATGATGTCCTCTATGCCTATGTCAAGACCCGTCTTCCGCTGCACCTGTCCGCCGTCCAGCCAGATGACGTCCACAGGACCGTAATTGCGCACAAGTTCAACTATCTGGTTCTTGGTGAACTCCCGGAACTTCGCCCACTTCTCCGGATTCGCCTTCACATCATACGTCGGCATCCGAGAAACCATCCGTCCCATACCGTGATTCTCCCAATAGTCCTCGCTGTGCCAGTCGGGCTTCGAAAAATACGCCGCTATGCCGAGTCCCTCGGCGCGGAAAGCGTCGAACACGTTCCTGACGATGTCTGCACGCGAATCCTTTGAGAACGGACACTCGGGATTCGTAACCTTGAAGTCCGTGTATCTGGTATCGAAAAGACAGAACCCGTCGTGGTGCTTCGTAGTGAAAATAAGGTATTTGAATCCGTTATCTTTCGCGAGACGTGCCCACTTCTTCGGCTGGAACCTCACGGGATTGAACGACTTCCAAAGATTCCAGTACTGGCGTTTGAACTCCTCGGCATCCTCCGTCCAGTCGATCTGCACACGTGACCACGGGCTGTCGGCATCGCTCAAAGGCCACGACTCGTAGACGCCCATCTGCGAATACATCCCGAAATGCATCATAAGCGCGAGTTTCTGATCCTTGAACCACTCCAACCGCTCGCGCACTTCCAGCTCTTTCGGCTCCACATAATCGTCCGGCATATAGCCATGCACGCCGTTTACGATCGCATCGGCGGACATGTCGCCATTGCCGTTCGCGGCGGTGAAATAGGCAAGGGCGATCCGTCCGATGATCTGCTTGCCGAGTTCGCCGGAATGGACGTAGTCGCGACTGTAGAACTCTGAAGGAAGACCCGTCTTGAAAAGCCAGCTGTAGGCAGGCGTGAACATGTCCCAGAGCGGCCACCCGTTTTTGGCGCAGATCGTCTTGAGCTCTTCCGCCGCCGCAACATCATACTTCCACGCCTTGTCTCCGAGCGATGCATGGTTGAACTCCATCGGCGTGACGGCACTTCCCGTCTCCGTACCCTTCGGCACCCGCAGATCGATCGCCAAGGACGGCGTCATCACGACAACCTCGGCTCCAAGTTCGCTCTCTATACGCCTCGCCACCGACTCTATCGCAGGTCCGCCGTTGAGCGGCATTTCGGGGTGCAGCCAACCAGAAATGCCGCCGATGAACACGCAATCCGGCTTGTACGCGGCGACATACCTCATAAAATTCTCCGGCTCGCAGTAGTACCAGCATCCCGTCGAACCGCGCACCGAAACGAGCCAGGTGGCATCGCTTTTCGGATACGCCCGCTTGACAAGCGCGTGGAATTGCGAATGGAACGTATCCTGCATAATGGAGTCGCCCAGCATCAGAATACGCCATGGTTTGCCGGTCTTGAGCGCGTCAAGTGTCCTGGGCGGAAGCGTAACAAGTCCGCCCGGTACAGAAAAATCCAAAGGCGGCAGTTTTGCGTACACGCCATCACACCATGACGCCGCCTCTTCAATGCTGGCAGGCTCGAATTTGATATCCTTGATGGCACACCTCTTCGGTGACTGAAAGAATACCTCCACCTCCTTGACGCCATCCGGCGCAAAAACGATACGCTCATAATGAGTTGAAGCCTTAAGTTGGAGTCTTGAGTTTGAGTTGGAGGAAGGAGTTAAACAATCCACTCTCGAACTCGAACTCCGAACTCCAACTTCATAAATCACGTCATAATTATCCGCAATCATGTTGCCCACCGCATCGTAGAACGCGACAGTCGCGTACGATCGCACGGGCGCAAAACCGGTGAACGAAAGCTTGTAATACGCGCCAGACCTCGGAATAGCGATGCGCGGAGAAATCAGTTTGCCGCCCTTATCGAGGTACCACCCCTCGAGCGGATTGTAACTCTCGCCACCCTTTGCGTCCGATGCCTCAAACCGCCAACCTTCCATATCTCCGGTTACCAGACCGCCGCACTCCATGATGGCCGCTCCGTGTGCGGCACATGCGGCAAACGCCGACAGAAACACAAATGACATTCTCATGGCTTCACCTTTCAATATCATATACCCGTACGTAGTCAACGACAAAATCATCGTCCGCTGCGACTGCCGCGGCGAGTTCGGGGACGGGCTTTCCGGTCATGCGGTTGTCGCGGTACCACTTCGCCTCGGTCGTGAGGAGGACAAACTCCGGCACGTGCGAAACCGCCGTGTCGTTGCGTCCGCGGAAACGTCCGTCGACATAGATCGAATATCCGTCCGGCTCCCACAGCATCCCGAACGTGTGGAAACTTTCGGTATCGAGCGCGAGGTTGAGTTTGCCCTCGAACTTCGGTTCCTCGTCGTACGCGGCAGGGATGTGGAACCCCTTGTAATCCTGTCCGTAGCCGTTCATGTGGAACGCCGCGACAATCACCTCGCCAGGGTCGAACGACTCCATTATGTCGTGTTCGATTCCGCTTGCGGCCGGATCAAGCGTCGTACCAATCCCCTCGCTCTGCATCCAGAAGGCCGACCACCATCCAGGCATCTTCTGAAGGCGGCAGCGGCATTCGTAGTAGCCGTACTTGTGAACAAACTTCGACTTCCTCCGCTTCGGAAGCGGCCAGAATCCGGAGGGATTGGACACATGGGGGATATCCCACATCAATTCACCCGTCTGGAGCTGCGGAGATACAAACTGACCGCCCGGCAGCTTCTTGAGCTTGAGCCGCAGCCTGCCGTCCGCAACCTCCACGCATCCGTCCTCGGGCGCAGCAAACCAGTGTGCACGCCGCCCCCAGAAGTTCGTGCGGTAGCTCCATTTCGATTCATCGAGCCCTGTTCCGTCAAACTCGTCGTGCCAGACAAGCTTGAACTTCTTCCCGTCCGGCAGAAGAGACGGCTCGCGTCCCTCCACCGTCCGTACCTCGCTGCACGCAACCGGCAACGAGCCGATCTTCTCGCAAACATAACCCCCGCCTGTCGAGGTCTTCAGCACTTTTCTCGTCTCGTCCTCGGCAACCGCCGCAAACGCGTCCGACGCCTCAAACCGCCAACCTTCCGCCTTTCCGGTTACCGACCCGTCACACTCAAGCAGCATCGCTCCGTGTGCGACATAAGCGGCAAACACCGCAAGAACAACAATATGCAAGTCCTTCATTTTCATCGGTTTAATTTCCCTTGCCTATCGATAGAGTTATAGCCGACTCGACTTTTCCCCGGAACGGATGTAGCATCTGCTCGCGAGTGTGGGCATCGCCAAACCATGCCGCAGAGACGGTATCTTCAAGGATATTCTCCGCACTTCGCACAAGGCCGGTCGCCGATGCAAGTCCAGTAGGCACAAACCGGACGAAACGGTTGGCAAGCGCAACATGCGCAAGCCCCGCCTCTCCATATCCTTCACACACAACCTTTAGCGCCTTCGGAGCTGTCTTAAGCCTTACCGACAAGGGAACAATGCGCTCGAAGTATGCGTTCTCACCCGGATTCGGCTTCCATATTTTTTCCTTTATCAACTCCACCCATTTGTCATCGACCTGGGCATACACGCTCCATACCGGTCGCCCATGAAAATCCGGCAGAACAAACTCGAATTCAAGCTGCCATTCGTCATCCTCGGCCGATGTCTCATCCATCGCAAGCACATTCTTCGACATTGCTATGAGCGCGTCAAAAGGAGCGCACACACCGTTCGGGCTGCAATCGAGACGCCATGCCGCTTCTTGTGCGCAGCGACGCTCGCAAAGCGCAGCAATCCCCTCTTCGCGTTTGCGCACCTCTTCTTTTGCAGCGGCAACATCCTCCGGCATTCTGCGCACGCTGACAAGTTTCGGCGCAATGGACGCAAAGAAATCCCAATGATTCTTCTGTTCCGCCTGCGCGACAATATCGTCAAGGATCGCCGCAGGCGAAAACGGATCGGCCGGAACATCACCCGATAACGGTTTTAGCGATGACGCTTTCAGAGTTTTAACCGCCAATTCTTCGGCAGTCCGCCTTTCCGGGCGCTCCTTGAACCCAAGATACGACAGTACATCAGAACTTGTCCGCAAACGGCGGCAATCGTAGAGAAGAACCTTCACTGCGATGCGCTCCTCATCAGTCAACATCGGAAATATCTCAGCCAGTGCAATATCAAGCGTCGCATCGAAAGACTTCATCCGAATATCCGACGACCACCATCTTCCCACCGCTCTAACCACAGGAAGCGCCGCGCTGTGGAACATGGCAGACATCTCCCATTGGGTAAGAAGCGCACCTGAGGCTCCTGCCTTCTCACCGTATGCGGACATTCTCTCGATGTTGACAACATTGTTCCACGGACACACCATCGAATCAACTCCGCGTTCTGCGTATTCCCGCACCCAATCGCGGCGATAGCGTTCACCGAAATGTCCGTGCGGTCCGCGCTCCGCAGATACGTCCGGCGAATACTCCCAGTTGCACATCACGACATTCTTCGGCACGTTCTTCACCCGTTCCGGGAAGAACTCAAAAAAGTCATCCCACATCCACATGCGTTTTCCGTTCCTTGCGAGAAATCCATGCGCCCAGTCTATGACATCCATGTAGATGATGCCCAGCCCGTCCCCCTCCATCTTCGGCGCACAAATCGGACAGAACCCCGTATTGAACGACTCGTCGAGTCCGACATGGAAGTTCTTGCCGGGGAATATCTCGAACATCTCCTTGAGATACCCCTCCAGAAATACACGCGTCTCAGGAAGCGAATGGCAAAACGTCATCTTGCCGCATCCGCCGAAGCGGCCGGGAGTCTCACGCTCTTCACTCAAATGCTGCATTTCCTTGCAACCGACGAAGTTTTCCGCATGCGCAAGAACCGATACGACAGGCACTATATCAATGCCAAGCGACGCCGCTTCGGCAACAACCTCGCGCATCTGGTCGGGCGTATAAGTGTCCGTATCTGTACGAAACGGAAATGACTTCGTCTTGACTCTACCCTCAAGATATAGGACAATGGTGTTGTAGCCGGAATCCTTTGCAAATTTAAAAAATCCCTTAATGAACGCGACTGTCTCCATCTGACGCGCAAGATCCAGCTGGACGGCACGAACGCCGAACGGAACTTCGGCAAACCCCGCAAGCGAAAGCATTGCCGCAAGAATTGAGGCACATAGGATTTTCATATTATCGATCTCAGGTGTTACTTGCCGCGAACTGCCGACATGGCCGCCGATTTAAGTTCTCCGGCGCGGGCAGCATCCATATTGGCGGGCACATACGGACACTTCGTTACATCTACACCAAAAAGATGCGCCGCAAAAACCAAACCCTGCAGATATTCGCCTTCACCGTTGAAATGGAAGTCCGGCGCGGTGAACATCCGATTGCGCTCCGGCACGATCTCCGCAGCAGTGCCGACGGGAATCACTTCCAGTCCGTACTGCTTCGCAAATGCCGCATACGAGGCATGGAGACGAGAATACATCTCCTTTTGGTCAAACCCGAAATCCTTTAGACGCCTGTCCCACGGTGGATAACTCCATGTCTCCTGCACGACAATCTTTACCTGGGGAGCAAGGGCACGGATCTTCGCTACGAGCGAATCGCCGAAGGGATGGTATGTTTCCGGCCGCCAGCTGAAATGGCTGCACTGCTGGATTGTGACAACATCCCACTTATCAATGATAAGAGCATCGGGGATATTGGCCGCTCCGTTTTCGACAACCTTCCTTCCGTCGGCTGTGCGGTCGAAGCGGTATGGCCGAATCGTCGCATTAGTTTCTGCCGCAGCGACATTTCTCCAATGCCGCTCAAGAGAACATCCGCCTATATAAAGCGAGGCGAGATCCAATCGTTTTCCCATCGACTTCGCGATCTGCGGCATCTCTCGGAGATTGCATATCGAAAAACTGTTTCCGATCATCAGCACCTTGAGCGGCTCCGCGTCGACAAAACGAATACGTCCATACCGTTCAATATCATGGTTATTTCCAAGATTCATGCAACTGGACGCAAGCGATGTCGATCCTTTGTCATAGACAAAACAAAAATCCCAAGACTCTCCCGCTTTTGGCGTTGCGCAACCGATGCCCGAAAACGGGATGAAAAAATCCAAAGTCCACCTGTTCGCCTCAAGTTTCGAGTTAATGGTCATGCCGACGCATTTCCAGGTATTGTCACCTGGACGAATAAAGGGCTTGTATTCCCTCCGCATGCTGAATGACTGTTTCAACGGAGTTAGGCATATCTGATGGTTTACAGCCTTTTCGCCGCCCGGGCTGATGAACAGTTCGACCACATTGCCGCGCCACATATCCTTTTCATCGGTAGCGATCTCACCATCTGCAACCATACGTCCATACAACCCTTTTTCGTCCCACGCAAGGCGAAAGTCCGGCTTCACCGGCAATCTGTCGCGCGAGCCATCGGGATTCATAAGCGGAATAGCCTTAACCTTCGCCCATTCACTATTGTAAAACGGCACATTTATAAGAGGAGTCGTGTACAAATGCCGCCCACGCTGGCTTTTTAGCTCTATGCGGAGGCACTTTGCAAAAACATTGAACCTGCGGCGCTCTACCGAATCGGCCAAAGTCGCCTTTTCCGCCGCATCAAGCTCTTTTTCGAGAGCATCAAGCACGACGACTGGATAAAGCGGATTCTTTCTATATGACTTACTGGTGCATGCGTATTTGAAATAGCTCTCGCGGAGAATCCTATGCACCTCTTTGAGGTGCCGCCCTGCAACAGCCCCGTAGAACGGCGTCCAATGTTCTTCGATTGCCGCCTCGAAGTCAAATGCGGGATTCCAGAACGCCCTCATGCCGGCATAAGTGGAATAGTAGAAATTGATGCATGTTTTTCCCTTTGCTCCCCGCGGTGCCGGGAAAAGGCCGAACTCATGAAATACCTCAACATCTCCAAGATCGTCGCCCATGCCAAGAATGAACGGCCCCATTTCCTCTGTCGCTATCGCATGAACAAACGAATTATTTCCGGAATTGTATGTCCAAAGCTGTTGCACAGGACGACCGCCAAGTGCTTTCTTCCATCCGCCCAAAACCGTCCGGCAATATGAATTCACCTTTGAATTGCGGAAGAAACGGGGAGCCAGGCTGAGACAGACGCCGACTTCGACGTTGTCCGGAGGATTGTATTTCTCCTGAAAAGGCGGCATTACGTATTTCGAATACGGCATCACAACAAGCTTCTTTCCCGGGAATTCTTTCTTGATCCGTTCCCCGAGATACTTGTAGAATCGCGCGTAAATATCCGAGAACCATCCGTCAGGCCCTCCTGCAATATTTTCATCGGCGATAAGGCCAAGTTCCTTTACGACAGGCTTGCCGCGCATCTCTTCGAGTTTGACATCCATGTCGCACTGCCCGAACGTGATGTAGCTTCCGTCATTGTAGTCGAACCCCTGTTTGTCCTTGCCGCCGGAACCGTAAAACCGCCGGCAGCTCTCAACAAGGGCATCGGCAAACTCAAGGTTTGTGACGTCAAAATAGTTGCCGCTGTGCCCGTTCGCATTAAAGTAGAGATGCCCGTCAGGATTCCTGAAAAACGCAGTCTCGATCTTGTCCGGATTCGCCTTTGCCCACTTGTCGGGGTAAGGTGAATGCATCGATGTGAACGAATCCGTTTTCGCCCAACGGTCCGCAAGCATGAAGTCCGCCACATCCTCCTGCGTCACCTCCACGCCTGTCGCTGCAGCGACATCGGCGGGCTTCAAGAGCATATAGTACGTACCTCTGTTCTTGAAGCGCGGCGCATCGGTATAGTGACATGGCGGCAGAACGATATCGGATATTGAAGGCAAAAGCGTTCCGTCAGCTCCGGGATAGAAAAATCTCATACCGAACACGCGTTCCATGAAATCGTAAACGGCCCAGACCGTAGGCTTGCGTACTCCTTTACCGAGCGCACGCCTCTCCTTCGCCTCAAAATCCGGATTCAGCGACGAATCGTTTCCGGCAAGAACGACACCGCCCTTAACGGTTTTAACGACAAACCCTTCCGGCGGCAAAGCAGCAACATCGATTCCGAACCTGTCGGTCGCGGCGCTTCGCCCGATATAAACAATCGGCGTCCCAGCGGGCACCTTGTCCGCCGCATCGTAAACCGGCGGCTCCTCACCTGTCTGCCGCCCGACGAACTTCGCAAGTTGCCTCGCGGCGACAGAAATCGACTTTGAGTTTTCGGACAGCTTTTTTTCGCACGCAGAATCGGCGACGATCGCAAACACGGGCTTACCGTTTTTCACAAGAGTCAACGGCTCTGCCGTATCGGGCTTGGCAAATCTGACAGGATTGAGAGCCCTGTTCTCAAGCGTCACTTCAGCAGTGAATGCCAACAACGGAAACAAAGCAGCGGCTATCAGCAACTTCATTAGGCACTCCTCCTGACTATCTGACAACTATCGAAAAACCGACATCCCGAGATATCTCAACCGACAAGGTATTGCCTTCCTTTATGAAAAGGCATCCCGTTTCCGGCGCGTTCCTGTTCGCGGCGGCCAGAACGGCATCCGGCACTGTCAATGTACCCGAAGCCGTCGCCAACATCAAACGTGTCTTCTTCTTGAGCGCCTTGCGGAACGCTTCAGCTTCAGCCTCAAGTTTGGTGCCTTCGCTGAATGTAATGGTTGGTGCAGAAATCGGCGTAACGCCAGTTTTAAGCCCCGCCTCTGGAATTTCAAAACGCGCCTTGGCATTTGTCCCGAAGCTCAACGCGGCCGTTGCCGTAAGTTGCGAAGTCTCGTTCCTGAAAACAACCGTACCGCCAACGATCGCATCAGAAGCGTTTTTATTTTTAAGCGCAATTTTTCCATCCTCGACGATGAATCCGCCAAGGCCCGAAATGTCCGGCCATCCCGCAGCCGTGTTGCTGCCGATTGTAAGGGTCGCGCCGTCGCATGCACCGAGCGCACCCGCCATGTTGGCTATCTTTTCGGACGAGGTAATAGACCTTGATTCGCGCGTCAGGAAATTGCCCATTCCTCTGAATTTTGGCATGTTCGCCGAATCTGGAGAGCCCGCGCGGACGGTAACGGGGTCACCGTTCGTGTCTTCAAGCGTCAAATACTGTCCGGAACTCCCCTTGATGCGCCATATCCAGAAGTCGCCGACGCCAGGCGCGAACCGGATCGTATCACCTTCGCCAGAGGGCTGTAGAATGTAGGCTTCGGCCAAGGTGTTCGATGCGCCAACGACAAATCTCCAATCCTCGTCGCTCATGCCCGATGGCCTGGCGTTGAAGCCAATGGCACCGGCGCTGTCGCTCGCCCTGAAAATCCGCCCGCTGAAAGTACACGCGCCAGCGCCAAGGTAGATTGAGAAATATGAGTGGTTCGTGATCGTCCCCTCGCCTGAGATTGACTGCGCGTATTGCGAGACATTCCCGCAGTCCAGCACGCCTCCTGCGGCGATGTGGACGGGCTGGGTGGTGTGAAGTCTGTATGATCCGCCGCATCGCACCATGGCACCGTCCTGTATTGAGATCGGGAAATTGTAGAGCGGGAAGTTCTCTCCGGCGGAAAGAACGGTTTCGCCTTCAAGGAAGTCAACGCCGCCCAGGTCGGTGGCGGCATTGTAGTGCCAGTATGAGTTTGAAAGAGATTCAATGGTCAGCCGACCTTTTCCCGTCTTTACGAAACGCGCCGTGTTGTTCAAAGAGGCGTTGCCCATAAACCTGTTGGAAACGACAACTGACGCACCCTCGGCCACGTAGAAGAAGTTCGAGACGTTGCCCATGTAGATGGCAATGCTGGAACCCGTGCCAGTAGTCTTTGCAAAGACGGTCTGTCCGCTTTCAAAGCGGAATCCGCCGCCTCGGCAGCTAGTCGTTCCATCGCCAATCGTCACGCCGAGATCGCCCGACGGGTTGAATACGAGAGTATCCGTGAATGCAGGTGTCCCCGATGGAGACCAGTTGTCGGCATCCGTCCACTTACCCCCTGATTGTCCAACCCATGTCCGTTCTACTGCAAACGCCAATATCGGCAACACCGCCGCCGCGAGAACGAAGGCCGCCGAGAATGAGCGAGAGACAAAACTACGAAGCATTTTATTGTTCATGTCATTCTTCCTCCTTAAAACTTCAATTTTGCCTATATTATACAGCCACCCCTTTGAAAAACACACCCCCGAAAGCGGGGGTGTGGAGCGGGTGGGGAAAGTTTTAAGTTAGGAGTTAAGAGTGGACGTTTAAGGTTTGAAGTTAAGAGTTGGGAGCGGAGGAGTGGGTCATATTGTCACACCAGAAACCCGATTGCTCGCGGTCCTCGTTTCACGAGACTCGCCGCCGTGCATCAAAGTCTCGGACGAGCCTCGGAAGCAAAAAAGCACACCACTGCGGAATCGTGAGAACATCCCGCTCGAAACCGACATTGCCGTTGACGACCTTCACACCCCACCGGACTTCGGGATAATGCTCGGAATCTATCAACGTCCGAAGCGACTTGCCTCTGGAATTCTCCGCCTTGACCTCTATCGGCACAATATCGTCGCCCGCGCGCAGAAAGAAGTCCATCTCCAGAGGAGAATTGTCACGCTTGTAATAGAAAAGCCGCTCACCAGCTTTCACAAGGGCCTCTCCAACTATGTTCTCGAAAAGGCCGCCCTTCCATGTGCCGAGATTGCGACGAATCCTGACGTCTTCCTGAGAGTCTCTGTCCAGCATGGATACCAAAAGCCCCGTATCGCCCATGTATATCTTATAAAAATCGCTCTCTGCGTGTGCAGCCAGTGGCAGTTCGGGGAAATCGAGCCTATTGCATAGGTTGACGACCCCAGCCTGCAAAAGCCACTCGACGCAACCCCAGTAGTCCTTCTTCCTTGCTCCGCGTTCAACTCTGGAAAACTGAAACTTCTTGTTCTCTTTCGCGAGCTGCGGGGCGATGGAATCAAATACGCTTAAAATCCGAACCGGGTCTAGGCCCTCGCTGTATTTCTGTATGTCGATTCTGTAGTCGGACACTATGCGGTTCTGAATGGAAGTCGTCTGCTCGAACGTCCCCCTTGCAATGTAGTTTGCGACGACTTCCGGCATTCCGCCAAGTGCGCAATAGTCCAGAAATAGCCTGGCGTATGCATTTGCCACCGCCTCGTTCAGCGGCCTTGCCTCCACAAGATGTTCATAGACATCCTCTATATGACTGTCTGTGTATCCTTTTGCCTTTAGAAACTCCTCGAAATCAAGCGAGAACATCTTCTCATGATCCTGATATCCCACGCTGAGGCTTCGTATGCGCTTGACGTTGAGACCGAGCAGAGAGCCACTGCAAATGACATCGAACCGCCCATCCTGCGCAAAGAACTTGAGCGATGTCGCAATGTCTGGAAACTCCTGTATCTCGTCAAAGAAGATAAGGGTTGATCCAGGATCGAATCGGAATCTGGTATCGATTTGCGATATGTTGCGTATTATGTTCTCTGTAGAATATCCATCTCGCACCACTCCTTTGAATTCCGGCCTTTCCACGAAATTGATTTCAACAAAAGACGAGTACCTCCCCTCGGCAAAGTGTTCTATGCATTCTGACTTGCCTACCTGCCTGGCACCTTCGACAATAAGCGGAAGACGATTGTCACGGCTTTTCCATGCCAACAACGTCTTATCGAATTTCCGAGCAATGTAAATTTCAGGTTTTTTCGATTTCATGACGCATATATTATCACAAATCAGCAGCTATCGCAATTGCAATTCACACTTTTATGAACGTATCTTCGCGATTTTATAACACTTTTATGAACGAATAATACGCATAGTTTTACATTTTTATGAATCTCCAGACCAAGCAGATGGTTGAACTTCGTGATTTCGAATGGCGTCGGCTTGCCGTGATCTTTACGGACAAGTTGAAAGTTAAGAGTTGGCAAAAGTCTCCCATACGATTTCCACCCCAGACATGCCTGAAAAGAGTTGTGATATAATCTCCTTCAATGACATTTTTGATGCTGGCCACAATTTTCACCGCCTTCTTTGCCTGCGCAGAGACGGATGGAACGGTGCGCACCGTGACGTCTGAGATCAAGACGCCCGTCTCAGTGCGCGGAACCGTCACCGACGTCTTCTTCGACCCGGTGGACACGGGATTCGTGTTCCTCGTCCTCGATCGCGGCGGGCATATTTCGTACATCTCGGCGCAGACATCCGACGCGGCGGCGACCTTGAAGAGCTTTCAGCCGTTCATCGGACGCGAAGTCGTCGTCTCAGGCCTTGAATTCGAAGTGCCGCCGAAACGCAACCGCACCGTAATGAAACGCCAGATCGGCATAAACTCCGCAACAGACATAAGCTTCGCGGACAAATCGGAAAAAGATCCTTTCGCTGTCCCCGCTCTTGACGTCAAGCCGCTTTCGCTCGATTCCATCCAGTCCGCCGGACCTAGAAAAGCCGTTGGCCGCGTCATCGCGCGCTGGAGCAGAAAGCGCGTCATCATAAAGAATATCGCCGGAGATACGCTCATGGCAGAGTTCCGCGACGGTGTTTCCCTTCCCGGAATGGGTGAAATGATCGAGGTTTCCGGCACGCCGGAAACCGACCTCTATCGAATACACCTTCTGCGCGCCGTGTGGCGCAAGGCGGTTGCCGATTGCGGCGAATGCGCCGCAACCAAAGATACCGATACGCCGAAGCAGACGCCGATGAAGTCCCTCTTCTGGCTAAACGGCCGCTACATAATCTACCCGAAGTTCTACGGGCAGCTCCTGACCGTCAAGGGAACGCTAAAAGACTACATCGCCGACGAAACCGGCGAACGGCGGCTCCTGCTGGCGGCGGACGGTTTCAGCGTCCAAATCGATTGCTCGAACGCCCGTGAGTCGATCAGCGACATCGAAGTCGGAAGTGTCGTCTCGGCAACGGGCGTATGCGTACTCGAATCTGACTTCTGGAGACCTTCCGCACCGTTCCCGAAAATCAAGAGCCTTTTTCTCGCGGCACGCTCGAATTCAGACATCGTCGTCCTGCGGCGCCCGCCGTGGTGGACGCCAGCCCGGTTGCTGATCGCAATTGGAACGCTTGCAGTGTTTGCCGTCGCGGTACTCATCTGGAACATTCTCTTGAAGAAAGTTTCCGACAGGAAAGGACGCGATCTCGCTGCCGCCAGATTCGCAAACAGCGTATCGGAGCTGAAAGTCCGCGAAAGGACGCGTCTCGCGACGGAACTGCACGATTCGGTCGTGCAAATCCTTACCGGAGCCATAATGAAATTGAGGGCGGCGGACAAGATGTTCGAGTCGAATCCTGTCTCGTCAAGAAAACAGCTGTCGCTCGCGATGAAAACTCTCGATTCCTGCCGCAACGAAACTAGGAACTGCATCTGGGACCTGAGAAACCAGGCGCTCGACGAACCGGTCATGGACAGAGTGCTCGTCCGCACCCTCGCCCCTCACTCTGAAGACGCAAGGCTCACCGTCCGCTTCGCAGTGCCAAGGAATAGGCTGACCGACAACACCGCCCACGCGATTATCTGCATCATCAGAGAGCTCGTCATCAACGCCGTGCGCCACGGCAAGGCAAAAAACATACAGGTCGCAGGATGCATCGACGGCGAGAGGCTTCTCTTCTCGGTAAAGGACGACGGATGCGGTTTCGACCCTGCGACCCACCTCGGTTCGGATGAAGGACACTTCGGACTGCAAGGCGTGCAGGAGCGCATAGAGTCAATCGGCGGGAAAGTTACTATCGTATCTGCTCCCGGCAGAGGAACGAAGATCTCCGCATCAATAACCATGGCAAAGGAAGGCAGACAATGAAAAAGATAAAGGTTCTCATTGCCGACGACCATGCGGTCGTGCGCACCGGCCTTGCGACAATTCTCAACACCGAAACCGACATAGAAGTCGTCGGTCTCGCAAAGAACGGCATCGAAGCCGTCGAAACGGCACTTGCGGCAAAACCGGATGTTGTCATCATGGATATCCGCATGCCGGTGATGGACGGCGCCGAAGCCACTAGGGAACTGCGCGAAAAGCTGCCCGACACCAAGGTACTGGTGCTCACATCCTTTGGCGAAGCGGATGGTGTTGCGTTGGCGCTGAAATCGGGAGCGGCAGGAGCAATCACAAAAACGGCCGAGGATGCCGAACTCGTGACCGTAATCCGGAATATCGCATCTGGAGGTAAATACATCTCTCTGGATATAGAGAAGCTGCTGGCGGAGAGTCCGCCCGTGCCGAAGTTAACCCCGCGCCAACACGAAATACTCGCCTATATGACCAAGGGGCTGACAAATGTCGAAATCGCAAAAATACTGAGTATCCGCAAAGACACGGTCGAAGAGCACGTCAATCTGCTTCTGGCGAAGCTCTATGCCTCCAATCGCACGGAGGCTGTCGCCATCGCATTACGCAAGCAATTGATTTAGATGCCTGTAAACAACAGGGGATAGACACAAAATAAACAACTGGGCAACCTACTGGGAAAATCAAGGGACAAAACCCTTCGGAACAACTGGGGAGAGACCCCGAAAAGAATTGTAATTTCGCGCATTTACCGATTGATTTTGTCAAATAGCACATTTCTGGAAGTATATAAGATTTCGTCCGCTCCATAATCTTGAGAATCAGTCCAAACCATCCTCTTTCTGATCAGAAGAGAGTTGATATCTCATAGGTGAATTCTCATTTTCAACACCTCATTATTACCTATGTTTGGTGTTCAATTCTCACAAATTATAATTTGTGAGAATTGATGATTTGCAAGGAAATAAGAGTGTCCTTTGAAGGAGTGAGATAAGTAAAAAGATGAGGTAAATATTTGATTAACCGGATGATTTCTGTTGATTCTTGAAGGGACAGACCCTTCAAAATGCAACGCGCAAGCTCGCGGCGTTGCCGATCGGCAAGACGCTTGCGGCGGAGGGGCTCGAACCTTCATCGACAGGGAAAGGCGTCTCGAAGGTGACGGTTCAGATGGATCCGGCGGCACGTGCGACGGCGGATTGCGCGGCGCTTTCCGCAACATCGGCAATATGACCAAGAGTCATGCGATCCTTCATCGCGCACCTCCCTTGCTGGAGTTGTGTCCGGTGTAGCGGTTGAGGCGGTTCTGGAAGGCTGATGCGGGATTGCGCAACTTGCATTCGCGCATAATTGCGCATTGCTCGAGGTACAGGTCGCGGAAGGCTTCGTAGCCGATCTCGTTGGCGATCTTCAGCCAAATGCGCCGGTCGTCTTCCGGCTGACGTGAACTGAACATCGATACCGCTTCATCGACTGCCACGCGGACGGGATCGAAATCGCCGCCGAACTTCTTCGTACGCCATTGGGCGAGCACTTCGGACGGTTTGCCGTTTCCCCCGCGTGCGTGCGCACACGCGCGTGGTATGGTGGTATGACTGATAATGGGATATTATTAATATCCCCGTATGACATACCACGCGTACGCGTACGCTCGCGCGAGGGCTGTGGGTTGTTGATAACTCCCGAATCGACACTTTCGCCGATGCCGGGATTCGTATTTCTGTTGGCCATATGTGGCTCCTTTTTGGGTTTTTGTTGAACTCCCGCAACCACCCGGCCACGGGAAAGTGAAATGAAAAAAGCCGCCGGACCAAACGGCCCGACGGCAAAAAAAAAAGCCCCCCCGGCGCAATGCCGAGAGGCGATGGAATCTGGTTCCTTTATTAAAATCTCGTCAGGAAAAATGTAGCATCACAGTTGAAACTCGTCAGGAAAAATGTCATGATTTGTCAAAAACTCCCCATCCGGTCATGATGCGGCGTATGCTTCTGTGCCCTGCAACGATATCCAATTTATTTTTTCTCTATTGCTTTTTTCCCTGCAATATGCAATAATTTGGGTGTTCTTTTTTAAGAGCCGCCCCATGAGCTGGCGTAAAGGTTCACCTACTGGCGGGGAAGACCCCGCCACTTTTCATATGTCGGGAATTGAAATATTCATAGACGAGTCTGGCGATTTTGGCCCATTCGACGTACGATGTCCATATTACATCGTTACGATGGTGTTCCACGAATCAAACGATCCGCTTTATTCTGACATTCAAGAATTGGAATACAGACTGTCTCTTTTGGGCCTTGAAGACCATTGCATTCATTCAAGCCCGGCAATTCGTGGCGAAGGAGCATATTACGGAGTACCGTTAGCACTGCGCCGTAAAATCATGTCTAACTTTGCCGCCTTTGTGCGAAAGAGCAATCTAAAATACAAATGCTTCTTTGTGAAGAAAGACGTCAAATCCTCCCAAGAGGAAGTATTGGCAGCTCTGCGCGAAGCGATGGATGGATTTCTAAACGACAATTACGATAGGCTATCTTCCTATGCTCCGATAATTGTTTCTTATGACAAAGGGCAACGTCAGCTGTCTGCACTGATTGCAGAAATGTTTGAATCCCGCTTTGCCAATGTGCGATTGACAAAAACATTGCCTGTGAGTTCACGCATTTTCAAGTTGCCGACTTTGTTTGCACATTGAAGCGGCTTGTCTACAAGCTTGAAGGCGAAGGAACACTGTCAAAATCAGAAAATATCTTTTTTGGAACGAAGTCCAACTTCTTGAAAAACTGGGTTGTTCCGGTACGCCGCCACGAATGGATTTAAACGTTGGCCATTAGAATCCAGTCGAAGTTGGAAGTCGAAGTCCAAAAGAGGTAGTTTTGTTTCTATTTTCTGGTTTCAACTCCTAACTCTTAACTCACAACTACAACCTCCCCCCTCAACTCAATTTTCAAAAATCGATATAAAGACCCTCCAGAATTTCCATTCCAAGAGGGTCTCTCCCCGCAAGTTCCTACCAAACGCGGCATGATCCAACCGCGCATACACCGATAAAACAAAATATGATATAATTGATTCGCTTTTACAAGGGTAATTTAATTTAGCCCAAAATGAAAGTGAGAATCCAATGCCATACGCCGTACTCCAGAAAGAAATCGAAAAACTCGACGAATCGCAACAGGACACTGTTGTGATGTTCATACGTTTTCTTTTATCGCAAAAGAATGCATCGGCAAAATCGTTTGTATTCGATAACGGACAGGCTGAAGAGCAGCAGCAATCCAAAATCACAAACAGAAAACTTGGTGGATTCGAGAAAGGATTTTACATTGCCCCGGACTTTGACGCACCATTCGTCTCAACATCCATCGGGATCCATTCGACAGAATGCTGATTGCCCAGGCCATTGAGGACTCATTGACTATCGTCACCCGAGATAGAATCATCCCGCAGTATCAAGTGCCGACAATCTGGTAGCAATCGACAATCGGAAGGCAAAAAACAATCGAAGTTCAGCAATGGTGTTTACTCATCTCCCATTACTCATCTCGCATCTCTTCACTCAATTCACCTTTCAAAAATCAACCTGAATCCCAACGGAATTTTAATCTCCGAAAGGGCCGATCCCCTCAGGATCCTGTACTGCAAAGAGGGCGGCATGGTGTGCCGCCCTCTTGTAATAAGCAAATGACAATCTGCCGTTTACATCACTTCTCTTTGATGAAATCGCGACCTTCATAGGCCGGAGGCACATAGCCATGCTCTGAACCCTGCACCCAGATGATCTTGGCGTTGCCGGGGATGTTGTTCCACAGCTTGGCGAGACCCATCGGCGGACAGCAGTAGTCTCCAATTCCGGCGCGAGTGATAATCGTATGGCATGTATTTGGTATGCGCTTGGCAAAGTTGGCCGCATCATAGTAACCCATGGAATCGGTCCAGGGGATGTACCATCCGTCGCTGGAGATTTTCCTTTCGCGGCGGAGATTGTTGTTGTACATGTCGCAGCACCATGTGATTCCGCTTTCAGCACGGGTCACGCCTTCACCGCATCCTGCCGCCCAGATCGTCTGAAGGCCGCCCTGGCTGCCGCCCGAGGCGATGAGATCCTTGCCGTTCCAGCCCTTGACCGTCTTGAGATACTGAAGCGCACGCTTGACGCGAAGCACCATGCCGTTGAAGTAGGCGACCTCAGGATCGACATTCTGCTGTGCGTCGAATGCGTAGGCGCAGCCATGCGAACGGATCTCCCAGCGAAGTGCCTTGGTGTCCGCATCGGTCGCGCCAAACTCACGGAGCTTGAGACCATGGGCGTTGATGTTGAGGGAGATTTCATTCTCGGGTCCGCCGCTCGGAGTGCCGTGCGTGCACCTGTCGCCGCTGTAGCCATGCGTCGACAGCCTTGCGGGGAACGTACGCCCCTCATCCACAGCCTTCGGAACGGAAAGATATCCGGTGACGGGGCGCAGACCCGCACAGTCAATGCGGACAGCATAGCAGCGTACCTTCTTTCCGCGAACAGGAATCTCTATCAGATCGCTCTTCATCGGCACCTTGTCGAGACGGGCGAACTGCCCCTTCCAGAACGCATCGAAATCCTTGGGCTCCGGATGCGTTGAGAGCGTATCGATGTCCACACCCGCGCCACCGTCGAAAAACACGTTTTTCTTGGCGCGTTCAAACCTGTTCATGGCAATACGTCCTTCAGGAGTGGAGGCATCGCCGGTAAACTTCTTTACATAGCGTTTTCCGTTCTTCCCGACAACATATGCCTCAAGGCGCACGAATCCGACCTTGTCGAGCTTTGTCTTATACACAAAAGGTTTGCCGGTGAACGGAATCTTGCCTTTGTCGATGCCGCCAAAATCGTCCGTACGCTTCCAGTCCAGAAAATACTCGCCTTCAGGAACCGATCCTTCAATGCCCTGCGGTGCGAGCGTGAACACCATCTCCTCCCCGGGTTTGTATTCGAGAGGATTTTTGTTTGTGGTGCATTTGATCCACGCATTGTCCAAAACGCCGCCGAACAACATGGACGCGCAGCCCATGGCAAGCAATGCCATCGTCTTTTTCATTTTAATGGTATCCATTATTTGATTCTCCTTTTTCTTTTCAAATTCCGTCCGGCGCAGACATATCAGTGGTCATGCGCCCCTTCTCCGTGCCAGGGAATGAACTCCGGCACCTTGTCGATGCCGGCGGCGATGCGCTGGCGCACAGCCTCATATACAAGAATCGTCGCCGCCGCCGACACGTTCAGCGAATCGGCAAGACCCAGCATCGGAATCCTTACGGGAAGCTCCGGGCCATCCATCCACTTGGCGGTAAGGCCGTACTGTTCCGCGCCAAGGGCGATTGCAACGTTGCCTGTGAGCTCAACCTCGAAGTGAAGCTTCTCCGCATGAGGCGTAGCCGCGAGAATCTTGAACCCTTTGGCCTTTAGCCATGCAAGAGCCTCATCGGACGACGCCTCGACAATCGGAACGGAAAACATCGTGCCGGTCGATGCCCGCACTACGTTGGGGTTGTGGATGTCGGTCGTGCGGTCGCACACTATGACGGCGGCGACATTCGCAGCATCGGCGCTACGCAGAATCGTGCCGAGATTGCCCGTCTTCTCAATGGACTCCGTTACAATCACAAGCGCGTTCGGCGGGAGTTCAAGATCCGCGAGTCTTTTCGCGACGTGCGGACCCGTCATCAGCAATCCATCCGGACGCTCCTTGTACGCCATCTTGACGAACGCAGTCTTCGAACAGGTGAATACGTCCGCCCCCGCCCGTTCCGCGTCGGCGACAAGCTGCGCCTCGTTCTCGTTCTTGAGGTAGAGTTCGGGACAATGGAAGATGGCTCCGGGGCGATAGCCGTTGTCAAGTGCGCGACGGCATTCGCGGAACCCCTCCACAATCATCTCGCCGGTCTCTTCGCGCGTGGAACAGCTGCGGAGCTTAACCACGTGTTTTATCTTCGGGTTTGCCGGACTCGTCAATTCAGTTCGCATATTTCATCAGCCTCCACAAGCTCTTCCCGTGTACCATAGCCCCAGGTGACGCCAATCGTACGGACACCGTTCGCCTTGCCCGCATCGATATCGCCCTTGGTGTCGCCGACCATCACGGCATCCGCCGGATCGACATCCAGTTCCTTCAGAAGACGCGCCAGAAGATCAGGCTTTTTGTACTTGATCCCGGGGAAGCTGTCAAAACTCCACACCCCATCGAAGAGACCGTCCCATCCGATTGCCTTAACTATCCTCTGCGTTGCGGCATGACGTTTGTTTGTGACAATATAGATCCTTGCGCCCTTGTTTTTCAGGGACTGAAGTTTTTCAGGTACTCCCGGATAGGGAGCAGTGTTCGGGAACCCCGACTCATCGTAGTTCGGCTTGAACCTTTCCGTAAGTTCGGCGACAAGCTCCGGAGTAACGTTATCGAAAAGTTCATAGGCCATCTTTTCAAGCGTAGGACCTATCCTGAACACCTCGTCGAAATGCGGACATGACAATCCCATGTCCGCAATAGTCTTCTTCCATGCAAGGATAATGTCCTCGCCGGTACGCGCAAGCGTACCGTCGAAGTCAAAGAACCAGTGGCCTCGAAACTTCCCTGCTTCTCTAATGTCGGTGTTTTCCATAGGAGCTGAATTATATCATGTCCGCCCATGATTCTCATCCAATATTATTTGCGCCGGGATTTTCCTCGCCAAGCAGATTCTCGACAGGTTGTCGAACTGCTTTCCATGGTTGGGGATTTCGGCCTCGTGAAAACCCAGTTCGCTGAATATCTACCCGTCGATATCGATGTGTCTGTTCTCGTCAATGACAACTGCAAGAAGGAAAATGTTGCCTTCACCTATCATCGCATCAATGGTTTCGCTCCGATATTCGCCACTATTGGTCGCCATGGCTACCAGCTCGCCAACGAGTTGCGCCCCGGGAATCAGCACTCCCAAAAGGAATTTCCCGGATTTCTGCAAAGGCTTTACCCCTGCAAGCTTCTACTATTAACCTAAAACGGCAGTTCATTTCAACGCAGAGACGCAGGGGCGCAAAGTAACGCAGAGAAAAAGTGGATTGTTGTGAAAGAACGGAAATGATAATTTTTCTGGCGGCGTGGATCTTCACCCATTGGGTGTTGATGATAAGGTATTGCAGAAGAGAAGATAACTTTCAAAAACCGTAAAGCACACTGTATTTCTCCGCGCCTGTGCGCTTCTGCGTTAAAAAAGAACCCACCCAACTGCCGAATTTAGGATTAATCAAGAACTGGGATTTCCGGTAATGCCTTTTGCGGAAACGGCACGAATGCTTTTTACAACCTGACCTGCAAGCATGCTGTAGCCTTTGTCGTCGAAATGAACAATATCCTTGTAATGACGGCCAACATTGTTTTCGCGGACAAACGAGTACATGTCGTTTATGGCATCGACTTTGCCTGCCAAAGCCGCCAGCGCGGCGGCATTGTACCGTTCGACCTCCGCATTTCCCTTGGTATGCTGTTCGCAATATACCGCTTCATTGATCGGCGTGGTTGTGGCAAAAACCAGACGGGCATTTGGGAAAAAGTGCCGCAATTCTTCGGCTATTCGACGAATCGTCGGAGCGTATACGTCAACAGGCGTAAGGCAATCCCGTCCGTCGCGCTGTCCAAGATCCCAAAGCCCATTGTTGAAATGCACAACATCCACCGACTTGGGATCTTCCACCAATTTCGTCCATTCCCAGATCATCCGCAAGGTGTAATACGCAAACATGCAGTTCCCCTTCGGGAATACGACATCAGCATCTGCCTTCATCATCTCGCGGACATGAGGCGCATATCCCATACGGATGGAATCCCCCAGCAGCAACACAGTCTTGCGCTTGTCGGCGAACGAAGACAATGCCGCGCAAAGCGCCATAACGAGAAGGAATTTCTTTTTCATGCGCATCATTATAGTACAGGCTTCAATCATTCCGGACAATCTCATAGAGCATCCGGGCGCCATGCGCGCTTTCAACCGATGCCGCAAAAGTCAAGTTGCCGCCCTGCACGCTTGCCGGTACCGTTCCGAGCCGACTGCCGCTCGTATCCAATCCGTAAACCACATATGCGGACGGATTCGAGAACGCAATCGATATGCGGGCAGCACCATTGCGCACAAGAGCCCCTTTGCCGAATTTGAGCATGACCGCCCGCTTAGAATCGGTAAAAGACGCTCCCTCTCCTTGCAAATCCGTAAGATGCGCAAGAAGAATCCGGCGTGATCCGGAAACCGGACGCCCATCAAGAGAACTTGCCCACACCGTTGCCGATGCGTCTTCGAGCACGGCCGTCAGGACCCCTGCCTTGATCGTACCGGACGGCGCAAAGCCTCCGCATGTGCGCGGCGTGTCGACCGTAAATGAGCCGCGCTTGCGGTCGAACTTCACCCTGGGGTTCGCAGGAATTGAGCGCGCCCATTTCTTGACATCCGGATTTTCCGCCTGTTCCCGAGAAACGATACGCATGCCACCGCTCGGCGGCACAAGACACGAACCCACACGGACATTCCATGCCGCATCAATCCATGAAGGCGCAGCCCGGAAACCCTTCTCGCCGTCCGGCTTTACGCTTTTGGGCGTAACAAGAAGCGATACGCCACCTTTTTCCGGGAGAGGCTCGATGTCGCCGCGCAAAAAGAGACAAATGGCGGCGCGATCGCTGATCTGTCCGAGAGGATCGGTGCCAAGATCGAAAAAGTACGGTGCGGCATCTTTGCGTCCCATGGAGTAGGCGAAATTCCACAACCCGTCCCAATCCTGCAGCCCGGCGAACGCCCCCGTCAACAGGCCACCCGTTCCGCGAAACATTGCTGGCGGGCAGTAATGCCATTCGGTAACGGTGAACGGTTTGTCCACCATGCGGGCAAAACCAACCCGGCACGGCGGAAATTCATTCATGGAAACGGGATTCGAATTGTCGTACCTGCACGGCGACTCGCCCCTTCCTATGGATTCGGGATGCGCAAGATAGAAATGGTCGTCGATATAATCATATTGCGCCGATGCCTTTTGGAGCGGCGCATAATGCCAACCCCAATTGTCATTGGAAAGTAGCGCCTTGCATCCGAGACCGCGCAGAAACGACTTCATCCGCGACACCATCTTCGCCTCAAGTTCGCCCATGAAAAGCTGCGCGACGGCACTTTCGCCCTTTGGTGCCGTGTTTGGATCGGCCGACGGATAAAACGACGGATCCGCCGCCCGCTTGTCGATCAGCCACTTCTTCCATGCGGCTAATACGCGCTCGTCTTTCGAACCTAGGCTCTTCCAACTTTTCAAAAGCCCACCCTCGTTGACGAGCGCGACAAGCGCAAGCGCACTTTCGTCCTTGTATGCGCGCTTCGTATAGGGATTGATGTGAGTCATGAAATTGCGCGCGTATGCGCACCAATTCCGGAATGCCGGCTCATGCACGGCGCAAAGCACCTTGAACTGCTGAATCCCCAGTTTGCCGTCTCGGTCAACGCCGACCTGCCGCCAGGTGATTGGCGCAAGCGCTCGAGTTACGTAAAGGTCGGTAGTCAAATAAAACCCTTCGCGGATGGCGGCAGCCAGAAGATAATCGAAACGATCCATGTTTCCGGCATTCAACGAAAGGCCATCCTTGCTGCCCGCCACCATGCCGTGGTCGTGATGGTGCAAACGCAACGTATTGTAGCCGGAGCGCTTGAAGTGCGCCACCATCCTTTCCGCCTCGGCGCGCACAGGATAGCACGACTCGCTGCAGATGTTGACCCCGTATAGGCGCACGCGCTTTCCAGGGCGTCTCTCGAACTCGAAATGTCCGCCAACGTTCCGCAACCAACCGTATTTTCCGGCAGGTGCATCGAGAAATCCCATATGGGAAAAGTCAAGAGCGCTGCCGGGAACGATTTCGTTACGGTACTCAAGCGGAAGCCAATCGCCCCCCTTTTTGACGACAACCGACGGCGCGGCGGAGAGAATCGCGACCACAAAAGAATGCGGGGGCAGTTTTTTCGGCATCGAAACAGAGGCATCGGTACGGTCTTTGTCCGTAATGCGACACGACAGCACGACGTGCCCCTGGAAATCGCAACTAAGCGGAACTTCCTTGCCGGAGTCGTTTGCGATCATCACGGCCGCATCCTTCTCACCCATCGCCGCGGCAACCCAGAGATTCGTTTCGCCGAACGCCTGCGCATGGACAGCGGTGCCGCGCTTGCGCAGCTCGTTGAAGGCAGTGAACGCATAATATGCCTTGTGCGGCTTGAGTGTAAGCGGATTGAAAAGCGGCGAATACGTGCTTGCGCTGCAACTGGCGTCATAGATGTTGGCCATGTCGCAAGGACCGTTCTGGAGCCCGATCAGCTCGGCGGCGATGCCAGCCGCCTGCAGGGCGGTACCGAGGTTCTGGCGACTGACGTAGGGAAGCCATTCGTTGAAGATGCGTTCGCACTTGTCGGCAGTAAAACCGAATTCGTTCAAATGCTCATCCGCGAAGCGCACCTGGCGCAGCGCCTCCGCCGGTTCCGAATACGAGTGGTACGAGAAGAAATCGAGCGGCCACTTGTTGTCGCGCGCGGCCGCGAGGAATTTCCGGGAGCAGTCGATGAAATACTGGGTGCGCGGCGACGAGTTGGCCGCGGGAATATGATCCGAGCCCACTCCGGCATAAAAGCCGCAGTGTCCGTAACCGCCGATTTTGAGATGCGGAAACTTTGACTTCAGATATGGAGCGACAGTACCGTAGAAGCGCATGAAACTTTCCCAGTCGCCGCGCCACATCGGGTTTTTCTCCGGGACGGGATGGTTCTCCGGCTCGTTCCATATCTCCCAGTATTTAATCTTCATCCTGAAGCCGTCCGCCCAGCCTTCGGTGTAATGGCGAATCACGTGCTCGCAAATCCTAGCCCACTTTGCATAATCCTTCGGCGGCAGGATGTTCACTGGCGGAAAGCCGTAGTAGGCAAAGTTCTCGATCGTCACGCCCAGGCGGAAGAACGGCTCAACGTCGTTCTCCACAAGAACTTTCATAAGTGAATCGGTATAGGCGAAGCGGTAGTTTGCCGGATCGTTCTCGTCGGCGTCGAAATCGGGAAAGAGATTGGGGATGTCGACAAACATTCCGCCGCCAAGCCATCCGCCGACATCATGGAGACGGGAATAAGGGATACCCGCCTCCTTGAGGTAGTGCATCATCGACCATGACGTCAGCTTTCCGACCATCGGAGGTTGGCCGACGCCGTTGACCGGCTTGACACGCCCCATCTCCCTGTTGAAATCGACCTTGACTTCCGCACCGGAGGCGCAAAGCGCCACCAGTGCGAACAAACCGGACAACAACCGCTTCATTGATGCAACTCCAATATCATCCCATCATTTCGGTTACTGTAAGCCAGCGGTGCAGGCCAGGCGGAAGCCCTCTCCCTTATCACGAGTTGTGGGCTCAGCCGATGTACGATAAGCCGGCCTGGCTTTTGAGGAATCAGCCCACCACGTTCCGCCTCTTTTTACGCGCTTTGTTCCACTCGCGCCAGAAAGTGTTTGGCTTGGTGCGTCCGGATTTATATTGACCTTTCCATAATTATCCTTAATATCCGTTTCATACCAATCAAGGCACCATTCGTAGACATTACCATGCATATCGTAAAGACCCCACGAATTCTTATCGTAGCTACCCACTTCGGCAGTTCCATTCTCCGCAGTGCATTCAGAGCCCGGTTCACCGGTCCCGTTGATTTTCCCTCCATTGTACACATGGCGTCCTAAACGATCCAAGTTCCGGTCTTCATTCACATTCATAATTCTGGAACCATCTCCCCATTTTGCATCGCCGTTGCCAGCGCGTGCTGCAAACTCCCATTGAGTCTCCGACGGCAAGTCAAAATCGATGCCTGTCCGAGACCTCAAAAGGCCAAGGAACGAATTTTCGTTAGGGGCGATCGGCCAATCATAATCAGGGTTGGCGACATTATCATCCCCGCTATTATTACGGATCTCATTGTAACTCACTTTCTCAACAGGGCGCTTTGCGCGATATTCAATATTTTTGAAATTCGACGGCCACTCTCTCTTGCTTTGGATGAGACTCCACTGCGTCTGGGTCACTTCAAACACACCAATGTAGTAATTATTCGTGAGCATTACTCGATGCGTATCCTCGGATCCACTTGTGCTGCGCCACGTCTCGTCTGATGTCGATCCCATGGTCCAAGTAACGTTTTTGGCCATGATCTTGCGCATTACGATCTGAGTGGTACGGTACTCGTCCCTGCCGAAAAGTCCGCCCGGAAGGAATTCGACCGCGGGGTAGTACCGCTGCGTATTCGGCTTGGCTCCGGCGGAAATGTCCACCACCATATAATCAGGAGTATTGTCCAGCGGCCATGCCGTAACGCGGGCGCGGGCGCCGTTGGCGGCGATCTTGAAACCGTTGCCGTCCTTGCCCGGCCATGCCTGATCGGCCTGCCAGGTTATCGTATATGTGGTTTTTCCGGAGCACTTCTTCCATACGTCACCCACGGCAACGCTTACGGCTTCGCCGCCGATTGACGTCCAGCCCGGATCGTCCGCCGCAGCGCTCGTATTCGCGTTCGTCTGGATGTCCAACGTGACCACGGCATCATACGTAAGCTCGTAGGTGATGGTGACGAGACGGTTCGCCGCCTGCACCATCTTTACGTTCTCGACTTCCGGTACGGAAATCGTCGGCGTCTGCGAAGTTTCCGCCAACGCGACGCTGGATGCGGTGGCCGTAATGGCGGCTACTGCCAATTTCTTCATTTTCATCTTTTCCCCCTTTAGGTTTTTACAGGTTATCGGACAATGATGTACAGAGCGGTGAATTTGTCGGAACGCAGCGGACAGCCCGCGGAATCGACGGATGTGAAACGGCGGGCTTCCATAGGCGAGGATGCGCTTGCGGCCGCAAGCGTGCCGACGGCAAGCGGCGCGGCGTCTGACACTTCGCTATGGCTTTTGTTCTCGGCCGGATATCCGCCGATGATGAACCGGTAGTCGTCCGCCAATGACGGACAGACCGCCGACAGAGCAACAGAGCCGACAAAGGCGGCTTTGCAGATCATGTTTTTCATTTGTTTTTTTTCCTTTCCTCGCTCACAGAACTTTCACGCCATCAGGCGCCGAAATCTTTTTCTCGATCCCGGATGCAGTGCGCTTCCATCCGCATGTCACGAGCCCCGACTGCGTCATCACCGTAGCCTGCGCCCTGTCGAGTCCAGGCACGGGCTTGGGATCGAAAACGATTTCACGCATCCCTTTCACGGCCGGATCGGGTACGGCCAGTGTTCCTCCGGCGGGAAGGCGGATGCCTGCAAGATACTGGTACGCCCAACAGGCGAAATCGCCGAACATCACGTGGTTGCGCGAAAATCCCGTCTCCCAATCCTCCCATAGCGTCGATGAACCGGCATCGCGCCATACCAGGAACGACGGTTTCGTCCGCTGCTTTAGCATCTTCCATGCAAGATCGGCGTGACCGGTTTCCGCAAGCGCCCGGAAAACGTGTTTCGATCCGACTACTCCGAAATCCATGTGATCTCCGGAAGCATGGACCGCATCGACAAGACGCTGTGCAGCCCGTGCGGCAAACGCAGCCTCCACGAGCCCAAACGTTATCGGCAAAGCCTGATGCGTTTGAAGCCCCTCGGCGTAAAGTCCATCGCCCTTATGGAACGCGCGGTTGAACGCCATCTTTGCCGCTTCCGCTTCGCGGGCGTATTCCTCCTGAACGTCTTTCATGCCGAAATCGCGTGCGATCTTGGAAGCGATCTGCAACATTCCGTAACGGTATGCGGAAGCGCAGAAGCGATTGTCGGCATAGCGGTCCACAGGAATCCAGTCGCCGATGCCATGCGCCACAAGTCCGTTGGAGTCGAGCGTGGTGCGAATGTAGTCGAGATATTTGCGCAACGCGGGGAAGACAAGCCGTATACCGCGGTCGTCACCCTTGTACACGTATATGTTCCATGGAATGATCGCCATCGCCGAATCCCATACGCATCCCTGGCCCTTCTCGCCACGTCCCCATCCGCCCGACGGCACAACGCCGCCGATCATACCTTTCTTGTCCTGATGGTCGACTATATCCCCGAGCCACTTGATGTATGCCTCGGTATTGTCGTATGCGTACTGGGCGAACTCGCTTGCGAACTGTGCGTCTCCCGTCCAGCCGTTCTTCTCCCGATGCGGACAATCGGTGGGAACACCGTCAGTGAAGTTGGATTTGTACGATCTGTCAGCCATCGCCATCAAATCGGAAAAGTCGACATCAGAACATACGAACGAACCTGTCTCGGCAAAATCGGTCCGTATCTCGCAAGCGACGGCATCGGGCGCTTTTTCGCAACCGCGCACCCAAACATAACGGAAGCCGTGATAAGTGAAGCGCGGCTCGTAAACACTCGTACCGGGACCGGGGATGACAAAGCGGTCTTGCTGGCATACTCCTCCAGGAAGTATGTTCGTCGAACCCGCCTGGAAAAAGTAGCAGTCGATCGCCCGCGCTTCCGGTCCCCAAAGAGGATCTTCACGATGATGCGGTACGCTTTTCTTCTCCACACGGACGGTCGGCTCTCCGTCCGGCCGGATCCGCTCGTCATAGCGGATAGTGACCACATCACCCCTTTTGCCGTCTGAAAATTCCATTCTTGTCCAACCGGCGAGATTCTCGCCAAAGTCGAACATCCAACCATCCTTTACTTTCTTGACCGATTTCGGAGGTGCGATCCTGACGATTCTTGCGGGCGGATGCACCATCGGCACCAGCCGCCCTTTCGGGCCGGCGACTTCCACGGCGAACTCCTTCCGTCCCGGCCGCGGCAGCACAAAACCGGGATCGAGAATCTCGCCCTCCCTGAGATCATCATAGGCAAGCGGACTTGCGGCCTGCCTCCAGGAAGCATCCGTTCCTATCACGGTTTTTCGCCCATCTTTGTGCATTATCGCTATCGAAGCCTTCAAACATGGCTCGGACCGCCAACTGTCTCGATGGTTATCCCACGTCGCAATAGACCGCTGACAATACCATCCATGGCCCAAAAGAACCTTCAGCGAATAATCGCCTGGCACTGAAGGCAATCGGTGAGAAACCGTCAATACCCGTTTAGTGAAATCTGTAGGGGAAGGATCGAGCACTCTGTCTCCTATCCGCTTTCCGTTAAGATATGCCTCGTAAAAGCCGGGAGCGGCAATCGTCAACGACACCGATGTCGCATCCGGTGGCACCGTGAACACCTTCTCGAAAGCCGGCGATTCGTTCCCTGGCGCTGCAATCCACCGTGCGATACCGGAAGCAGGGACAACATCCGTCATCTCGAAAACAAGTTCGCCACCGCACATTATATCGGCATGGCGGATTTTCCAATCCGTTACCGGCTTTCCGTTCAGCGTAACGCTCTTGACGTACTTGTTCTTCTTCGACAGATTCCTTGCGGCGACCGTGAAGATTTTGCCGTTGGCAAGCTTCAGCTTCGCCTGCGGAATCTGCGGCGCGCCGATAACGTATTCGCCGCCGCAGGGATTGAACGGATAGAACCCCATCGCCGAAAAGACGTACCACGCGCTCATCTGTCCGCAATCGTCGTTGCCGCACAGTCCATTAGGTTTCGGAAGATAGAATCGGTCGAAGACTTCCCGCACGTATTTAGCGGCGAGATCGGGACGCCCCAGCAGCGTAAAAAGGTATATCACATGGTGGCTCGGCTCGTTGCCGTGCACATACTGCCCTATAAGCCCCGTCACGTCCGGAGGCGCACCGCCAGTGGTGTCTCGCTCCTTGAAAAGCGACTCAAGTTTCGCCAACGCCGCCTCTTTTCCGCCCATGGCGGAGACAAGTCCGTCCACGTCATGCATCACATGCCATGTATATTGGAAAGCGTTTCCTTCAGTGAAATCGTTGTCTCTTCCCGCGCCATGGCCAAAAGCGTACGGATCGAACGGTGTACGCCATTTGCCGTGCGAATCCTTTCCGCGAACCATTCCGGTCGCCGTATCGAAAACGTTCTTCCAATAATCCGCCCGGCGGCGGAAACGCACGGCATCTTCCTTGCGGCCGAGACGTGCCGCCATCTCGCCGGCGCACCAGTCGTCGTAGGCGCATTCGAGCGTGCGCGAAACCGATTCACCTTTCACGAGATCGAACGGATAATATCCGTAGCGGTCGTATATATCCCAATTTTCCTTTACGCGATTGTGCTTTTGCGTCAGTGTATCCTTGATCTGCCTGTACGCCTCGGCGGAATCGAACGGAATTCCCTTCAGATATGCATCGACGATGACGGGGATCGAATGTGCACCGATCATGCTCACGGTATCCACTCCCCACAGCGTCCATATCGGCAGAAAACCGGTGATTCGCCCTTGCTTCAGCATCGAAGAAAGCATCTCCGAAACCTTGTCCGGCATGAGAATCGTGTAGAGCGGATGGGCAGCGCGAAAAGTATCCCAACACGAAAGCGTGGAATAGAACGGAGCTTCGCCGGCATCGGCCACATTGTTCGGCTGGATGCAAAGATGATAGAGCGCCGTGTACCAGTTGCGCTTCTGATCCTCGCTGCCCTCGACCTCCGCCAATCCAAGAACCGAATCCCACGATGCCTTTGCGCGCGAGCGCACGCGCTCGAAATCCCAACCGGGGATTTCAGCCGCAAGATTTCTAGCGGCGGCAGCCACATCTTTACGGGAGAGCGCCACTTTCACCAAAAGAGTTTCGCCCGGCTTCAGGTCGAAACCGAAAACGTAGCGATCTCCCTTCTCGGACGCATGGCGTTTCGGCAGTTTTTCAAAATCCGCGAATGGCCGGCTAAACTCCACCTTGCATGCGGCGGTGCGATCTGTCCAGCAGAATGTGCGCCGCACGCTGCCAAATCCGGTATTGCCGTCCAACTCGAATGAAAACGACCTTACGTGATTCGCCAGTTTTCCCTTGTAGACAATGCCCCATTGGCCGTCGAAAAGAAGTTTTGCCCTTCCACCGCCGTCATAGCGGAAACGGTATATGGCCGCATGTTCCGTAGCCGTCACCTCTGCGCGAATCTTCGAATCCGTCAGCGTTGCCACATAATAGCCCGGAGATGCCCGCTCCTGATCCTTGCCAATACGCTCTCTCCAGCCGCGTGCTTCGGCATTGCCGCAAAACGGAAGCAAAAGCACATCGCCAAGATCCATTCCGCCCGTTCCGTTGAGATGGGTTTGCGAGAATCCGCAAATGCTCTCGTCTTCATGCCGGTAGCCGCTGCAGTAATGCCACGACTCCGTACCGCAATCAGGAGATGCCTGCACCATACCGAACGGGATGCAGGCGCCCGGGAACGTATGCCCCGTAGCCGAAGTGCCCACAAACGGATCGACATGGGATTCGGCGTCTTCCATTCTCGTCAAGCTTGAAAGATCGTACACGTCCACGCGCTTGCCGTCGAACCGTCCGTCGAAGCGGAGTGTCCGCGGGCGACCGGGAAGGAGCGTGAAGGAATTGTCGTCAAACTCTCCGCGCACGCCCTTGACGTTCGCCCAGACAAAGAACGCGGGCTTGTCAGATGAAATCGCAAGGGTATCTCCGTCGACCTTGGCTTCTATCTTCGCGGCGGCAAGCGGCATGTCCTTGTAGTAGCCGAAATGCCAGTCGTTCCGGCTGATGCCCTGTGCGGTTGTGAGCGTCAAATGGAGAAACACCGGCTCCCCACTTTCGGCTGGCTTCGCGAACGAGCCGACTTTCGTGGAACTTCCGGGCGGGAGCGAAACGTATTTCTTCTCCACCGAAACGACCTTCCCCGAATACGTCCAGTATTCAACGAGAAGCTCTCCGTCCAGCGTCTCGTCCGTATCGTTGAGGGCGAAAACGCTCCCTTTCGTCACATCGGCCTTCTTGTCCGCGATTTCAGGCTGGGCAACGACCGCCACCGGAGCGTAGAAGCGCTTTGCCGCATAATGGAGCGGCTTCCACTTCCCGCCGTATTCGATCGAGCTCCACGAGGCGACAGGCCAGTTGTCGTTCAGCTGCCAGTAGAGCGTGCCCATGCAGCGCGGACGCTGTGCACGCCAGCCTTCGACGCCCATCTTTATCGCCATTCCCTGCTGAAACTGCGAGAGCAGCAGTTCCGACTCGACATCTTTCGGCGCCTTGAAATAGCGGAGCATCGTTTCGCGGATGCGCCGATTGCCGCCGGGATTCTTCTGATGCCACTCGAATTCCGGCGCACGAGAAAGAATCTGTTCACGAGTGGCGAATGTCTCGGCAACCTCCATCGAGGGAAAGCTCTGGTAGCCGAATTCGCTGCAAAAGCGCGGACGGTAAGCGTAGTAGGCGTCGAACGGACGATTATTGTGCCACACCTGCCAGTTGTGCATATCACCCTGGGAATCGTTCTTCCAGTTGTCGGCGAAGCTGCCGGGACCCGCGCACGGAGAACTCGGCCAGAACATCCGCGAAGGATCGTATTTCGCCACCATCCGGCTTTGCAGTTCATGGCGCTTAATCAGTGCCGACTTGTAGTATTCCGGGTCGGCATTGGTCTCCTTGAACCATTTCAGTGCGCCGATGCATTCGTTGTCCCCGCACCACAGCGCAATCGACGCATGGTCGTGGAGCCGGCGCAGCTGATGGGAAAGCTCCATCTCCACTTCCGAGAGGAAAGCGTCGTCCGACGGATAGACGGCGCACGAGAACATATGATCGTGCCAGACCAAAAGCCCGAGTTCATCACAGATATCGTAAAAGCTGTCCTTCTCGTACTGTCCGCCGCCCCAGAGACGGATCATGTTCATGTTCGCCGCCGCCGCGCTTTCAAGAAGATCGCGGTAGCGTTCAGGCGTCTGACGCATCTCGAACGCATCGCAGGGAATCCAGTTCGCCCCCTTCATGAAGAGTTCGCGTCCGTTCACCTTCACCGCCATCCGCGCCCCCTTCTTTCCCGCCTCGTCAACATCCGGGGTGTTGACAATCTCTATTTTGCGAAGCCCGATTCTGCGCGTCACCTTTTCATCGCCGACTTTTACCGTAAATTCATAGAATTTCCGCTCACCCGCTCCGTTCGGCCACCAAAGCGGAGGATTGTCGACGGCGATGCGATTGGTGACGGTGTGAACGCGTCCGTCGGCTTCGGTGACATCGGCGAAAACCGTCAGCTCGCAACACGAGAAATCTTCATTGAAATCCTGATTGCAGTAGACATAGTCGATCTTCGGCCCATCATGGGAGATAAGCCTCACCGGTCCGCAAAAGCCGGTCGTCATCTGCGCGAGTCCCCAATCCCATCCGGCATGGCAGGCGGGCTTGCGGATGAGCGCCTGATTCTTCGCCCACGGCACGTTCGACATAGGGAACGTGCGCCCGAGCACCGCTCTGCGCCGGTCTGCCTCAAGCCATGCGCTTTTGAACACCGCCCGAATCTCGTTCCGGCCGACCTTCAGCGCCTTCTTCGCGTCGAGCGTCCAGCGGGCGAAACGGTTCGAGAGCGTTCCGAGTTTGACGCCGTTCAGATAGACATCGGCGAACGTGTCGGCGTTCTCGATCTCAAGGACGATCCGCTTGCGCGCGACGAACGCCGCACTCACCTCGAACGAACGCGAGAACTCCCAATCCGCCTTCGCGATCCACTGCACGTTCGTCTCGTTGCACCCCAAATAGGGATCGGGCATCAACCCGGCCTTGTAAAGCGCCGAATGAACGTCACCGGGAACACGCGCCGCACAGGATGTAACGCAGCATTCGGACACTGGTTCTAGTCTCCACTCCCCCGCAAGATCCTCCATATCCGCCGCATAAGCCAGCAACGAACAAATGCAAAAGAATGAAAATATAACTTTTTTGCTTTTCATTGCGCATATTATACTTCAAACAGAGGAAACGCACAGGAAGATTTACGAAATTATATTAGGAAAAGAAACGAAGCAGGTATTGAAGTATGTTTTGCTAATTGATACAATTACGTGACATGAAAACAGTGATATACTTTTACGAAAGCGCGTTCATGATGTGGAGGCAGAGACTTGCCGGAATATACGCTGTTGCACAACACGAGAAGTGGCATGTCGAGGCAGTCGACGTAGGAGAACTCGACGACGGAATAAAGTCCGTTCTGAAATATTGGTCGCCGGATGGGGTCATAGTGGAAGGCGGTGTATTCAGGCATCGCGGATGTGGACCTTCGGAATTCGCGAATGTCATTGCGGTATATTGCGATGCGGACACCGCAAGGATTGGCGGTGACTATTTTGGGGTGAAGCAGAACCCCGGAGAGATAATAGCAAAGGCCATCAATGAACTTCTCGTCCGGAACATGAATGACTACGCGTTTGTCCATTACCGTACGCACCGTGAATGGACGATGGAACGGGAAGAAATGTTCACAAGGGAGATGCGCTCTCGCGGAAAGAACATCCATGTATTCAGGTCATGGGAGAGCAGAAATTGCGAGACTGGCGCCCTTTTCGAATCACAGCTTGCAGACTTTGTCGCTTCACTGCCAAAGCCATGCGGAATACTGGCGGCAAACGACGAAATGGCGACGCACGTGCTCAGGGTCGCAAGAAACGCCGGGATAGCCGTTCCTGATGACATGACCGTGATGGGAATCGACAACGACGAGCTCATCTGCAACAATACGTCACCTTCGCTTTCCAGCGTCGCGCCCGCTTTTGAACGCTCCGGAAGGCTTGCCGCCGGACTTCTCATGCGCAGATTCAAAGATCCTGACATGGAACCGACGATAATAAGTTTTGGTACCGACCCAATTGAACGGCGGCTTTCCACCCGCAAGGCCTCTCGAACCGATATACGGGTTGTTCATGCAATCGAATACATAAGAATGAACGCATGCAAAGGCATATCCGCCAAAGATGTAGTGCGAGAAATGGGTCTCACCGCCAGAACAGCGGAAAACCGCTTCCGCGATATCACAGGCCACTCCATACGCGAAGAAATCATATCGGTGCGCATATCCAAAGCCAAGCAGTTTTTGGCAAATCCGCGTATCGCGGTCAATTCGATCTATGCTCAATGCGGATACGGCAATGAGCGTTCCCTGCGCTGGGTATTCACAAAAGCCACCGGGATGTCACCCGCGGCCTGGCGCAGCCGGAACGACTCGAAGGGCCTGAAGAAGTAGTCGCAATTCAAACGGTTTCCACAACACAAACCACCTCCGCAACGTCTTCAAAGCGAAATTCGGGAAAACACTGACCGAATGGCGCAACCAGCCCCGTCTGAAGCAGACGAAACCATAGTTGCAGACAAAATATCTGCTGAACAATTTGCCTCAAAGAATGGTATATTCTCAGTGTTGACGGCTTGAACAATCATGGCGAACCCTGAAAAGAGTTTGATTATTGGCTTATGTCTGCTGATTTTTAGAGCTATTGCTGTTTTCAGCAGAATCCATCTCGGCGCCAATGTTACCATGCATCCGCACCGCCGCCGCGAGAACGAAGGCCGCTGAGAATGAATGAGAGACAAAACTACGAAGCGTTTTATTGTTCATGTCATCCTTCCTCCTTAGAACTTCAATTTTGCCTATATTATACAGCCACCCCCTGAAAAACACACCCCCGAAAGCGGCTGGAGTTTACCCATTTTTCTCGTACCGTCGGTCCATGCTGTGCTTGCCCCGAATCTCCGATTCGTTCTTTACGGCGCAAGCTTAAGCGCTTGCGCCTACATAATTGAGCAATGTATGCCTTTAAGGCTTTAATTGCATCCCAAAGCCGCGCCATGCGCGGCTCTAAGGCGCGGACGCGCCGCATCAATGGATCGGAAACCTCACGACATATAGCGCGACAGAGAGAGGTGAAGCGCGACAG